>JAAAOM010000083.1 GCA_009908855.1 Bacteroidota bacterium
GAAAGGGCTGATCGCAGGCTGGAAAGGGAAGAAGCCAAAGAATCAAGGCGCATTGAACGGGAAAACAGACGCAAAGACCGAATGATGGAGCGTGAAAGGAAAAAAATAAGAAAAAATCTAATTCAGGAAAGCAGGCAAATTGAAAAGCACAACCAACAAGTTTTGGAAGAACGAAAAGCGGTAAAAGAGGCTTTGCAAGAGGAATGGAAAAGAGAAAGCGAAAGTATTAAAGAATATAACCGGGCGGTTATTGAATTGCAGAAGCATGAAAAAATGTTAACGGAACAGAAAATCAGGAATAAGATAATCCGCCAAAACCGACGCATTGACAGAAGAAATGAAAGACAGGAAAAAAGACGTATGCGTGAGCTCGAAAGGATGAGTGAAAAGATAGACAAATACAATAATAAGGTACTGGAAGAGCAGGAAAAAGCGCGTCTGGAAAAAAGGAAGTATACTGGTGACAAGATAGATAAATACAATGCCCGGCTTGAGCGATTGCAAAAAAAAGAAAACAGAAAACGGCAGAAACAATATGAAAAAGAAAGACAGCGCATTCAGCAACACAACAAGCAGGTACTTGAAGAACAGCAGGAAGCACGGGATGTTGATTACAGCCGCTATCACAAGCGCATTGAAAGGAAAAACCAGCGTATTGAAAAAATTAGAGATAATGAAAGAGAAAAACGTCTAAAAGAAATCGAAAAACGCAGCCGGGAAATAGAACGATACAACGCGAAACTTGAAGAAGAACGTCAGAAACAAATTCGCGAGAATATACATGAACGACAAAAGGAACATGATCGCATCGAAAAGCTTAATGATCAAATTATTCAGGAACAGCAAGAAGCACGTGAAGTTGATTATTCAAGGCATAGCAAACGCATCGAACGCAAGAACGAACGCATCGAGCGATTAAGGCAAAAGGCGATTGAAAGAAATCAGCGGGAACAAGAACGATTGAGCCGGAAAATTGAACGATACAACCGAAAAGTGTTGGAACGCCAGGCTGAGGAAAGAGAGGAGCATGGTGATGAGGGCAATTTTATTCAACAATTATTGAAATAATGAACCGCATGAAAAAATTTTATGTTTTCTTGTTTATGCTGGCTGTTTTCCAGGGTATGGGATTGGCACAACGCTCATCGGGCGTTTACGGATGGTTCTTCCTTTCGCCCAAAGCCAGCTTTGGAACCGGGTTTTTAACCAATCAACATGTGTTTTCTGATAATAACGTAGACCCTCACTTCTGGGCGTTTTCACATACAGTTGGCGGACAGGCTGGTATGTCAATTATGAATTTCATCGAGCTGGCGTACGAATATGAAATTCAATCACCTACAGCACGATACACCATTGCTCATAACAATGTAACCTATACCAAAAAGTACGATTTTTTGCAACAAGGACATACTGTATTGCTTAAGGTTTTAGGAAATATTAATTATGTGGAAGTAGGTTGGGGTATGGTACAGAATCAATCTTTGACAATCAGCAATTCCATTGTTGAAAATTCCGGGGTATCAGACCCGGAAATTACGGATCAGCCGGAAATTTTTGAAGATGAGTACAATAAATTTATCCTGGGCATAGGTTTCACACCTTATCAAAGCGGACTTTTTGAGGTTGAAATGGGTGCACGACTGGCCTATGGATTGGGAAGTAACACCAAAACCATTTCTCCCATCGCCGATAATTTTTACGCGCATAATTATAGCGGACTGCGCGACAGCCGATTGCTTAATGTGTACTTCCAGGTACAGCTAAAATACTTCTTTGGATTCTACGGGAAGGCTATGTGTGGTAGCCGGGGAATAATGTTTTTTAAAAAACCGAAGAATTTCAGATTGATGTAAATGAGTAATTTCCTGACAAGCGTAACGCAGAAAATGAAGTTTTCTTGCCAACACAAATTACCTTTAATCAATAGTTTGTACCTCACCAAATAATAAACCTCTATGAATCCGCAAATATTTGAACCCGGAACAGCGAAGGTAATACAGTGGGACTACATTCAAGGAAGTAATGTATTACTTCTTCTTTTTCTTCAATGCTTTGTTTGCCTTTTTTTGATGCTCCATCACTTCTTTTAGTGATTTTTTGATGGATTTCAGTTCTTCGGCCTTTTCAAGAATTTCATTATTCTGACCGGCTAAATTATTCGCCCGGGCCAATAAAAAATCGAGCGACCGTCTTCGCTGAATAAGAATGTAAACAATCAGAAATATAAATAAAGCGAGTGAGAATCCATGTAACAGATAATTGATCATAAAATTTCGCTGTTGTTGATCGTTTAATTGAATGGTTTCACCATTTATATTATTGAGGTCTGAACGGATGGCATCAAGCTTTTCCAGATTCCTGGACAGTTCATCCAGTAGTTGGCGGTTGCCTTCCTGCTGAGTCTGATGCAGGACAGACAAACTATCCGACATCGATTGTTGTATCTGATTTTGCTGATAAGCGGTGTATTTCAGATTGGTTATAGCTTTTTTTATAACATTAAGTTCCTTACTGAATTGCAGGCTATCAACCTGGGCATGTGATATCCAGGCGACTGATAACAGCATTAAGAGGAGATAAGTTTTTTTCATGCACGAATGATTATGAGTATCCGGAACTCCTATTTATGGAATAAAACTATTTTCAACTACTTACAGACACTCAAATTAATATTTTAAAATGAAGAAATAAAGTTAATTATATATTAATAAAATATGAAATTAATGTTACGTAAACGTTCTGTGTATTTTTCAATGGCTTGTTTACCATCGACAGAATGCTTGCCGGAAGAAACATTAATCAAAACTTCCAACGTATTTGAGCAGTGATATACGAGCGATGATTTTCAGGTACTTCATTCAGTCCGCTTCCCATGGATGTGGCATAGGGCCGGCTATCCCTGCTATATTTGAGCCATACATCCATACGATTTAGCGGGTTGAACTTTACAAGCGCATACCAGGCAAGTCCCTGTCCATAAAAAGCGGGAATAGAAAAGGCGTACAAAACATCGGGCTCATAGGCATATAACCGACTGTCATAATCGTCGCTCTGGTAAATAAATTGTCCGGTCTTGATCAGGAATGGAACGTTTTCCGGCCTGTAAACAACATGATTACCGGCCAATTGCCCTGTTTTGGCATTTGCTCCTTTAAATTGCTTATGGGATAATTGAAAATGATACCGGAACTGCGTTATCTGATAATAAAAATTAAACTGATAAATAGTGCTTTTTTCAGTTCCTGAAGTAGTAATAATATGGTCCGGGTGGGTTCGTGAAGCCTCTTGTTCCCGATATTTAATGCGGGTCCTGACCGTTATTAAATCATTGGCCTGATAGTTGACCTCACCAAACGAATAACTTTTTTGCTGTCTCATGTTTAGTAAATATTCGGGTTGATGACTGATATACCGGTCATGATAAGCCCTCAATGTAAGTTGTTGAAGGGGTTTAATTGTAACCCCTAAAAAAGCGCCCTGCTGAAAGTAGATGTTTGACCCAATGCTAAACGGATACCGGTAATTATGTTTTTCGGGTTCGTTATAGTCTCTTACCAGAAAAGTAAAATATAAATTAGATGATGGAAATATATGCATGCCACCCAACCAGGATAAACTGTTTATCGATTGCGACACTTCTCCAAACCAAAGCACTTTACCGGTGGTTAATTTTAAATCCAGGCTCAGGTTTTTAAATGTAGGCTGCAATTTATATTGTGGTATATCCCGGGTTGGGAGATAAATACCAGCCCGGTTTAACTGAAAAGCACCAAGGCCAATTTTGAATCGCTCCATACTGTAAGATGAATACATACCAAAAATTGTTTCGCTGACGCTTTTCTCATCATAAATCTCACCGGGCGTTGCATGTAATCCGGTAATCTGTAGTGATGAAAATACAAAGGTGTTATCATTCAATGTATCCAATACATTGGCATCTGTTTTTTTTCGACTTACAAACGGCACAAATTCTATGTTTTTATACTGATAGCGCATGGCAATACCTCTTAAAAACCTGTTCTCATCGGCAGAAGTAGTTGCTCTTAAAGGTGCATACCGGTTCACAACAGTCTCTGCGTATCCCGAATGAAAAAACTGACTGGTACGAAAAGCCAATCCCTGACCTATATTCAGGCCATAATCACCTATGCATATTTGTTTAAATTTGCCTACATCGCTGATTTCAATAAAACCGGAATAATGATCAAAGCCGTGTCGGTTGGAGCCTTTAAAAAACGCTTCACCGGCATCTTTTTCACCCCGTAATCCGACACGAACATGTTTATTGGGCTCAAATTTATACCTGATCAATTGTTTGGGTTTACTGCCTGTATAATAATTTGTACCTGAACCACCGTCGGGCTGCGTATACCCGATTGGTGTTTCCGTTTGAATTTTATATCGCATTAGAAGTTCATGGCTGTTTCTATGGATGTTTGAAACGGTTTGGATGGTAACGTCATCGCCGAGTTTGATAAAGGGGGATAATTGTTGAATAAGTCCGCGGTCAAATCCGAATACATAGTTTAATTCATAAATCGATTGAAAAGCCCCGTATTGACGGCGGTAATCGATCAGGCTCCTAACCTGGAATTCGTTCAGAAAGTAAAGTTGTGCGAGTTCTTCCCGGTCAGCAGTATTAATATTTATCGGATCTTCCAACAAATCATCAATAAATTCTTTCTGTCCGGTGTATTGAGTACCATCGTCTTCCAACTCATCAGAAAGAACAATATCTTCCAGATTTACGGTTTCCTGTGCCATTGTGAAGGCTGATAACCACAATACCATCAGGAATAGTATTAAATTTTTGTTCAGATTCACCAATAGTGCCAGGTTTTAAAAGGCGTAAGATAAAGAAAAATGGGGTGTAAAACCTAAAATATAATGATTTGCAAATGCAAAGTCAGCCTGTAAATTGGTAAAATAAAATCCCAATCCGAAAGAATAGGTGGAATGAAAACTGTTTGACACACCTGCTCGCACGAAAATAATGTCGGTTAGTTCATATTCACCTCCGGCATGATAAACAGCGGACGCCTCAAAATCTTTTTCTATTTCGCTGCTAAAGAGAAAGCCGGCAATTTTATATGATGCGCCAAATGAGACCACGCTGGGTAATGGGTATTCAACAATATTATTGAACTGTGCACTGGTAGGATTAACCAGGTGGGCGCCGAATTTAAGAGCCTCTGTTATATGCCCGGCAAGTCCCAGTTCAAAAGTAACAGCACGACTGGTACCTAAATTCTGATTTTGAAAAGCCGAGAAATAATCAAACTGCACCGAAGCCGACAATTTTTCAAATAATTGATGTGTATAACCAATCCCTCCTTTCACTTCGTTGTATAATTCAAAACCATAGAAGGAAATATTGCTAAAAAAAACACCCTTGTAAAGCGGGCTGGCAATGGCAAATGAGCCCGAGGCCAGGTTCCTGGAATAAAAACGATTTTCAGCATGAAAGCCCATTTGCAGTTTTGGCTCAAAGGCCAGGTTGGCCTGATTATGAAAACTGGCCCAAATATCATCATTTGTAACAGAGGCATGAGCCATACCGGCTGATCGCGCCCCTGCCTGGAACACATATATATTATATTGGGCTATGCAGATGTATCCGTTCAAAATAAAAAAAGCTATTACGGTTAATCGTTTAAGGGATATTTTATATTTTACTAAATACATGCAGCTAAAATAGTAAAATGTGTTTATCCGATTTTCTTATTGGTCATAAAACAGACCTTATAAAATTCCACCGTGTGTTTATCACATTTTATTTGAATTTCAATGTTTTTACAGGGCAAAATCCCATCATCATATTTCTTTCCAGTTCGGGAATAAAATGTGCATGTAAGGTGTTTTCCTTTTTAGATTCATTATAAATTTCAGGTATGTTGTAAAACATCCAGGCAACTTTTTTAGCGGGCCATGCAGTATATATCCTCACATAGATTGTTATCTGTGAATGATTGCACCGGTTTATACATAGAAATGTTGTTAATTGTTCGTTATAAAGGATTTCTTTGTTGTTTATTTATTCTTTAATTTCACGTTACCAGATTTTTTGATGCAGGAGAATATGAATGGATACGATTCAAATTAGGGATAAGTTTTTTTCCAAATACCTGTCGGAACAAAGACTTGTTGAAGGTATTTGTGAGATGGCAGGGCGTATCAATAACGAGATGAGCCAAAAAGAGGTAGTCTTTCTCGGGATTTTAAATGGCGCTTATTTGTTTGCGGCTGAATTGACGAAAAATATTTCATTTCCATGCACGGTGTCATTTCTCAAGCTCGCTTCATATCAGGGAACGGGAAGCACAGGAAAAGTGAAACGGCTGATTGGTGTTAATGAAGAATTGGAAAACAAATCGGTGGTAGTGGTGGAAGATATTGTTGATACAGGTTTTACACTGGACAAAATTTTAAAGCAATTGAGCGGGTTTGAACCCAAAGAAATTAAAGTGGCATCCATGCTTTTTAAGCCTGAAGCATATAGGTATGAAAGAAAACCCGACTATATTGGTTTTGAAATCCCCAATGAATTTATGGTGGGGTACGGACTGGATTATAACGGATATGGACGAAATTTGAAACACCTTTATAAAATAATGACATAATAATTATAGAACTCATGTTAAATATCGTACTTTTTGGTCCTCCGGGAGCGGGGAAAGGAACACAGGCTGCAAAAATTGTTGAAACATTTAACCTTACTCATTTGTCAACAGGTGATATCTTAAGAGGTGAGATAGCTGCGAAGACCAAATTGGGTCTGGAAGCCAAAAAACTTATGGATCAGGGTAACCTGGTGTCGGATAGCATCGTTATCGGAATGATAGAGAATAAAATTCAACAGCAGACCCATACAGCGGGATTTATTTTTGATGGTTTTCCAAGAACAACAGCACAGGCAGAAGCCCTGGATGATGTGTTGAGCCGATCGGGTGAAGAAGTGAGCGGGATGATTACACTGGAGGTTGATAACGAGGAATTAATCCGGCGCTTGCTAAAAAGGGGGGAGCAAACAGGACGCAGCGATGATAACTTAAATACCATTCAACGCCGTATACAGGTGTACCAGGATCAAACAGCTCCGGTTATTGAATATTACAACAAACGGGGCAAATACAAACCTGTTGAAGGGAAAGGCGATATTGATGCTATTTTCAGTCGTATTGCCGATGTGATAAAAGGATTGGACAATACGCAATAAGGATTAAATAATTCTTGTATACCTGATACTATACGGGTAAACATACTCCTGTCCTTGCTTCGGGTTTACCTTACCGTAGTAGCTGGTGGAGGATAATGCATGAATCACCGGATCAGTACCTGATTATTAATGATTTTTGGTTGATATTAGCGTCTTCGGTTATTTTTTCTGGGATTCTTTCCATATCAGCGTATATTTGCGGCTTATTTATCACGTATATGCCAGAATCAAATTTTGTTGATCATGTTCGTATTTTCTGTCGTTCCGGTAAAGGAGGAGCCGGGTCTGCTCATTTACACAGGGAAAAATTTGTTCCAAAAGGTGGCCCTGACGGTGGCGATGGTGGTCATGGCGGGAATATCGTTCTGAAAGGGAACCGGCATTTATGGACATTGCTTCATCTGCGCTATAAAAAACACATTTTTGCCGAGCATGGTAAGTCGGGCGGAAGTTCATTAAAAACGGGTGCCAGCGGTAAAAATGCCATTATTGAAGTACCATTGGGTACCGTTGCAGTAAACAACGAGACCGGTGAAAAAATAATGGAAATCACAAGGCATGATGAAGAGATGATACTTTTACACGGCGGACGTGGCGGTTTGGGAAACAACCATTTTAAATCGTCTACCAATCAAACACCACGCTATGCCCAGCCCGGTGAAGAAGGTAATGAAGATTGGTTTGTGCTGGAGCTGAAGGTATTGGCCGACGTTGGACTGGTGGGATTGCCTAATGCCGGTAAATCCACCCTGCTATCGGTTGTAAGCGCTGCTAAACCAGAGATAGCCGATTATCCCTTTACCACGCTAACACCTAATTTAGGAATGGTATCCCATCGCGATTCAAAATCGTTTGTAATAGCCGACATACCGGGTATTATTGAAGGAGCCAGTGAAGGTAAAGGGTTGGGACTAAGATTCTTAAGGCATATCGAACGTAATTCGGCATTGTTATTTGTTATTCCGGCGGATAGCCATGATATACACAAGGAATATAAGATACTGCTGAATGAATTGCAAAAACATAATCCTGAATTATTGGATAAAAAACGCCTGTTGGGTATATCAAAGGCGGATATGTTGGATGATGAACTGACCGAAGAAATAAAAAAAGACCTGCCTGCCATCCCTCATGTTTTTTTCTCATCTTTGACACAACAAAATCTGCCACAATTAAAAGATGAACTGTGGAAATTATTGAACGCTTAAATGGCTATGCTCGAAAAGATTGATCAGCTTGATAAACAGCTGGCCGTATGGTTTAACGGCCTGCACACACAATTTTGGGATACCGTGATGGTATTTATTAGTGGAAAGTATGAATGGATTCCGTTTTATGCCGTTATCATGGCATTGATTATTTATCGGTTTCGCAAAAATAGCCTGTTGATTATTCCTGTTATTGTATTGCTCATAACACTTGCTGATCAATCCTCTGTGCACCTGTTTAAGTTTATGTTTGAGCGACTGCGTCCCTGTCATTCACCCGATATTGGACAACTGCTGCACTTACCTGATGGCTGTGGAGGCCAATTCGGATTCGTGTCCAGCCATGCAAGCAATACATTTGCCCTGGCCGCATTCATCTCTTTGCTGTTTCGCAATCGTAACGGAACTATTATTATGTATGTTTGGGCCGGTATTATATCGCTTAGTCGCGTGTACCTAGGCAAACACTATTTTACGGATATTTTTTTTGGTGCGATGCTGGGCATTCTGATCGGGTGGTTATGTTACAAATTGTTACTATTCCTGATTCAGAAAATATATGGTGATTCAGGGCTCAGGGTGAAATAGAAATGTATGTATTGGAATAGTTGTCTGAAAAAGAAACAAACGTCGTGCAGCGAGGAATATTCTTCAGTGCCTTGGCCAACTAATCATTCATTTCACATTGGGTATATAATGCGATACCCATAATAAATAATTTTGTAAAGCGAGCCTGAAAGTATATGACTATTTGAAAGCCAGGCCATGTGCAATTACTGTGTTGGGTGTAGTTTTTATTCAGTGATTCTATTTTTTAATCCATCCTTTCGTGTATTATTCTTGTAATCTCAACAGGTTTATTGATCAGTTTTCTGTAAAAAATTATATGTCTATTTACTTTTTGCCCAAATAATTCTGATGCTATTCCTTCATAGTTTTTTCCAATGTCAGGATTATTAGCTATATCCTGACAATTGTCAAGTAATATTTTGTAATATTTGTCAGCCTGCCCTTCTGACCATTCGTTAAATGTATACTCCCAAATTACAGCTAAATCTTCAACTGCCTTTTTAGTTAAATTATACTCAGCTATGATATCTCCTCCGGCTCTTGATCCATATTTTTGGTTTGCCAAAATTTAAACTATTGCATCCAAATTTACTCACGATGGTTTTAGCCACTTTTTGGGAAAAAACCTCAAATATCCGTAATATGGTATGCCTTGGTTCATAAAGTTATATCACTGTTAATATAAACCGGATTTATACCGCTCAAATAATTCCGACACTTCTTTTTTGGGTTTTATTATCGTGCTTACGATGATGATTGCCAGCGCTGAAGCGACAAAACCCGGTACAATCTCATAAACTTCAAAAATACCACCGCTGGCAATTTTCCAAAGGATGGTTGTTGTACCCCCGGCCAATATGCCTGCGATAGCGCCTGCTTTGGATAATTTTTTCCAGTACAAGGATGCCAGGACTAACGGTCCAAAAGCCGCGCCAAATCCGCCCCAGGCAAAAGCTACGATATCCAGGACCCTGTTTTCAGGATCAGAAGCCACAGCCATAGCAATAAGAGCCACAGCCACCACTGAAAACCGACTGATCCGGGTAAGTTTTTTCGGGGAGGCTTTTTTCTTTGACAGCATTTTGTAAAAATCCTCTGTGACCGACGATGAACTTACCAGTAACTGTGAATCGGCAGTGCTCATTATGGCCGCCAGAATGGCCGCCAGCAAAATACCGGCTAACCACGGTGTGGCCACTACATCAACCAACATGATAAATGCCTTTTCAGGATCGGGTAATGAATCTGAAATGGCGTAAAAAGCAGTGATACCAACCAGTATGGCTGCTGCCAACGACAGCGTTACCCAGGTTATGGCAATTACGGATGATTTCCTTAGTTTTTTCGGGGATCGGATGGCTTTAAAGCGGGCCAAAATATGTGGTTGTCCAAAATATCCCAGTCCCCAGGCCATTAACGAGAAAATGGCGATGCCACTTAGTTTTTCACCCTGATTGTTTTTGAAGAGATAAAAAAGATTGGGGTGATCAGTTATCATGTCTGTTGCAAAATGACCGAATCCACCGGTTTGCTGTATAACATATATCGGAACTATAATAATGGCGAAGAACATAATGATACCCTGAATAAAATCGGTATAACTGACTGCGTAAAATCCACCCAAAAAGGTATATCCAATTATTATTACAGCACTTATGGTCAATGCCATAAGGTAACTGACATTAAAGATGGAAGTAAACAGTTTAGCACCGGCTACAAATCCTGATGCCGTGTAAATGGTAAAAAAAATGAGAATAAAAATGGCAGATATCATCCTCACCTGACCCGAGTGATCAAAAGTGCGTTTTTCAAAGAAAGATGGCAGTGTAATTGAATCTCCGGCTATTTCAGTAAAAACACGTAACCGACGTGCTACCAACAACCAGTTGAAAATAGTCCCGACCAATAGTCCGAATCCGATCCAGAAAGCATTGAGTCCCTGTAAATAAGCAAAACCGGGCAGGCCCATCAGCAGCCAGCCGCTCATATCTGAAGCCTGGGCACTTAAGGATACAATCCAGCTATTCAGGTTACGACCGGCCAATAAATAATCTGTGTGAAGAACGGTACGCCTGTAGAAAAACCAACCTATCCAGAGCATCAAACAAAAATATATAATGAAGGAGATGAGTATTTGAGGCTGGTTTGAAATCATGAACTATATTGAATTTGATTCATTTATCGTTGAAACAGGGTCGTGTCTTTTGTTGTTTTCAGTTGATGGACAAGTAGTTTAATCTTGTTCTCCAGGTTATTAAGCGTAACATCCGCATCTATTTCATAAATATCAGGTGCATCCCAAAACTCCGTCCTTTCCAATTTCTCAGGCCAGTGGGTCTGTATCATGGGCTTGTGTTCCTTTTCATATACTGCAATTACTTTATCAGCTTTTTCCCAGTCTTCTTCTGTAACAGATTTTGGCATACGCCTTAAATTGATGCCGTTAACACCTGTCTTATTGAGCCAGTCCCGGGCATATTTAGAGATGGGCCCTTCATTGCGCAGTGAAGTAATATCTTTCACCAATCCCCTTGAATCGGCCTGCCATTCAATATCTTCCTGTTTGACCAGGTGATTGAATAACTCCTCCGAAAACCGGCTCCGGTAATAATTGCCGCTACATAAAAACAATATTCTTTTCATACACTACTTTTCATTTGGGGCTAAAACTATAAAAAATGATTGAATGATGTTTTTAGAGAATGTTAATTCCTGTGACAGAAGAGGACAGATTGAAAAACTATATTTTCCGGGTATTAATGGCTATTTACTTACATTGAATAATGTTGTATTTTGCTTTGAAATTTATTACAGGTATTTGTAGTCATTTTTTTTTGTATTACGTCATACCGATAATTATTAAACGCAAATAAGTAATAACCAAATTTAAAAGCCATGAAAACAATAATGCACACATTGTTATTTATTCCTCTTTTTATGCATGTGTCATCATCCTGCGCCCAGGATGCAGTAAATCGTAAGCTTCCTGATTTTACAGCCATTGATGCCAAAGGATCGGTGGATGTTTTTTTAACAAAAGGTGAGGAAACATCGGTAAGACTGGAATTTCGTAATATTCCGGAGAACGAGATTATTACTGAAGTTGACGGCAATACGCTCCGGATTTATATCGATTCCAACTTAAAGATATTTCAAAACAATGATGTGAAAGCGTATGTTACCTTCAAAAACCTGGAAGCAATTTATGCTTCAGGTTCAGGGAATGTTACCTCTAATTCTAAACTCGAGGGAGATAACATTAATATTTCCTGTACCGGCTCAGGTGATATTTGTATTCACGAGCCCATTGCGGGCGATGAAATTGAAATTCAATCCAAGGGATCGGGTGAATTACAATTTACGGCGGCTATGGCTGATGAAATTAGTGTTTCTACCCATGGCTCGGGCGATTTAAACATAAATGGCCTTATAGCTGCTGATGAGCTGGCACTTGAAACCCGTGGTTCAGGAGATATTAGGGCCGAAAACGTGAAGGTAGATTACCTGAAAACATCCATTGCCGGTTCGGGCGATATTAGGGTTAACGCCGGTAATTGCGATCAGATAGAAGTGGACGTGCGGGGTTCAGGGGATCTTTATGCCCATGATTTCATGTCGCAGCAGGCAAAAATTGATATTGCCGGATCGGGAGATGTAACCCTGGGTGTAGAGCAGGATATGGCCGTTAGCATTAGAGGCTCCGGCGATATTAAATACAAAGGAAAAGGGAAAATTAGTCGAGTGGATATTAAAGGATCGGGAAGTGTGAATAAGATATAACCACTCACAATTCATAGTTAAAAAATTCTCACCTGGTTTATAATAATACTGTGTTAAGTAGTGTATATGCCTTTGGTTTTATTACCTGAGCATTCATTGAAGATTATTATTTTTGCTGCCTCAATGTCTTAGGTTCGTTTTGCCTGGCAATAACTTTTGCTGCAACCATGAGCCTGAGGAGTGGGATTATATTTTTGAATCAATATATTTAACTTACAAGAACGTGAGATTGTCAGACAATATAAATTACGCTGCTAAATTAATTCAGGATGGCCGAGTGGTTGCTTTTCCTACCGAAACTGTTTATGGATTAGGAGCCAATGCATTAAACCCAATGGCAGTTGCAAAAATTTATGAAATCAAAGAACGTCCATCATTCGACCCGTTAATTATACATATTGCTGATATTCGGCAGTTGGAGGCGTTAACCAATTGCCGGGACAAACGGGTATATCAATTGGCCGAAAGATTCTGGCCAGGCCCCCTCACAATGGTTTTACCTAAAAGCAGCAAGGTGCCCGAAATTGTTACTTCGGGATTACCAACTGTGGGTATAAGAATGCCAAATAATGCAATTGCAATGGAATTAATTCAAAAATCGAACTGTCCGGTTGCTGCCCCAAGTGCAAATAAATTTGGGCGTATTAGTCCTACCACTGCAGCACATGTTCGGAAGCAACTTTCCAATGTAGATTATATACTTGATGGAGGTAAAACGAATGTTGGAATTGAATCCACCATTATAGAATTAACTGATACAGGATGCAAAATACTACGAAACGGAATAATTACACAGGAGGAGTTGGAAACAATACTATCCATTGATGATAGAACAAATCATGTAACCTTGTCTGCTCCGGGAATGTTGAAATCGCATTATAGTCCGGCAAAAAAATTTATGATTGCTGATAGCGAAATGTTTGCAATGGATAAATCCAAAGCCGGACTTATTTCATTTTCAGGTAAGCTGGAATCGGGATTTAAAAATGTGATTAAAGTGTCATCCAATGCAAATTTGACGGACTATGCCGTAAATATGTTTGAAGCCATGCATTTATTGGAGGATGATAATGACATTGATCTAATCATTGCCGAGCCGGTACCGGAATCTGGTATTGGTAATGCGATAATGGACCGTTTAAGAAAAGCTGCATATAACTGGCGGCAGGATTTGGTGTGATTTTAATAACCAGTAAAATATTAAGTCGGTCACTTTATCGACACAATAATTTCAACAGTTGGTGAAACAACCATTTTACATTTTTTGTTAAACAAATGGATATCTTATACATGGAATTTTTACAGGGAATTGAAAAGTAAACCATTTGGTAGAAGAAATTGCAGACCGGATTTTCAGGCACCGGGATAAATTCTGACCAGGTTAGAAAATAGCATGATGCAATGAATTTACATAGTTTAATTGAGCATTATCGGCAACTGATGGATGAAACAGAAAATATCAGATTTAAGAAGACCATCAAACAAATAATTAGTCTTCTTGAAGAAACTGATCAGTTAGTTTTAGCAGAGAAAAAAAATGTGGCTATTCAATCCATTATCATTACCAATCAAGAAAGCGCAGAATCCTGTAAGAGCCTAAGAATAGAGTTAAAAAAATTAAGAAGATTATTAATGGGCATATTGCTTGCCAATAAAGTTGATGTACCGTAATTATACTGATGAATATGTTGGATATAACTTTTATGAATCAGATGATACAACGCCATTTAGGTATAATTTGTTAAACTAAAAAGTAAATCAAATTTGTTTCATTTGGTTTATTTTATTTTCAATGGTCAAACAGAGCATCCATGATAACAAAATCATGCTGTTGTGTGTTAACTCTGACTACCATAGAAGTTTTATTAACCTATTATAAAGTTAACAATAAACAATGTGCTGCACTTCAAAAACATAACCGAGTACTGCAGGGCGATTGGAATATCAGCTCCTAAACATCCACATTTTGATATTCGCAGTTTCGAAGAAAATATGGGGCATGTTCGATCTAAAATGCCACCTTTCAGACATGAATTCTATTCCATAGCCATTAAAGCCGATGGTTCCGGAAAAGCAATTACCGGACACAACAATTTCTTTCCTGATGGTGTAACCGTATTTTTCAATTCTCCATTTCAAATATTGTCATGGGACATCATTCCGAATTGGACTGGATATTATGTAATGATATCACAGGATTTTTTAGCTTCATCTCATCACTTCGACAATCTATTGGATGATTATTCGTTTTTAAAAATCGATGAATCAATCCCTTTTGAAATTAATAAAGAAGATTTACCTGAAATTTTAAGTATTTACCAAAGGATTAAACAAGAATACACCAGTGATAACAAGGATAAATTCAGTTTTATTCAAATATATATTTTACAGTTGCTGAATCAGGTTAAGCGGGTATTTAATAAAAATATTGACACTACTACGGCTGAAAAACAAATACACCATGCCAATTTAAAAATGCTTTCTCGCTTTCAACAATTAGTTACCGTATGTTTCCGCCCTGAGGCAGCATTAGAAACATTTGCCAATCCACATTCTCCATCCTATTATGCAAGTATATTAAGCGTTCATACCAACCATTTAAATGCTGTTGTAAAGGCAATTACCGGAAAAACCACATTAAATCATATTCATAATCATATTTTAAAATTAGCCAAAGCTGAATTGGCTCAAACAAATGCCAGCATTAAAGAAATAGCCTATAATTTACATTTTGACTCGCCAAATAATTTTAGCTCTTTTTTTAAGAAAAAGACCGGTATTACACCGATGAAATACAGATTAAACATGTAATCTTTGAAATTTATACTTCTTCATTTGATTCTATAAAATTATCTAATCGCGAAATTCCGAATTTAGTATTGTAATAATGGCAGCAAATAAATTATAATAAATGGTTTTTGAATATACCACGATGAACATATCATAACCTAAAAAAATATAACAATGAAACAATCAATTATTTTAATGGCGATACTAATAAGTTTATCAGCATGCCAAAACACAGCGAAAAAAGAATTGGAATCACTTAAACAGAAGAATGCCCTGGAAGCCAAATTAGCGGAGAGAAACAAAGCAAATACATTGGCATTTTTAAAGGCACTGGAAGATATGAATGTCGATTCAGTTGTTAATCTTTTTGCTGAAGATGGTAAACATATTAACCCTTATGCATCAGGCATTTTTTCTGAGGGCACACAGGGACATGAAGGAATAAGGGCGTATTGGGAACCCGTATTTCCAAATTTCGAGAAAATGCAATTCCCGGTAGAAGAAATACATGTCATGCAAGACCCTTCTATGACTTTTGTGAAGTTTAAAGGTAAAATTAAACTTAAAAATAATGCAGGGTGGTATGAAAATGACTATTACGCAACATTTGAATTTGATAAAGAAGGTAAAATTACCAGATATGTTGAAATTTTTAACCCAATAGTAGCAGCCAGAGGTTTTGGACTGCTCGATAAAATTAAGTAATCATGAAAAAATTAGTTGTATTAGTGGCATTGTTAATAGGTTTATTAGCAACCACAGAAGGACAAAAAGCAAAAGTATTAACTGACAAGAACAAAAAAATGGAATCCGTAAATTTTAAAAGCGAAGGATTAAACCTGGCAGGGAACTTGTATTATCCCAACAATTATGAAAAAGGGAATAATTACCCCGCATTAATTGTAGTTGGTAGTTGGACAACGGTTAAAGAACAAATGGCCGCTATATATGCTGCTAAATTTGCGAAGGAAGGTTTTATAACCTTGGCTTTTGACTTTAGAAATTATGGTGAAAGTGAGGGTGAGCCTCGTTATTGGGAAAACCCAACAATGAAAACCCAGGATATAAGAAATGCAGTTACATACCTGCAAACATTACCTGAGGTTAATAACAATAAGATTGGTACTTTTGCTGTATGTGCCGGAGCCATGTATGCCCTAATGGCAGCTGCAGAGGATTCACGAATCAGGGCCGTGGTTACAGCTGCATCGTGGTTACATGATGAAGAAGCTGTTAAATTATTTTATGGTGGCGAAGAGGGGGTTAATAATAAAATACAAGCTGCAAGGGAAGCTAAAAAGAACTTTGCTAATAATGGCCGGATTGATTACATAGAAACAATTTCAACTTCCAATCCCAATGCAGCAATGTACGGCCCGTACGACTATTATTTAAATCCTGAACGCGGAGCCATTGATGCATGGAGTAGTGATAAGTTTGCAGTTATGAGTTGGGAAGACTGGTTAACGCTCAATCCCATGCCTTATGCAAAAAAAATCCAGGTTCCAACCTTAATGATACACTCCGATGGATGCGTTTTACCACAATACACCAGGAACTTCTATGAGAAAATCTCTACGGATGAAAAAAAACTTGAATGGGTAGAAACCGATCTGGATTCACCGATGCAACAATTCAATTTCTATGACCAGGAATATGAAGTTGGCCTGGCAGTTTCCAAAGGGACTGACTGGTTTAAAAATAATCTATAGTTTTTTAATATTCAGTTACCAACACTTTTTATAACTCAAAATCTGAGCGTAGCATTCGCTCATAACCGTCGGGTTATGAGTGGATACTGCGCTTGTTTATGTTTTAATGGATGCGCTGGAAGATCCATATGGTCCAGGTATCGCTTATACTGCCCTTTTTATTTGTGATGACCTGGCCGGACTGAAAATTATTATTAGACCCCGACCAGGAATGGTTCTCATCATTCACGTCCAACTGGCGCAAGCATCCGATTGTGCTTCACATTCCCGGGGCCGGGTCAGATTTTTTTCAGCCGAATATAATTTTTGTGTTTTTGTATCATACAACCAGGTCCAAACATGCCAAAAGCAAAAAGGACTGATTATCCATGCGAAGGATTACGCTGGTGAGAAAAGTTTATTGGAAATGCAATAAATGGCATGATGTTAAGTTAAGGTAGCACAAGCGGATGCTTGCGCAAGTTGGGGAGTGGTTTTAATTATCGTTTGGGTTTAACACTTCCAGCCCTTCAATTTTTTCAAAGTCTTTTGTATTGCGTGTAATGATGGTAAGTTCGTTGACTAAAGCAGTAGCGGCAATAATGGCATCCGGGAGTTTGGTTTTATATTGCTTTCTGAGTTCAATAGTTTTATTTGTAATCTCCTCTGTAAGTTCAATGATATCAGCTAATCCAATAAAATCTTCAATATCTTTTCCTGCTGTATTATGCCCTAAAACTTCAATCTTGTTTATTACAGATATTGTAAACTGCTGGTCAATTATGCCGGATATAAAAGAATAGGATTTTTCAGGTAATAAATTACCGATATATTCAATAAGTACATTTGTGTCAATTAAATATTCCTTTCCCATTCTTTACGGCTGTCTTCAATACTGTTCAACATAGCTGTAGCAGTATCTTTTGAGATACACCCTCTGAAATCGGAAGGTTTACGTTTTTTAGTTCTTGCCTGCTCATCAACAGGTAAAACGATTACTTCAACTTTACCATTGTTGAATTTATCCGGTAGGAGTATATTTAAGGTATGGTTTTTTATATCAACTATTTGTCTGTATGCTTTCATAATAAAATGGTTTCAATTACTATTACAAAAATACAGTAATTTAATAACTTTTTAAACTTTTGGTGTGAGGCATGCAGTGAAAGACTAAATTGTGTCCGCAAGAAAACGCTTTGTTTTGGAAGCCCCTATTCATTGGCGCAGGCATCCGCTTTAGCCTCACATTCCCGGGGCCGGGTCAGATTTTTTTCAGCCGAAAATAATTTTTGTGTATTTGTATCATACAACTAATCCATATATGCCGAAATCCATAAGTAAGATAAAATTTTATTTTGCCATAAATGTCGTTAATTTTATGGGTCATGAGCCGTAAATACAAATTCCGCATTCTGGAAATACATATATTTTATTAGTTTTGCTACCGTATATTGGATTGATGTTTCCATAAATTATGTTTTTCGATGCCCTTGAAATATGCAAATCCTTAAACCCATCTGATCCCAACGATGATTTAATAAACATCCTACAATACATTCCACAAGAAAAACGCTGCGTAGTCCACCGGGATAGAAACCGTAATAATATTATTGATAGCATAGATGAATTTTCATCCATTGATCATTTCCTGGTAACACAAAAATTAAACGGGTTTATTGATTCGGTGAGCTTGTACCAATATTTTAATCCACTAAAAATAATCGATTACTATCCGATAATTGGATATTTTTCATTAAACCAGCAGTTATAAAACCGTTATATTACTAAAGTAAATAAGTGGTTTGCTAGTTAATGAAATTTCAGTAATTATCCATGTACAAACGGAAACAAACAGCTAACTGTATGTATACCTTTTTGAATTTCCCTGGTTATTGTGCAGAATTCAGCAAGAAAAACCGGGTCTGCTATAATGGTTATAACCGCCATGTCGTTATTGGATTGTTGGCAACAAGTGTAAAAAGACAGACGAGCAGACAGATACGATATTGACAAAATTAAAATTAGAAAGGATTTAGCTTTTTGACAGGACAGTGCAAATTTGAAGGAAATT
>JAAAOM010000072.1 GCA_009908855.1 Bacteroidota bacterium
AGGATGGGCTAAGGAACCGCCGTATACGGAACCGTACGTACGGTGGTGTGAGAGGACAGATAGGGAAGTAATCCCTATCTTCCTACTCGATTGGGTCAATGTTGATTTTGTAATATTTAAAGCCAAAGTCCCTTATGATATTTACCCATAAATTACAGAACTTTACTATTTAGTCGATAAATTATGCAAAGAATTTGTCCAAGCTAAGCTTGGGGTACAGATCAGGTAATGCTGCATCTAAAACACACTAAAACAAGGTTTCATAAACCAAAATTGTCCTGAGCATCTATTCATAAGAAATGGAAAAAATCACATTTTTAGCCATGCTTTTTATCAAAACCAAAGCACCCATTTATTAGCATACTTTATACTTTTTGGCATCGATCTGGTATTTCTCTAACCTTAAACCGAGTTTTCTATTGGAAATACCCAGGTCCTTCGCTGCCTGCAATACATTGCCCTGTGTTGAAGTGAGCATATCAATAATTAACTGCTTTTCCACTTTTTCAACAACGCTTTGCAAGGTTCCTTTGCTGGTGGTGCCGGATGACTGTGCCGTTTGCAAAGTGGGTGGCAGATGTTGCGGACGAATCACGCGGTCGGTGCTGAGAATGGCGGCACGTTCAATACAATTTTCAAGCTCACGTATGTTACCTGGCCAGTGATAGATCATAAGCATATCAATGGCCGAGGAGGAAATACGGATAATGTCAGTGCCGTTCTTTTTATTGGCTTTTTGTATAAAGTTATCAGCCAAGGCAGGAATATCATTGATGCGTTCGCGCAGGGCGGGAATATAAATAGGGAACACATTTAAACGGTAATACAGGTCTTCCCGAAAATTACCCTTTGTAATTTCATCCTCAAGGTTGCGATTGGTGGCCGCAATAACCCGCACATTGCAGTTGATGGTCTTGGTCCCTCCCAGCCGCTCAAACTGCCTCTCCTGCAAAACCCTTAGTAATTTAACCTGTATTTTTAGCGGAAGCTCACCGATCTCGTCCAAAAAGATAGACCCACCCTCCGCCAGTTCAAACCGCCCTTTCTTTTGGTTATCAGCACCGGTAAAGGCGCCTTTTTCATGACCAAAGAGCTCACTTTCGATCAAACTTTCGGGCAGGGCCGAACAGTTCACTTTCACAAAAGGTTGATTTACCCGGTCGCTGCCATAATGTATGGCATCGGCAATAAGCTCTTTACCCACTCCGCTCTCTCCTCTGATAAGCACCGTGGCCTGGGTATTGGCTACCTGTACAACCTCGTTATAAACTGCACGCATTTTGGAAGAGTTGCCAATGATGTTCTCGCTCATAAAGCGATTTTTGAGCTCATATTGCATCTCCAGATTTTCTCTCTGCAACCGCTCCACCTCTTCAAGCCGATCCTGCCTAACCTTCACAGCTTGTGCGATCATTGCACCAACAACCGTAAGTAATCGGATTATCTCATTTTTATCCTCCCGCTCATCATAGGTCTTGGTCATGCTTAACGTACCCATAATCTCGTAATCCCTTTTTATAGGCACGCACACGAAGGAGAGATGTTGCTGGTTGTTCTTTTTGAGGTCAATCCCCGTTTTATTCACAAATCCGGCTGCATCCGCAATTTTATCGATATATACCGGCTCCCCGGTTTTCACCACCTCACCGGTATATCCCTCACCAATCAGGTATTTACCTTTTCTTTTTTCATCGGAAGTGATCCCATACCCCGCTTCAATAATAATATTGGAACTTTCACGATTCAGAATCGAAAGCAATGCCCGTTCGGCATCCAGGTAATTGGCCAGAATTTCACATATCGGATGAATGGCCTCTTTGATAAACCGGCTGTTATTGATTAATCTGCTCACCTCGAATAAAAGAGGCAACTCCGTATCTCCATAACAGTTTTTGCCTGTTCGATCGCAATAATGACTACTCATTCTATCTCAAATTACGGGTTATATGATATATTATTTATTATTTAAAACATACACCCCTATTTTTACATTGTATTATTTACAAAATTACTATTTAATATTACTTAATGTTTCATTTTTTAGGGTATTATTAAATAAATAATAAAATAATGGATGTTAAGCACTCACAACCTCAATTTTAATGACTCGATCTTTAGATACCTGAAATAACATTACGGGTGCTATGAAATTCACATATTCGTAAAATAACGCTGTATTTTTTACATTTTCGTAAATGACAATGCCATCACGATCTTTTTTTTATTTTTTTATTTCTCTTGTAATACATTAATTATCTAATACTTACACACCGATACCCAAGCTTTTTTTAAATACATTTTAATAATGGTACGCTTCCTGTTTTATGGCCATCAAGTTCATTTAAAAAGAAGAGTCATGAGAAAAATCGCAATTTATGGTAAAGGTGGAATCGGTAAATCCACCACAACTCAGAATACCGTAGCAGGTTTAGCTGAGATGGGCAAAAAAGTAATGGTTGTAGGATGTGATCCCAAGGCCGATTCAACCCGCCTATTATTGGGTGATTTAGCCCAAAAAACTGTATTAGACACCCTGCGTGAAGAGGGTGAGGATATCGAATTGGAGGACATCATGAAATCAGGTTACGGCAATACCAGTTGTACCGAATCTGGTGGTCCGGAACCGGGTGTTGGATGTGCCGGCAGGGGAATCATCACTTCCATTAACATGTTGGAGCAATTAGGCGCCTATGAAAATGACAAGGCCTTGGATTATGCTTTCTACGATGTACTGGGCGATGTGGTATGCGGTGGTTTTGCCATGCCTATCCGCGATGGCAAAGCGCAGGAGATATACATTGTGGTATCCGGCGAGATGATGGCCATGTATGCAGCCAACAACATCTGCAAAGGCATTGTGAAATTTTCTGAAGCAGGCGGGGTACGCCTTGGTGGTTTAATTTGCAACAGTCGTATGGTTGACAATGAGCAGTCCATGATTGAGGAGTTGGCCCGAAAACTGGGTACCCAAATGATCCATTTTGTACCCCGGGATAACATGGTACAACGTGCCGAGATCAACCGTAAAACGGTAATCGATTTTGATCCGACCCATACGCAAGCCGATGAATATCGCGCACTGGCAAGAAAAATAGATGCCAACGATAAGTTCATCATCCCCAAACCGCTGGCTATTGAGGAACTGGAAGGACTGTTGATTGAATATGGAATACTAAATTAAACCATCAGGGAGGATAGAAATCATGCAATTAATCAGAGCCATTGTACGGCCCGATAAATCGGCCATAGTTATGAAAGCATTGTTCGAAGCCGGATATGTTGCAGTTACCAAAATACCGGTCGTGGGACGCGGTAAGCAACGAGGTATTAAAGTCGGTGATATCACTTATGATGAATTACAAAAAGACCTGCTGCTTATGGTGATTAAAGATGAGGACAAGGATTTTGCCGTAAGCACCATCATGCAGTCGGCACGCACAGGCGAAAAAGGGGCCTTTGGCGATGGTAAAATATTTGTTTCACCGGTGGATGAGGCTTATACCATAAGTCGCGGCACAAAAGAATTATAGCCTATGAAAACAATAATGGCCATTATCAGGATCGACACCATGAATGAGACGAAAAGAGCATTGTCGGATGTGGGTGTACCCTCTTTTACTGCCACAGGGCGTGTATTCGGACGAGGCAAAGGAAAATGGGATGCCAAAGTACTGGAAGGTGTAAAGGAGGATAAACCCGAAGCCATAGCCCTGCTGGGGCCTGAGCCGCGACTTCGTCCACAGCGCCTGCTAACCATTGATGTACCGGATGCCAAAGTAAAAACCGTTGTCAAAGCGATTCTTGAAACCAATCAAACTGGTCAGCCCGGCGATGGGAAAATATTTGTACTGCCCGCTACAGACACCTATAGGGTAAGAACTGGAGAAAAGGGCGAAGATGTATTGGATTAACCATTAAAAACAAGTGTTATGTCAGATAAAAAGAAAATAGAATTACCCGATCCATCGGATATCAAAGAGGATATCCTGGCCAAATACCCGAAAAAGGTAGCCAAAAAAAGGGCCAAGTCGATGGTGATTAATGATCCGGAAATGGATCAGGAGCAACAGTCGAACGTACGAACCATACCCGGTATCATTACCCAGCGCGGATGTTGCTATGCCGGCTGCAAAGGCGTGGTGTTGGGACCAACCCGCGATATTGTAAACCTCACGCACGGTCCAATTGGTTGCGGATTCTATTCGTGGCTTACCCGTCGCAACCAGACCGACCCCGGTCCGGATGGTGAGAACTATATGACCTATTGCTTCTCAACCGATATGCAAGATTCCAATATTGTATTCGGTGGTGAGAAAAAACTGGCCGATGCCATCCGCGAAGCCTATGAAATATTCAAACCACACGCCATCTCTATTTTTTCAACCTGCCCGATAGGCCTTATCGGTGATGACATTCATACCGTGGCCCGTCAAATGAAACAGGAGTTGGGTATAAATGTATTTGGTTTTAGCTGTGAAGGCTACAAAGGCGTAAGCCAGTCGGCAGGCCACCATATCGCCAATAATCGAATCTTTACCGATGTGGTGGGACTTGACGATGTTGTGCGTCCCGGAAAATTCAGGGTAAACCTGTTGGGAGAGTACAACATAGGTGGAGATGCATTTATTCTCGAGAAGTATTTTGAACAAATGGATATTAACCTGGTATCCACCTACAGCGGAAACTCAACCGTCCGTGATTTTGAAAACAGTCATACGGTCGATCTTAACATGGTGATGTGCCATCGTTCCATCAACTACATTGCCGAGATGATGGAGAAAAAATACGGCATACCCTGGATCAAGGTCAACTTTATCGGCGCCGAAGCCACGGCCAAATCACTGAGAAAAATTGCCGAATATTTCGAGGATGATCAGTTGAAATCGAAAGTAGAAAAGATCATAAAATCTGAGATGAAGGAAGTGAAAATAGTGATCGACCAGGTGAAGCCGCGCCTGGAAGGTAAAGTAGCTATGATGTACGTAGGCGGATCGAGAGCTCATCATTACCAGGAATTATTTAACGAAATGGGCATGGTCACCGTATCGGCCGGTTACGAATTCGCACACAGGGACGACTATGAAGGACGCAAGGTATTGGACAGCATAAAGATCGATGCTGATAGCCGAAACATTGAAGAACTGACTGTTGTAAAAGACGAAACCAAATTTCGCCCGGAGCTTCCTGAAAAGAAAGCCTCTCTTCTCGAAAAAGGATACCGGTTCGAAGATTATGAAGGTATGATGCCCGATATGAAAAAGAATAGTCTGGTGGTGGATGACATTTCACATTGGGAATCAGAAAAACTCATTGAATACTATAAACCGGATATATTCTGTGCCGGGATCAAGGAAAAGTATGTAATCCAGAAATATGGCATCCCCATGAAACAATTGCATAGCTATGACTATGGCGGACCTTATGCCGGATTTAAAGGAGCCATTAATTTCTACAAGGAGATTGACCGGATGATTAACACCAATGTGTGGAAGCTTATTGCCCCGCCCTGGAAGAACCAGCCGGAGATCGTTGCCAAGATGGCTGATGTTGAATATTAATTAAAAATTAGAAATCATGTTATTACGACATACACCAAAAGAAATAAAGGAAAGAAAGGCCTTAACCGTTAACCCGGCCAAAACATGCCAGCCAATCGGCGCTATGTATGCTGCGCTCGGGATACACGGATGTTTACCACACAGCCATGGCTCGCAGGGTTGTTGCTCCTATCACCGCAGCACCTTAACCCGTCATTATAAGGAGCCCGTTATGGCGGGTACCAGTTCATTCACCGAAGGATCATCCGTTTTTGGCGGTCAGGCAAACCTGCTGGCCTCTATCCAAAATATTTTTACCATTTATGAACCTGAGATCATAGCCGTGCACTCCACCTGTTTATCGGAGACCATTGGCGACGACCTAAAGCAGATTATTGAAAAGGCCCGGGAAGATGGTAAAATTCCCTTAGGAAGACATGTAATACATTGTAATACACCCAGCTACGTAGGCTCGCATATCACCGGCTATGCCAATATGGTAAAAGGAGCCATTGATTATTTTGCCGAGTCGACTGGTAAAAAGGCCGATCGCGTGAATCTCATCTCCGGTTGGGTTGAGCCCTCCGATATGCGCGAAATAAAAAGGATCGCATCACTTATGGGTGCCAACAGCATCCTTTTGCCCGACACCTCTGATGTGGTCGATAGCCCCCAAACAGGAAGTTTCAATATGTACCCGAAAGGCGGCACGACCATTGCTGACATGGTAGCTTCCGGCGACAGCAAAGCAACCCTGGCTTGTGGCGAGTGGGCCACCAAAGATGCTGCCATTAAACTGGAAAACAAATGCAAAGTTCCATTTGAAATTACCGATATACCTATTGGCATACAGGCCACCGATCGTTTCGTGACCAAGTTATCCAAACAGGCCGAAGTGACAATTCCTGAATCCATCAATAACGAACGGGGCCGGTTATTGGATGTCATCACCGACATGCACCAATATCTCCACGGCAAGCGCGTTGCTTTGTGGGGCGATCCGGATCAGATCATCCCCATGGTGGAGTTTTTACTCGACCTGGACATGAAACCCGTATACATCGTTTCCGGTACACCAGGCAAACGTATGGCTAATCGACTGGAAGAATTGCTATCGGAAAAGGTGCCGGAGGCCAAATACAAAAACGGTGAGTTGGCCGATATGTTCCTCTTGCACCAGTGGATCAAAAATGAACCGGTGGACCTTCTTATTGGCAATACCTATGGGAAATATATCTCCAGAGATGAGCAAATACCATTTTTACGTATGGGATTTCCCATAGTTGACAGGATAGGTCATTCCTATTTCCCCACTGTAGGTTATATGGGAGGATTGCGCATCGTTGAGAAAATATTGGGACTTCTTATGGACAAGCAAGATGCGGAATGTCCGGAGACAAGCTTCGAATTAGTAATGTAGAATAGTTGAGTTTTGCCATTTACATCCTGGCAGGGTCTGAGAAAATATTCGCACCCTGCCAGGTTCAATTAACCATGCCATCAGGCAACAAAGCAATCATAACAGTTTAAGAAGTGCACTATGGATACCATACTAAAAGACAGACAAAAACAGATACTCATAAAAGGGAAAGACCAGTTTCAGATGGAATGTGCCAAGGCCAGTCTGGCCGGCTCAGTCAGTCAGCGTGCATGCGTATTTTGTGGCTCACGTGTGGTGTTGTATCCCATTGTTGATGCCTTGCATCTTATCCATGGGCCGGTAGGTTGCGCTGCATTTACCTGGGATATCCGCGGTTCGCTCTCATCCGGGCCGCAGTTGCACCGCCTGAGCTTTACCACCGATCTGTCAGAAAATGAAGTGATCTTCGGAGGAGAAAAGAAATTGTATAAAGCCGTTAGCGAGCTTATTGACAAACATCGTCCGAAAGCCGCTTTTATTTATTCCACTTGCATTGTGGGCCTTATTGGAGATGATGTGGAGGCAATCTGTAAAAAGATCAGCCGTGAGAAAAACATTGAAGTGATCCCCGTTCAGGCTCCCGGATTTGCCGGAACCAAAAAAGACGGTTACAAAGTTGCCTGTGATGCCATTGCCCAACTTGTAGGTATGTCGAAAGAATCAAAAACACGCCCCAATAGCATAAACATATTGGGAGACTTTAACCTGGCAGGTGAGCTGTGGTTGCTCAAGGACTATTATGAGCAAATGGGGGTTGAAATAGTGTCAACCATTACCGGTGACGGGCGGGTCGATGACATCAAAAGATCCCATACAGCCGCTCTCAACCTCGTGCAATGTTCAGGATCTATGATCCACCTGGCCAAAGACATGAAAGAAAAATACAATATCCCTTTTAAACGCGTAAGCTATTTCGGGATTGAAGATATGTCAACTGCCTTGTACGAAGTTGCCCGGTTCTTTTCCAACAGTGAAATGATACGTAAAGCAAGCGTATTGGTAAAGAACGAGATCAATGCCTTGCTGCCTGCCCTGGCACCCTACAAACAAAAATTAGCAGGTAAGCGTGCAGCCATATATGTTGGTGGCGCCTTTAAAGCCATATCATTAATAAAAGCCTTGCGACTCATAGGCATGGATACCGTTATAGTTGGTTCACAGACCGGTAATAAAGACGATTACCTGCTCATGAAAGAGCTTTGCGATGCCGGAACAGTGATCCTGGATGATTCCAACCCCATGGAACTGTCGAAGTTTGTACAGGAAAAACAAGCCGACATTTTAATTGGCGGTGTAAAAGAGCGGCCCATTGCTTACAAAATGGGACTGGGATTTTGCGATCATAATCACGAACGAAAAGAAGCACTTGCCGGCTACCAGGGCATGATCAATTTTGCCAAAGAGGTGTATGCCTCTGTTATGAGTCCGGTATGGCAATTCACAAAACCAAAAAGCTTATGAATACAACAGTGAGCAATCAAAGAACAAAAACCTACGCAGCCACCAGGAATGCATGTAAAATATGTGCTCCGTTAGGTGCCAGTGTGGTCTTTAAAGGAGTCAGAAATTGTGTGCCGCTCATCCATGGCTCACAGGGATGTTCAACCTACATCAGAAGGTATATGATCAGCCATTATAAAGAGCCGATGGATATCGCTTCAACCAATTTCACCGAGGAAGCAGCTATTTTTGGAGGTGAGCGTAATTTTGATACCGCCGTTCGCAATATTATCGAACAATATAATCCCGAATCCATTGCTGTAGCCAGCACCTGCCTTAGTGAGACCATTGGTGACGATATGGAAAAGATCATCAGGCAATTCAAAGCCAGACATGCAGGTGAATCGCTGCCCGATATATTTTTTGCCTCCACACCCAGTTACAAAGGTACACACATGGACGGATTTCATGCCGCCACATTAAGCCTGGTGAAACATTTCGCTTCATCCGGTGAACCGACCAATAAGATCAATGTGTTTCCGGGGTTTGTTTCACCCCAGGACATAAGAAACCTTAAGACCATTCTGCAGGACTTTGGATTAGAAGCTACCTTTATTACTGATTACGACGAAACTATGGACAACCCAAGCTGGTATACCTATAAAAATCTTCCCGAAGGAGGAACGAGCATTGCACAGCTACAATCTGCAGGCTCAGCCATGGCCTCTGTTGAACTGGGAAAAACTTTGGCAAAACAGCAGGAAGAAACAGCAGGGACCTATCTCAATCACCAATTTGGTATTCCTAAAATAAGTCTTGGTTTGCCCATTGGTATCCATGAATCAGATGCCTTTTTTAAAGCGCTTGAATCGTTATCCGGTAAGGAATCACCGGCCAAATATATAGCCGAGCGAGGTCGACTGGTTGATGCTTATGTCGATGGCCACAAGTACAATTTCGGAAAAAAAGCTGTGGTTTATGGCGAAGAAGACCTGGTGATCGGGCTCGTTTCCTTCCTTGAAGAAATCGGATTGGATGTGGTGCTGTGCGTAAGCGGCGGAAAAAGTGGTCAAATGAAACGTATTCTGAAAGAAGACATCCAGATAAAAAGCCATACTGAGATCCTTGACGATACCGATTTTGAAGAGATGGCCGAAAGATGCCGCGAGATAAGGCCGGATATTCTTATTGGCAACAGCAAAGGATATTACATCAGCCGGGAACTGAATATCCCCTTGGTACGAGTTGGTTTTCCCATACACGACCGAATGGGTGCCCAACGTGTTCAACACCTGGCCTATATCGGTACACAGTCATTGTTTGATAAGATCACCAATGCCCTTATCGAGAAAAAGCAAAACGAATCGCCGGTAGGATACAAATACATGTAAAACTTAAAACACAATGGTTATGGAACAGACAGCAGTACATCCTTGCTTTGACAAAAAAGCGAAACTCAAATATGCACGGGTTCACTTGCCCGTAGCCCCCAAATGCAATATCCAATGTAACTATTGCAATCGCAAGTACGATTGCGTGAATGAAAGTCGTCCCGGTATCACCACCGCAGTCCTGTCACCTTATCAGGCCCTGGAATATATGAACCGGATATCAGCCAAGGTAAAGAACATAAGTACTGTGGGCATAGCTGGCCCCGGTGATGCCTTTGCTGATCCCGAGCGCACCCTGGAAACCCTCAGATTGATCAAGCAAAATTATCCTGACAAGATATTCTGCATCTCTACCAATGGCCTTGTGTTGGCCGATTATGTTGACGAATTAGTAAAACTCGATGTAACCCATGTAACCATTACCATGAATAGCATCCGGGCAGATACGGTAGTGAATATCTATCCCTATGTTCGTTACAATAAAAGAATGTATCGCGGCAGGCAGGCCGCTGAGCTGCTCATTGAAAAACAAAAAGAGGGACTGCGCAAGCTCAAAGAAAAAAATATTAAGGTGAAAATAAATGCCGTGGTAATTCCCGGTGTAAACGACCATGAGATGGAAGAACTGGCAAGGTATGTAGCCCTGGAGGGGGCCGATACAATGAATTGCATACCCCTCATTCCGGCGGATGGTAGTGCCTGGGAAGACCGCGAAGCGCCTTCGCATGAGATGATTCGTGATATACATAACAAAATATCAGCATACATAACACCCATGACCCATTGTGCGCGCTGCCGGGCCGATGCTGCCGGTCTTCTGGGAAAGGACGAACCCGATGTGTTAAAAACCCTTCAACAATGCAGCGTATTACCAGTGGCAGTCTCCCCTGAGAAACCTTATGTGGCCGTAGCTTCTTACGAAGGATTGTTGATCAATCAACACCTGGGCGAAGCGGATCATTTTTATATCTATAAGCAACAGGGCGATGGATACGAATTGGTTGAGAAGCGTCCTGCTCCCCAACGCGGGGAAGGAGATTTGCGCTGGATCAGATTATCCAAATCATTACATGATTGCGGTTATGTGCTTGTGAATGGCGTTGGTGCCAAACCCGTTGAGATATTGGAGCGATCCGGAATTGCGGTTACCGAAATGTCGGGTTTGATAGAAGATGGACTGGATGCTGCCTATAAAGGAAAGAAATTAAAGGCCGTGCTTAAAGTTACACCTGCCAAATGCGGTGAGGCATGCAACGGAAATGGTATGGGATGCGGATAACAAAATAAACATATTGTAATATTAACACAAAATACAATTCCGATATGAAAATAGCTGTTTGCACATCAGCCGGCTTTAGAGTAGACCGGCATTTTGGTAAAACATCCACCTTTTATATTTACGAGATCGTGGATGGTTATAAGCAATTCATCGAAAAACGGCATATCGATTCCTACTGCAGTGATGAGCGCATGCAGAGAATGCCGGAACATCCGTTTAACCGATCAAAACTTGAGGCGGTCTACGAAGTTCTGAAAGATTGCAAAAAATTGTATACCGAAGCCATTGGTGATGTCCCTAAACAACATTTAATCAAAAAAGGAATTGAGGTATACGAAGGAACAAATGAAATAACCAGTATTCCTTGTTGACAAATAAATACACGTAAACTTAAATTTAAAGCTATGAAAAAACCAGATTATCACATTTTAATGTGCAAATCGTTCCGCCTGGCAGGGGAAGCGCAAGGCGTTTGTGACAAAAAAGGTGCCTCGGACCTGGTGCAGTATATATCGGACGAATGTACAGACAGAGGACTGGATGCGACCGTTTCAACTACCGGATGCCTGAATGTATGCACCAAAGGCCCGGTGATGGTTGTTCATCCCAATAATCTTTGGTATGGCGGTGTGGAAAGTGAAGAAATCGTAGATACAATTCTCGATGCCCTCGAAGAAGGAGAATCCGCTGATGAATATCTGATTTCCGAATAAATCAAAACCAAAAGCATTCAATGCCCTTGAAAACGAAACAACCATACCTGATCGATACCACCCTCCGTGATGGGGAACAAGCCCCGGGGGTGGTATTTACCACGGAAGAAAAGCTAAAAGTTGCTGCCTGGTTGGATAAACTGGGGGTTGATGAAGTGGAAGCCGGAACACCGGCCATTGGCCATGAAGAACAACAAGCCATCAGAGAGATCGCACAAAGCAATTTTTCGTTTAAAACCTCATGCTGGTGCAGGGCAAACCTGAATGATCTTAAAGAAGCATCCCTGTTAGGGACGACATCGGTAAACATATCTCTACCGGTTTCGGCCATTCAAATGCAGGTGTTAAATAAGACGGAAGAATGGGTGCTGCAACAACTAAAAGTAGTTATGAAAGCTGCCCGCGATTTATTCCCACACGTTACATTGGGTGCTCAGGATGCTACCCGTGCGCATCAACAATTTCTGAAAGCGTTTGTATTTTATGCCGGCGATGCAGGTGCCAACCGAATCCGTATAGCTGATACGGCTGGTATCTCAACACCATTGGAAGTTAACAGGCTATTTACCACCCTCAGCCATGAATTTCCGAACACTCCATTCGAATTTCACGGACATAATGACCTGGGTATGGCAACGGCCAATGCTATCACATCCCTGCAATCAGGCGCAAATAGTGTAAGTGCCACGATAAATGGATTAGGTGAACGGGCCGGCAACAGCGTTTTAGAAGAAATAATCGCCTATTTGGTTTTCAAAGAAGATAATACCAATTACAATACACCATTTATTGGTAGTTTATGCGAGTATGTGGCACACCTATCGAACAGATCGAATCCGGTTAATAAACCCGTCACCGGAAAACAGACCTTTGTACATGAATCAGGCATCCATACCGCATCTATCCTTAAAAACAGGAGCAGCTATCAGGCACTGGACCCGACTGTTTTTGGCTTGAGAAAGACCCGTTTTGCTTTCGGTAAGCACACCGGAAAAGCAGCGATAAGGGATTTTTACAGCCAAAAACATATTGATCTGTTACCCGAACAAGTCAGCACACTGGTTTATCTTATAAAAAAGCGTTCGGGACTGGTAAAAAGAGCACTCACCCCGGATGAACTTATGGAAATATATGATACCATGAACGAAAATACAAGCTCACATGTTTATTATTATTAATCTGTAAAACAACCCAATAATGTCCGTAAAACATGCCATGAATCTTATACAGGATGCAAAAAAGAACTTTGCATTAAGGACTAAGCTCAATGGTTTGTCGCAAAACGAACTCAAGCCATATCTATACAAAACCGGTTATGTTTTCACACCGGAAGATTTTGATATGGCTGCTGACCATCTTCATATGCAATGTCAGACATACAACCAAGCCGATGAACATTTGCAGTTAGTGATGTGGTTGAGGCTGCTTTTAGAATGAGAAATTATTGAATGGACATACCCAATACATGGGTATAAAAAAATACCGATATGGAAGAAATACAATTCAGGCCACTAGGCAAGGCAAGAAACATTGTGGAGAGGATGGCACTGGCCATTACGCATATTCATGATGATCTGATATTTATTGAGCACAACGCATTCATATTGCGCTTCGATGATGCGTGCGAGAATAATTTGTTTTTGCATTTCAATGAGATCAGCCACCCCTCGGAAAGAGATAATATTGCACTGCAGGTTAGCCGTAGTGCCCAGGTGGAAGGTTTTACCATACAAAAAGGTAAGCATTTCAAGATGGAACAAAAAGCAGGTAGTGAAGAAATACAAATCATATTTATTTAATTTGTGCTCATGCGTATCATTTATTCATTGAGCAGTAAAATGGCAGTTTTATGCATAATTGCCGGGTTGGTAGTAGCAACCAGCTGTTTAAATCCTCAAAAAAAACAGGATCAATCGCTGATCACGCTGTTTGCGGCCTCCGGATCAAGGTTGGTAGCTGATGAAATTTGTCAGCGTTTTGAGCAGGAACAGCCATGTGCGGTGCAGATAAACTATGCCTCCACCGGTACACTCGCACGACAAATAGAAGGCGGTTCAGAGGCCGATCTGTTCATTTCTGCCAACAAACATTGGATCGATTATTTGCTCGGAAAAAACCTGCTAAATAAGAACTCCATACGGGTTCTGGCTGGTAACCGACTGGTGGTTATTGCACCCAACAAATCACCCATGCCGGCTTTGGATTTTGATACGGTCTTTGACATCCTTTCAACCATTAATCATCACATTGCCATTGGTGATCCGGCCTATGTGCCTGTTGGACAATACACCAAAATGGTATTTGATACACTGGGTTGGTATGAAAAGATCAAGGATCGAATTGTGAAAACAAGAGATGTAACCGCAGCCTTGCATTTGGTGGAGTTGGGGGAATGCGACTGGGGGATCGTTTATAAAAGTGAAGCCATGAAATCCTCAAAAGTGAAAATCATGCAGGAAATCCCGGAGCATTTGCATGCCCCTATTCGATTTTATATCGCTGAGACGGGAGAACAGCAAAAGCAAAAATGTAAGCTGGCACCCTATTTTTTGCATCAGAGCGTACAAAATATATATACCAAATATGGTTTCACTTTAAGGGATATTCTCATTTATTCAGGATACGCCCCCTAAAAATTTTAACAATGACACCTGATGAAATGTCAACAATATGGCTCACTTTAAAAGTTGCTTTGATAAGTACCTTTCTTACATTGCCTGTTTCAATAGGTCTGGCATGGATACTGGCAAGACGCAATATTCCGGGCAAACCGCTTATCGAAGCCATTATTTCATTACCACTTGTGGCTCCGCCTGTTGTAACCGGATATGTCCTTTTGCTGATTTTTGGTCGCAATGGATATATTGGTAACTGGTTGTTTGATACATGGGGCATCCGGTTTAGCTTTAACTTCAGTGCACTGGTACTGGCATCTATGGTAGTATCCCTTCCCCTGGCTGTAAGAACCATTCGTGCCTCATTCGAGCTCATTGACCCGGTGTACGAGCAAGCTTCACAAACGCTGGGCATCGGCAAACTGAGAACATTTTTTCGTGTGAGCCTGCCCCTTGCCTTTCCCGGTGTTTTAAGCGGTATGGTATTGGTATTTGCACGTAGCTTGGGTGAATTTGGGGCTACCATTACACTGGCCGGCAATATTGCCGGAAAAACACAAACCATTTCTCTGATGATCTTTTCGAACATGCAAATACCAGGAAAAGAAGCAGAAGTTATGAGATTGGTAGTTGTATCCATACTGATATCATTTTTAGCCATAGCTGCCTCAGAGTTCTTTATAAGAAAAAGAAAATACCTAAAAACATGAAACTGGAGCTGGACAATATCATGTTTCGAGCCGGTGAAACCACATTTCATTACAATATTTGTCTTGAAAACGGCATTATCGGCATTTATGGACCTTCAGGGGCAGGTAAAACCACGTTAATGAACCTGATTTGCGACATACAAAAGCCAAACACCGGACAAATGTTATTCAACGGGAAAAAGCTGTTCGATCACACAAATAAAACCAATATCCCGGCAAGTAAACGCAACATTGGGGTCGTTTTTCAGGAAAATAATTTATTTCCACACCTGAATGTCAAACAAAACCTACTATACAGCAATCGATACCAAAAAAACAAAAAGCAGGCAATTGAATACCCTACCGTTATTGAGTTGCTTGAACTTTCAGATTTATCATCCAAAAAGCCGGCATTCTTATCGGGCGGAGAACGCCAGCGTGTAGCCATCGGCAGGGCTTTGTTATCGCAGCCTGAATTACTGCTTTTGGACGAACCGTTTTCCAGCCTGGATAAAATTCGCCGTAAGCAAATTATCTCATACCTGCTCAAAATAAATGATTTATTGGGGATTCCCATCCTTATTATCAGTCATGACCTTGAAGACATCCTAAAACTGACACGCAACCTCACCATCATTGAATCGGGAAAAGTGCTGGACAGTGGACACTATCTGGATATTGCCGATACAGGCCGGGCATCGGAGATTATCAGCCATAAAAGGTTTATAAATATCCTGGACGTTTATCATCAGCAATACAATCCCGCATCGGGAATCAACACCTTCACCCTTAATCGTGATGCTGCTGATGGAATGTTGGCAACCAATTCAAATGATTTTATTAATGAAGACCGACAGGGTAAGAAAGTACGGATAAGCATTTATCCGGATGATATTGCCATAAGTACAACCAATATTCCGTTAAGCTCCATCCAGAATCAACTTGAAGGAAAAATAAAGGAAATACGATGTGATCGGGATACTTATTATCTTTACATTGATTGCGGCACTTTATTGGTCGCCGAGATCACCAGAGCAGCCTATGAAAAGTTATATATCAGAACAGGTATGCGCATATTCTGCCTCATAAAAGCCAAAGCCATTGATATTATTCATGTATATGAGCATTAAATAAACTCATTATAGTAATGATTTTTCGTTCTAATCGCAAAAACCAATATGGGAACTAATTGTAAAAAGGTTCTAACTTCGATTAGAAGTTCGCAATGATTGAATACTTGCCAACTTTATTGTTTTTAGAAAAAATGTCTATTCCAATTCAGTATTACAACTATCCCGACTAGACACTAAATTGTGTAATAAAGATCATAAAGCCTCATTATCTTTCCCGCAATCGGTCAGTTAACCAAATCACTATTCAGGAGCTGTTGTAAGGTTGGATGATTGGGGAATTTTTCTTTAATGACTTCAATCATTTCTCCTGCCCGGGCTTTTTGGTTATTGTTTAAATACATTATGGCCAATGCATAAGGGTAATCAAATACATCCTGATCTTTTTCTATGGCTTCCAGAAAATGATATTCAGCACGATTGATCTTATTTATTTGCTGATAGACCAATGCCAGGTTGTAATTGATCCGTGCATTCCCAGGTTGAATATCAACCGCATCTTCCAGGTATTTTATTGCTTCCTCATATCGTTTCTCTTCTGCCAATAACAGTCCCATTGAATAGTGAATGCCATCCAATTGGGGTGAATGTTTTATTAACTTTCGGTATAATTCCTCTGCTTTATCATTCTCATTCAGGCGGTTATATATAATCGCCAGATTTACCATAGACGGTATGAAAGCTGAATCAGTGTTAATGGCAAACTCATAATGTTTTTTGGACTGGTGTACCTTACCCTGATTGGCATAGAGCATGGTCAAATTATGCCTTCCTCCTGGAAAATCGGCCATATATTCATTGGCTGTTTTGTATTCCTATATTGCGCTATCGTAGTTTGTTTTATGCACGGATGGTATGTTATCACGAGATAAATAGCTCAACTTAAATGCGGCCTGCTGCCGCACTGCTGCTACCGAGTCGGTTAATCGCGGAATGAGGTCATTCAAATAATCCCGCCTGTTGTCAGCAATATAAGCATTGATGGCAGCAACGCGCATCATAGGATGTTCATCACTCAGATAGGTCCTGATAACCTGTTGTTTTTGCTCAGATGAATAGGCACCTAAATATTCCAAAGCCGTAGCCCTTATAATCAGTGGTTTTTGCGTATCATGGGCCAGGGTAATAAGTGCTTGTTCAGCTCCGGGCAATTGATTTCTGGCTTTATGCAATGTGAGCCCGTAGTGCTCATCTGTATTTTTACCATACCACTGTTCGGTGTATTTAATGGCCCAGTCCACACTTTTATCTGTGTGACATTGATTACATGCATTGGGTGTATTTATTTTCTTAGTCAAATCGGGTCGTGGTATTCGTAAGCTATGGTCGTTTCGAAAATCATTGACCATATAATACCTGCCTGGCATGTGGCAGTTCACACAACTGGCGCCTTCTCCGGGTTCAGCCACACGGCCATCAATAATATATTCCTCTTTGGTTTGATCAGCCGTTTTATGAAAATGATGCTCAGGTGATCCATAAACCGGCTCAGCATGACATTTATAGCAGAGTCGATTATCATTATAATAGCTTTCACCGCTATGAACATCATGGCAATCATTACATTTTACGCCCATTTTTGTATGCATCCGACTTTGTTTGAATGACCCGTAAACATAGTTCTCATCCAGTATCTGTCCGTCGGCAAAGTAATGCTCGTTAATGAGTACCGGGTTCATATAGTCGTAAATATCCTGATAATCATGCTCAAAATCGCTGAATTGAGAACGACGTGAATGACAACGTGCACACATATTAACATAGTCCTCATTATCCAGGTTATTGGTTTTCACTACTAAACCTGTGTTCACATCAGAAGGCCTTTTGTCCTCAGGCAGGCGGCCCCATTTAATATGCATGGACCCGGGACCATGACAGGCCTCACAACTTACATTGATTTCTGAATACGTGGTATGGAAAGAATCCGCTTCAACATAATAATTTTTGTTTAAATTGGTTGAATGGCATTCAGCGCACATCCCGTTCCAGTTTTGTCCCTGGTTTGTCCAGTATAGCCAATCATGCGATGCCGGTTGTTCCCCATGAATTCCTTTAGAAAGGTCGAACCATTGATTTTTTTCTGTATCCCATGCCAGTGGTAAACATTGGTATTTTCCATTATCAAAGGGAACCAAATATTGTTGTAATGGTTCGTATCCAAATGTATGTGTAATTTCATATTCACCCCATTTACCTTCTTCACCCCGCGTATAAACCATGAATTTACCCTCTTTTTTAAAAAACCGATGCGCGTTCTCCCCTTCGGTTAAAACAGCATTGTTAAAATCACCACGAACACTACTATCAGTAGCAATTTCCATGGCATGTGCATGATGTGATTCTTTCCATAAATTATATTCATCCGTATGGCATTCAATACAACTTCCTGCACTCGTAAATTCAGCTTTCTTTAGATTACCGAAAGATCTTGCCTGATTATTTTTTTTGATGATAATTGTTGATAATAATATAACTCCAAAACCAACAACCATACCCACAAGTTTCCATTTAAGATTCATAAAGGATACTGAATATAAAATGCATATCTACATATTGGCCATACTAGTTTAAAGACTATTAGACACTTACAAATTGTAATATAGGGTCAGCCAAATGAAGAAATAACATTTCATTAAAAATTTAATAGTTATATGGAATAAATTATATACACTCAATCAATGTATTAATAATTATTGGATAATCAAACATATAAATATCAGAACAACCATTAACAGATGTCAGAAGAATTTTTAATCCTATTTACAAATAGGATGAGTCTATAAACCTGATAATTATTCTAATCAGTTGCAATTTTTTAATGAATTAAATTATTCTTTCACAAAAGGGATTGTTTTCATATTTACTTTAAGCATATACATACCTGGATCATATCGACTTATGTCAATACAATC
>JAAAOM010000052.1 GCA_009908855.1 Bacteroidota bacterium
TCTTTCAAAGATTGATAGAACAAGCAGTCATGCATGTACCTGTTGAATATGAATCAATTAAGAGTATGTGACATATGCATACCCCAGTTTGTAATATTACCAGGGAACTTCTAAAATACCGGAATGTAATTGAATCGAAGTTTAAAACGGTGTTTGATTCTATCTTTTACGAGCTTAAACCGGAAATAACGGCTATTACTGAAATTTCTGACCGACAGATTAAGCACATAGCTTTATTGCTAACTCCTGTTCAGCTTTTACAAAACAATTTGGAGCTTCCATTTGATTATTCAACATACAAACAGTCCGTTATTGAGAATACAATTAAGCAAAATGAGATGGCCAGTACCATTAGAGATGTTACCATATTTTGGGAAGCAATTGCTTTTAAACTGAGCCAACCGAAAAGTGAGATTAAGGTAAACACGGATTATTTAAAAGACCCGGTAAATAAAAACCTGTTTATAAAATTCCCTCTCCTGTTCCCATATTACAAGGAGTATGTGAAAAAGAACGGATTAAACGATTTAGATGCCAATTCATTGAAATCATTGCTCACATCAAAAGGCAATACATCTTTCATTCAGAATACAACACAGAAGTCGAGAGACAAGGCAATTAATAAAAAACCTTTGGGGAGCTGTTACCGGTTTAAATATGAGGATATACCCGAAGGTATTGGGATAATAATAAATGATGTTGAACTGAACTTATAATACCGTTTTAAGCGGTATTTTTTTTGTCTTTTTTAAACTTGAAAAAAAGTTGAACCATAAATTGTGTTAACTATGTTAATCGTGTTAACCAAACACCATAATATTCAGCAATACAACTCTTTAGCGGTTAACATGTGGTAAACATGGTTAACATACTCCCCTTTGTAGCGACTTACTGACCATGTTCTATAGCATTAAAAAAATAATCAATAAGTTTTTATAATGAGATATATCTCACTATATTTGTAGTGAGAATAATCTCATTTAAACATTTAATTGCTTATATGCCAAGACGTAGAAGATTAAGGAAGGTGGTTGCTCCTCCTGGATTTAAAGGATATAAGCCTTATGGGGCAAATCACTCTAAAAATGAGTTCATTGAATTGCTTTATGAAGAATACGAAGCCATAAAATTGTCGGATTATGATTTAATGAACCATGAAACAGCTGCAAAAGTAATGGGCATTTCTCGTCCAACCTTCGCAAGAATCTACGAAAGTGCACGAAGAAAAATTGCAAAGGCAATGGTTGAAGTAAAAGAAATAAGAACGGCTTATGGAAACGCATTATTAGATAAAAACTGGTATGAATGCCATGGATGCCATGCACGATTTACCATTCCTAAAACGCAAAACAAGCACTGCTGTGCAATATGTTCATCTACTGATATTAATCTTTTAAAAAATGATATATGAGAACAATAATAACATCATCGGAAAACAAAATAACCGCAGCTTTTGATAAACGTTTTGGCAGAGCTGCATGGTTTTGTATTTACGATGAACAAACGGGAGAAACAGAGTTCATTGAAAACGTGAACCTCAATGCATCTAATGGTGCTGGTACGAAGGCTGCTGAAAAGGCTGTTGAACTACATGTAAAAAAAATAATCTCAGGCGACTTTGGCCCAAAAGCTAAAGACCTGTTGGATAAGTTCGAGATTCAAATGGTCATCTTACAAGATGATAATTTAACAGTTGAAAATATCATTAGTAAACTTAAAAATTAAAATTATGCCAGGATTTGACAGAACAGGCCCGGAGGGACAAGGTTCTCAGACAGGCCGCAAAATGGGAAAATGTAATCCCAACAATCAGGAAACAAACGAACAACTTGATGTTAATGAAACTTCTCGTGGATTAGGAAGAAGATTAGGACGTGGAATAGGAAGAGGATTTGGACTTGGCAGAGATACTGGTAAAGGTGCAGGCAAAGGTTTGGGTAGACGGAACGGAAGGGGTAATGCTTAACGAATATGCGGATGATCGGTGGTCGGTGATCGGTGGTCGGTACTGAACACTGATCACTGAACACTTTAAGCAATTTCAGAAATAAGCATACCATTTAACTTGCAGTAGAATCTAAATTATAAATCTAAATACAATATGACAAAAAAAATTGCAGTACCTGTGAATGAAACAGGAGTATTAGATGCTCATTTTGGGCATTGTAAGTTTTTTGCCTTAATAAAGACCAATGGCGATAAGATTATATCAGAAGAAAAAATTGTACCTCCACCACACGAACCGGGTTTATTACCTAGATGGCTCGGTGAGAAAGGTGTAACAGACATTATTGCCGGAGGTATGGGGCAAAAAGCCATACAGCTTTTTAATCAGAACGGGGTAAACGCTTTTGTGGGTGCGCCACAATTAAATGCTAACGAACTGGTAGAAGGACACCTAAAAGGTACACTAAGCTTTACTGCCAATTATTGCAATCATGGTGCTAACCACGAATGTGGTGGACATTAATTTAATTTAAAGTATGAGACCAGAGTGCTACTTCTGTCATATAAAAACAGTGCAAAATCTGCTTTCTAAGTTTTCACCTCCAAAGCATGTTGCAGAGGATTTTATCTTTTCGGTGCATGAAATATTAAGTGATAACCGAAATATGATTAATCCGAAATTGGCAACTGATATTCACCGCATAGCCAAACAAAAGCTGAATGCAAGAGATTTATATGCCAGTGAAAAATTAAGTGCCAATAAATTATTATTAGATGATTATGAGTATTGGCGGAACTATATCGACAACAGCAATAATCCATTTTATACAGCAGTAAAACTTGCCGTAGCAGGAAACATTATCGACTATGGGGCGCACAGCGTAAATGGAGATATTAAGGGACAAATAAAAAGTTTACTAAACACTCCTTTTGCAATTGATAAATCAGAGGAATTAAAAAGTGCCATACAAAAGGCTAAAAGCATATTGTATCTGGGCGACAATGCCGGGGAAGTATTTTTCGACCGATTGCTGCTTGAAACTATAAGTCATCCCAATGTAACTTTTGTTACAAGGGATGAGCCGGTCATTAACGACATAACCCTTGATGATGCCGAACAAACAGGAATCAACAAAATATGCAAGGTAATAGACAATGGTTCCGATGCCCCTTCAACTTTATTGGAGTTTTGTTCCGATGAATTTATACAAGCTTATAACAATGCAGACTTAATCATTTCTAAAGGTCAGGGCAATTTTGAAGGATTAATGAACGAGAAACACCCAAACACATTTTTTCTGCTTATGGCAAAATGCGAACCAATGGCTGAAATGCTGGGGTGTAGTAAAAATGACCTTATAGTAACTCAGTTAAATTAATATTGACATGTCATACAAAATTGCAATAGCAAGCGGAAAAGGGGGAACCGGAAAAACAACGGTTGCGGTAAATCTATATGCAATGCTTAGTAAAGAATTTGGCAACAAAATAGAACTGGTTGACTGCGATGTAGAAGAACCAAACGACCTGATTTTTTTTGAGGGTGCGAATAAGGAAAATCAGGAAGAGGTTTTTCAATTAATACCCCATATAGATAAAGATAAATGCACTTTTTGTCGTGCATGTGTTGAATACTGCGAGTTTAATGCTATTGTAGTTATACCGCCTGTAAATTTTGCCGAAGTAAATAAAAGCCTGTGCCATTCATGCGGTGCCTGCTTGGTTGCCTGTAAGCATAACGCAATTACAGAACATCCTGAAACAATTGGCTGGGTAAACTCATACCAAACAAAAAATGTAAATGGTTTAAAAGAAGGCAGACTTAAAATTGGTTCTGCCATGCAAACTATGCTGATTAAAGACCTCAAGAAAAAGGTGTCACAAAATAATGAAATTGTAATTTTTGATGCTCCTCCGGGAACAAGCTGTCCGGTGGTAGAAACTATTAGCGATGCAAATTACGTGATACTGGTTACTGAGCCAACCCTTTTTGGTTTACATGATTTAAAATTAATGGTAAACCTTATGAAAGAGGTGAAAATACCTTATGGTGTTATTGTGAACAAAGCAGGTTTAGGCAGTAATGAAGTATATAAATATTTGAACAATGAAGGTATTGAAATTTTGGGTGAATTGCCCTTTAGTAGAGATTATGCAAGCATTTACGCAAAAGGAGATATTGTTGAAAACACGCCTGATAATATAAAACTCAGTTATGAAAAAATAGTTGAGAATTTATCACATAAACTTATGAAGTATGAAGGAGATAACTATTTTAAGTGGTAAAGGCGGAACAGGAAAAACAGCCATTACAGCAGCTTTGGCTTCGGTAGCGAAAAATACTGTTTATTGCGATAATGATGTGGATGCTGCCGACCTTCATTTGCTTTTCAATCCAACAATACAAGAAACATACGATTTTTCAAGTGGGAGGGCAGTTAGCATTGATAGTAAAAAATGTTCTTTTTGCAATCTTTGTTCGCAATATTGTCGTTTTGATGCGATTCATCAGCATGACAATGGAGAAGTATATGTTAATTCCCTGCAATGCGAAGGTTGTAGGTTATGTGAACGTGTATGTCCGAATGATGCTATATCTTCAATTGAAAATATAAACAATCATTGGTTTATTTCTACCTCTCGGTTTGGAACCTTAGTTCATGCTGAAATGGGGCCAGGTGAAGAAAATTCAGGCAAACTGGTTACCCAGGTTCGCAAAAAAGCAAAAGATATTTGCCTCGAATCCAATTTCAATTTTATTCTTAATGATGGACCTCCCGGAATTGGTTGTGCAACTATAGCTTCAATATCGGGCACTAACCAGGTTTTACTTGTAATTGAACCAACGAAATCAGGACTGCATGATGCTGTTCGTCTTGTAGAATTGATTAACTCGTTCAATATCGAAACTTATGCCGTCATCAACAAGTTTGACATTAACATGGAGGTTGTAAAGGAAATTAAAACTTTTTTGGATGAAAATAACATCTCCTTGTTGGCTCAAATTCCTTTTGATGAAAAAATGGTTGAAGCGATGACACTAGGACAAACTATCGTTGAATATCAACCTGAATCAGAAATTACAGAAATCATAAAAACGGTATGGAAAAGATTGATGAACTAACAAACAAAGCCTTGCCGATTATAGCCTATGGTAATCCGGTTTTGAGGCAAAAAAGTCAGAACATCTACGATAGAGATATTTTGGTAGATAAACTTATTGAGGATTTGTGGAATACACTTGAAATATCAGGTGGAGTTGGATTGGCAGCTCCTCAAATTGACAGCCAGCTTAAGGCATTTGTGGTAAAAAGTACCTTAATGTATGATGAACTAGACACGAAATCCCGTAAAGAAATATTTTGTGGCGACAATGGCATTGAAAAAGTATTTATTAATGCTAAAATACTAGCCTATTCCGAAGAAATGGACAATATAAGTGAGGGGTGTCTTAGTATCCCCGCAATAAATCAGGATGTAAAACGCCCATGGGATATAGTAGTTGAATACCTCGATAAAGACTTCATATTGCATCGTCAGGAATTTTCGGGATATACAGCAAGAGTAATTCAACATGAATATGACCACACAAATGGTGTACTTTTCATTGACCACCTACCTGCTTTAAATAAAAAACTTGTGAGCAATAAACTAAAACAGGTAAAACAAGGCAAAATTCCAACCGATTATCCCATTCAATATTTAAAAAAAAGTTAGCATGTTACAACATATCGCTTTAGAAATAAGAGAAAAGGATTTGCAAGACTTCTACGTAGGTGTAATGGGGGGAACTATTGAAAATCAAACAATCCTTAAAGAAAAAGATGCTTCTGATATATTTCAGATTAATAAAGAAGTGCCTGTTTATTTTCTAAAGATTCAAAATATAACACTTGAATTATTTGTAAATGAAGCCACCGAACGTAAAAGTTTTCAGCATGTGTGTATCTCACATGAAAATGTATTGCAAATACACCATAAAGCTAATGAGAATAAATACTGGACTTTTTTAAGACAAAAGGAAAAAGGTTGTACATGCTTTATAAGGGATAATAACAGGAACATGTTTGAAGTAAAAAATAAAAAGAATTACAATGAAAAATAATTTGGAAAATGTAAAGCACATTATTTTAATTGCATCAGGTAAAGGTGGCGTAGGAAAATCAACCGTTGCTACTAACCTTGCCGTTGCATTAGCAAGAGAAGGGTTTTCTGCCGGGCTTTTAGATGCCGATTTATATGGGCCATCTGTGCCATTAACACTTGGTGTAAGCGACCAACATCCGGTGGTTGAAAAAAATGGAGAAAAAGACGTAATTACTCCGATTGTTAATTATGGGGTTAAAACCATGTCACTTGGTTTCCTGATGAAAAAAGAAGATGCAATAATCTGGCGGGGACCAATGGCATCAAATGCCTTAACGCAGTTACTGGAAAAAACGGTTTGGGGCGAACTGGATTACCTTGTTATTGACATGCCTCCCGGAACAGGCGATATTTGTATTACCCTTTCACAAAAATTACCACAAGCAAAAGCCATAATCGTAATTACCCCTCAGCAAATGGCAATTGCCGATGGGCGTAAAGCTGCCAACATGTTTAAAGCCAATGGTATTGATATCGAAATATTGGGCGTTGTGGAAAACATGTCATGGTTCACACCCGAAAAACACCCTGATGAAAAATACTATTTATTTGGTAGTGGTGGCGGTTTACAACTGGCCAAAGAACTTAATTGTCCACTCTTGGCTGAAATACCCCTTGTAAGCGATGTATGCGAACTGGGCGATACGGGAAAAACTGTATTTGCATCGAACAGCAAATTAATGGTACAGGCTTTTGAAAAGCTGGTAAATAAAATAGAACAGGTAAATAAAGTATTAACATAAAAAGTATAATTATGGAATATCCGGTAGTTAATAAAGATGAGTGCACTGGTTGCGGTGCGTGTATTGATGTTTGTCCTATGGAAGCCATTGAAATTGTTGATGGTTTAGCTCAAATTAACAATGACAATTGTAGCAACTGTCAGGCTTGTGTTGCTGAATGTCCTGTTGAAGCAATAAAAGCATAGCTATGAAAATCAATAAACCAAAATTAAATTTATCTATTGACATACTAATGTTTATAGTAATGATACCGATTGCTGGTATCGGTTTTCTAATTAAATATGTGCTTGTACCTGGATTTAAACGAAACGATATTTATGGTCGCGATGTTGAATTATACTATTGGGGTATCGACCGCCACCAGTGGGGAACAATCCATTTATACCTTAGTTTTATTTTACTCTTTTTATTGTTGCTGCACATTGTTTTTCATTGGAAGCAAATTGTGAGCATATTTAAAAATATGGTATCGGCAAGGGCAATGCGCATTGCCTTAACACTATCGTTAATTGTTTTCACAATTATATTTGGCATACTGCCATTATTTATAACTCCCGAAATTGAAGAAGGTGTTTCTCATCATGCCCACCATAACGAAATTGGCAAAGGTTATTATTCTGATGAAAGACAACACAAAAACCGGGCTACAGAGCAACCTGTTGCTGAAAAACCACAAGAGCTTGAAGCTGCCGGTAATAATCAGGAAAATCACAATCATATAAACCATTCTGAAATAGAAATATATGGATATATGACCATTAATGAAGTGGCAGAAAAATTCAATATTTCTGCCCAGGATTTAGCTAAAAGCATTGGCGTGCCTGTTGGCTACAACAACGAAAAATTAGGCCGATTAAGAAAAAAATACGGATTTCAGCTTAATGATTTGAGGGATTATGTAGAATCCAAAACTACTGTAAAATGATAAATGAACTCAAGAATATATTAGGCAACCGATGTAGTGCTATAAATTTTAACGGACAAATATCCGCCATTAATATTCCCGATAAAAAAATGAAGCTTTGTGAGGCTTTAAATTACTCTTTTGTTGTTCCTATTCAAATAAATACAAATAAAATAGGATGCCCTGGTGCAAGAAGAAGTACGGGTATTGATACAGATAGTGAGAAATTAGCTTCATTCATTTCTGATAATACAAAAATACCTGTGCCATTTATCATGGAGGCTTTTGAAAATATCCCAACGCTGGATTCTACTTTTTCTCACATTAATTTAGGAATTACAGAAGATGCTGAGCAGTTATTGCCACCCGATATATTCGTTGCTTATGTTGCACCATCAAGAATAACCAGAATTATGCATGTTTTTGCGCAGCAAAATATACAAGTAGCCATTCCCCCCTATTCATTACTTTCTGTTTGTGGAAATGTAATTGCCAATACTTATATAAATAAAACCCCTAGCATTTCATTTGGATGCCCGGAATCGAGAAAACATGGTGGTGTGCAGAATGATGAAGTTGTTATTGGTATTCCGGTTAACATGGTAAAGCATTTATTGAATTAATAATGAAAAGGTTTATTTGCATATACATATTATTGCTGCTTGTGCTTGCAGGCAATGCACAAGAATTAATCATTACACTTAATAGTGGAACAGAATCAACTTTTCCAATTCCATCGTTAAAAAAAATCACATTTGAGAATGATGATATGCAGGTGTATAAAGCGGGCGAAAATTCCCCTTCAGAGTTTAGTATAAAGAACCTGTGTTGTGTTTATTTTAACAATACTGTTTCCACAGATTTACCTCTGGAAAAAATCCGCAATCCGGGTAACATAGAAATTTATCCAAACCCAGTGTCGGAAAAATTAAATATTGAATACCCGATTTCAAATCCAAATAACTACCCGTTACATCTTGTAATTTATACAACAGATGGAAAGGTATTATTACAGGAATCAATCAATAATCAATCTGGCTCAATAAGCATATCCCTTTCAGGGTTTTCTAATGGATTGTATATCGCTCAAATGCAAATTGGCGATGTTTTTTATTCAAAAAAAATCATTAAAAAATAACGAATCCATGAAAATGAAACATAAAATATATCCTGTCCTGTTGCTCTCTTTGTTCTGCTTTTCGCTAAAAGCCCAGGACACCATGTATATCCATACAACAAATAGCGAAATACTGCGGATAGCGATTGATGATATTGACAGCATTATATTTTATCCGGAAGCACAAATACCTTCAAATAAGGTAACTGATGTTGATGGAAACCAATACAATACCATCTCTATTGGCACACAGGTTTGGATGGCGGAAAATCTAAAGGTAACACATGCACCAGATGGTTTAGAGATTACATCTTATGCTTACAATAATAATGATAGTTATGCAGAAACCTATGGCCGTTTATACACCTGGAGTGTGGCCATGAATGGCGAAACACAAGAGAAAGCACAGGGCATTTGCCCGTGTGGCTGGCATATTCCGTCAGACAAAGAATTTAAGGTACTCGAAAAATATTATGGAATGACAGACAATGAGGCGAACATGATAAATACATGGCGGGGAAGCGGAATAGGTACAAAATTTAAGTCAGATGATGAAGATGGGTATCGGGCAAAATTATCAGGCAGAAGAACATCATCCGGACAATACAGCCTGCTGAACGTATTTGAATACATGTGGACATCAAGCGAATACGGGGACAATGCCTGGCGAAGATGTCTTGATCTAAACTCAGAAGAAATTGGCAGATGGAATACCTTTCCAAAGACATATGGCTTTTCTGTACGATGTATTAAAGACAATGAATAAAAACAGAAATTATGGCGAAACAAATATGCTTATTTACATTGCTTTTAGGACTATTCTTATCATGCGAAAACAATGATGATGAAAGTGGCAATCCATCAGAACAATTGGTTTACGAGTCGTTAACGATCGACCGGGACACTTTATCGCCTGGCGAGACTACAACGATTACAGCATCTGCAACCGGATATAATATTGAATATCATTGGTCTGCAACAGCCGGAGATTTACTCGGTGGTGGTTCGGTGGTTACTTATGCAGCTTCGCCTTGCCATGTGGGGGAAAATACAATTAGCTGTACAGTAAAAGATGGAAATGATAAATCAGAAACAAAATCGGTGAAAATTGTCGTTGAATAAATTCTATATTATAATTCCTGCTTTACTCATGTCTGTTTATGGGCATGGTCAGTGCCTTTCCTCTGTTAACCCGGTTGGCGGGACTGAAAGTTTATTGGTTTTGGAAAAAAATGCCATTAGAATAATCAGCTTTTACAAATACGGGCAAGGGAAAGCGTATTATACGAAAAACAAAAAGGCTGATTTCGATTTAATTGAAAAAGCCTGTTACAATTACTTTTCCGTACTGGCAGGTTATGGTATAAACAACAAACTCACCCTTGAAACCGAAGCAGGCTATTATTTCAATAAATCACAAACATATAATGTTGAGCCAAAATATACCTTAACAGGTAAAGGCTTATCAAATTTGGTTTTATTGGCAAAAGTTAACCTTTATACAAACCATGTAAAACGAATTTATTTTTCTTTTGCAGCCGGTCCCAGAATACCCTTTAAAAGGGGATTTCAAACTGTAAACAATGTGCTATTACCTATTGAACTGCAACCTTCTGCAGGTGCATACGGTCTCGTATTAAACTCATCTTTTGTTAAGGAAAATTCAGAAAAAGGCTTGCGTTGCTTTATTACAAACCGAACCGAAATAAATGGCAGGAACAGAAACAATTATCGTCCCGGAACATCAATTTTCACTTCGGCTTTCATTTCCAAGCACTTAATGTTTCAGTGGCTTAAAGGAGACTGGACAACCATTCTTCAACTAAGAAACGAAATACGAACAAGAGACAAAATGAATTGCTGTTTTAAAGAATCGTCAGGTGGTACTTTGCTTTTTCTGGTTCCTCAACTGAATTATGTGATGTTTGAAAAATGGAGTTTATCAGCCATGATAGACATTCCTGTTTATCAGTATTTTAACGGAACGCAGTTGGGCGCATCACCGGGTCTCACCATCAGTCTTTCAAGGGTATTTAAAATGCAAAAAAACAATGAATCATAACTGTTATCAAATGTGTATGAACAACAACATAGAAAAAGGAGAATGTGTAGAGTTGCCAACTAAATACGGTCATTTCAGGTTAGTACCATTTTTGGAAAAACAGACAGGTCTTGAACACATTGCCTTGTTAACGAGGGAATTTGAGAAAGATGATATTGTACTAACCCGCATACATTCTGCCTGCGCAACAGGTGATTTATTTGGCTCACTCAGGTGCGATTGCGGGGAACAGCTTGAAAAAGCCATGAAAATTATAGAACACAATGGAACAGGCTTAATACTATACCTGCAACAGGAAGGACGGGGCATTGGCTTAATGAGCAAAATAAAGGCTTACAAACTACAGGAACAGGGTTTAGATACCGTTGAAGCCAATATTCATCTTGGTTTTGCCCCCGATGAAAGAAATTACAAGATAGCTTCTGTCATACTTCAATTGCTTGGGGTTGATAAGGTAAACCTGCTTACCAATAACCCGGATAAAATATCGGGGCTTGAAATAAATAACATACAGGTTATAAAGCATACCCCATTGGTTATTAAACCAAACAAATACAATGAAAAGTATATGAATACAAAACAGCAAAAGATGAATCATTTATACAATTTATTGGAAGTTTAATACAATTAATCAATAAAAGTGAAGATAAATAATACAAAAAATTTATTACTACTTTGTTGCCGGATAGTTGTAGGGCTTGTATTCGTATTTTCCGGTTTTGTAAAAGGTATCGACCCATTGGGCACTACATACAAATTAACCGACTACTTTAATGCTTTTAACATGGGGTTTCTCGAACCTTTTTCGTTGGCTTTCTCTATTCTGTTAAACATGTCGGAGTTTTTGCTTGGCATAGGGATGTTATTAGGGGTTTTCCAACGTTTTTTTATATCAATGGCATCGGTATATATGCTTATTTTTACTCCACTTACTTTTGTATTAGCCATCTATAACCCCGTAACAGACTGCGGCTGTTTTGGAGATGCCATTGAAATGACCAATTGGCAAACGTTTTTTAAAAACCTGGTTATTGTTGCCATCCTTATTCCTGTCTTTCTAAACCGGAATAATATAGTCAGTTCATTGTCTGCAAAAAAACAATGGTTAATAACCGCCGTAGCTGTAACAGGATTTTTATTTATTTCTGTACAAACCTATCATCATCTGCCTTATATCGACTTTCGCCCTTATAAAGAGGGTACATATATTCCTGATGGAATGACCATTCCGGAAGGAATGCCTACCGATTCTTTTGCTTATTCTTTGGTGTATAAAAGAGGTGATGAACTTAAAGAAATTGCCCTTGACGAAGTTACGACCTTAGATTCAACCTGGCAATGGATTGAAACCAAATCTAAATTAATACGGCGCGGCTATCATCCACCCATTCACGATTTTTCCTTTACAAGTAAACATGGCGAAAATATTACCGATTCAATTTTATACGATACGTCTTATGTATTTCTTGCCATCTCTCACAAACTAAATAAAGCGAATACCAAAGGATTGGAAAACCTGAAATCAAATTACAATTTTAGCAGAAACAACAATTACAAGTTTTATTTGGGAACCGCTTCAACAAACGAAGAAATTGATTTTTATACATCTGAATATCAATTGCCTTTTAACTTTTACACAGCCGATAACATTATGCTTAAAACCGTGGTAAGGGCTAATCCGGGATTGGTATTAATTAAAAACGGTACAATAATTAAAAAATGGCATCATAACGATTTACCCGAAAACGAGGAACTACAACAATTGACCCGTAATTAACAGGCAAAGATGACAAAAACACTAAGTGAGATGCAGCAGGCAGAAAAAGGAATTATACAAAGTATAAGAGGCGGTAAAGGATTATCAGCAAAAATGGATAGCCTTTCGTTTTACATAGGAAAAGAAATAGAATTGGTATCAAAACAATCCAGGCGAGGACCGGTGGTGGTCAAATCAGGAAACACCCATTTAGCTATTGGTTCGGGAATTGCTCAAAAAATAATTATTGATGTAAAATGAAGATATTGCTAATTGGAAATCCGAATGTAGGTAAAAGCGTAATTTTTAACAGGCTCACCGGGATAGATGTCATTTCATCGAACTACCCGGGTACTTCTGTTGATTTCACAAAAGGATTTATTACAATTAGCGGAACAAGGCATGAACTTATTGATGTTCCCGGTACATATACACTTGAACCTACCTGCAAAGCAGAGGAAATAGCTGTTGAATTACTGAAAGAAGGGGATATTGTAATTAATGTAATGGATGCCACAAACCTGGAACGTAGCCTAAACCTTACACTGCAACTCATAAAACAAAAAATCCCCTTTGTAACAGCCCTTAATTTATTTGACGAAGCTGAACACACAGGTATTTCTATTGATGTTGAAAAGCTTGAGCGTATACTTAACATAAAATGCATACCAACCTGTGCGTTAACCGGGGTAGGGATTAATAAACTTGTTAATTCATTAGAAGAAGTTAAAGTGTCGGATTTCGATTTTGATAATGAAAATCGTTGGAATACTATTGGGGAAATATTGAGGGAAACACAACGTATTAAGCATAAACATCATACTTTTTTAGAAACCCTTCGTGATTATTCCATTAAACCTGTTACGGGCATTCCTATTTTGCTTGGTGTGCTCGTGTTAATGTTTCTGATTATACGATTTGTAAGTGAAGGTATTATTGAACAGATATCAAATCCGCTGTTTAATTCCGTGTGGACACCCGTTTTAGTTAAGTTGTCCGCCGTGCTGCAAAACAATGAGATGTTATCTAAACTGTTATTTGGTGAGTTTAATACTGCAATAAATTATGAAACTTCATTTGGTTTACTCACAACAGGGTTATATATCCCAATTGGGATAGTGCTGCCTTACGTCTTTTCTTTTTATACTTTTTTGGCACTCATGGAAGATTCGGGGTATTTACCACGGGTTGCGGTAATGATGGATACCACCATGCACAAAGCAGGTGTGCATGGGTTTTCAATAATACCCATGCTGCTGGGTTTTGGGTGTAATGTACCCGGGGCACTTGCCACAAGAATTCTCGAAACACGTAAAGAAAAATTTATTACCGCCACATTATTATCAATTGCAGTACCTTGTATGGCTCTGCAAGCAATGCTATTTGGGTTGTTGGGCAGTTATGGCTATAAAGGCTTATTAATTGTATTTGCCACTCTTGTGGTTGTTTGGTTTGTTGTTGGAAACATATTAAAACATACAGTTAAAGGTACTTCTCCTGAAATGTTTTTGGAGATACCTCCTTATCGTCTGCCTTATTTTAAAGGGATTGCCAAGAAGGTGTTTATGCGCATAAAATGGTTTGTAAAAGAAGCCATTCCGTTTATGTTGTTAGGTGTTTTGCTTGCTAATTTTCTATACGCCTTTGAAATTTTACAAGGCATTGAAAAAATTACCTCCCCCTTATTTGTGCATTGTTTAGGGTTGCCCAAAGAAGCAGTTGGCGCATTAATATTGGGGTTGTTGAGAAAAGACCTGGCTGTTGGAATGCTAATCCCTTTACAACTAGAGCTTAATCAGCTTATTGTTGCTTCGGTAGTATTAGCAGTTTATTTCCCTTGTGTTGCTACATTCTCTGTCCTGATTAAAGAATTGGGAATTAAGGATATGCTAAAGTCTGTTCTAATTATGCTATTCACGGCAATACTTACAGGAACAGTATTAAACCAAATACTTAAGATAATATGATAACAAAACGAAAAATAATATTCAAGGCAGTAGTAATTATATTGATAAGCCTTCAATTTGTATTACACAGTTGTAATGCACAAAGGCATCATCATAAATCTTTACCCTGTCCTTGCGAAAAAAACAATAGGAGATAAAAAATGATAACTGCAAAAATTTCAGGAATAGAGGCGTATCTGCCAGCTTACAAATTAACCAACGAAGAGTTAAGTAAAATGGTAGATACTTCTGATGAGTGGATTACCAAACGAGTAGGCATAAAAGAGCGAAGGATTTTAAAAGGAGAAGGATTGGCAACATCCGATATGGGAGCTGAGGCAGTAAAGAAACTATTGCAAAAAACCAACACATCAGCCGATGAAATTGAACTTATAATTACAGCTACCATAACACCCGATATGTTCTTTCCTTCAACTTCCTGTTTAATAGCTGATAAAGCCGGGATAAAAAATGCATGGGGATTTGATATAAGTGCTGCCTGTTCAGGGTTTCTTTTTGCCCTTCAAACAGCATCACAGTTTATCGAAACAGGTAAAAACAAAAAAGTGATACTTGTTGCAGCCGATAAAATGTCGTCAATAACAGATTATACCGACCGCACAACCTGTGTACTATTTGGCGATGCTGCGGTTGCCATGCTGTTAGAACCTACCGAAGAAGAAACCGGGATTCTTGACCACGATTTGCACATTGATGGTTCGGGAAAAGACTTTTTATATATGAAAGCAGGTGGTTCGCTAAAACCAGCTTCACACGAAACTGTAGATGCAAAAGAACACTTTATATATCAGGAAGGTAAATCAGTTTTTAAAGTTGCTGTATCAAGCATGGCAGACACTTCGGTAAAGATGATGAAGAAACACAACATTAGTACCGAAGAACTGGCATGGTTTGTTCCCCATCAGGCAAATTTGCGCATTATTGAGGCGGTTGGTAAAAGAATGGGGCTAACAAAAGATAAGATTAAAATAAACATTGAACGTTATGGCAATACTACAGCAGCAACAATCCCTTTATGTTTATGGGAGCTTGAAAAACAACTAAAAAAAGGGGATAATCTTATTTTATCGGCTTTTGGAGGTGGTTTTACATGGGGTTCGATATACCTAAAATGGGCTTATAATCAGAATGAATAATTAAATAACAGAATAAAATGACAAAAATACCTGAAAAAATCGTTAACGAGTGGAATAACAAACAAGATGCAGTAGTTCTGACGACAATTTCTGCCATTGGTATCCCGAACTCAATATATGTTACTCAGGTGGCATTATTCGATGATAATAAAGTATTGATTGCCAACAATAAATTTAAGAAAACACTCGAAAACATTGAGGTGTGCAAAGAGGCAACCGTGCTTTTTATCACGAAAAAAACAAAATCATACCAGCTGAAAGGTAGCGTGAGTTATAAAACCGAAGGCGAGGAATTCAACGATATGAAAAAATGGAACAGGGCTGATTTGCCCGGCTATGGTGTGGCTATAGTTGATGTACAGGAGATTTTCTCCATGGCTGAAAAAATTGTATAATGTAAACCATTAAATTATGAAAAGAGTAGTAATTACAGGCATGGGGGCATTAACCCCAATTGGTAATAATGTAAATGATTTTTGGAACAACCTTATTAAAGGAACAAGCGGAGTATCGCAAATTTCCAAATTTGATGCCTCAAATTTCAAGACAAAAATAGCAGCAGAAGTTAAAAACTTTGATTCCTTGCAACACATGGAAAAGGCCGAAGCACGAAAACAAGATGCTTTTGTGCAATATGCCATTGCGGTAATGGAAGAATGCCTTGCCGATGCCAAAATTCAATTAAACCAAATAGATTTAAAACGAACCGGAGTTATTTGGGGTTCGGGTATCGGGGGGATAAAAACATTTGAAGATGAGATGACCAGCTTTAACCGCAATCCAGAAATGCCACGGTTCAGTCCCTTCTTTATAACCAAACTTATTTCTAATATGGCTGCCGGGTATATCTCCATACGCTATGGTTTAAAAGGAATTAGTTATGTTACTACTTCTGCATGTGCATCGAGTAATAATGCCATCATTGATGCCTTTGATCTAATTCGACTGGGAAAGGCAAATGCAATATTTGCAGGTGGTTCCGAAGCTTGTATTACACAATCGGGTATTGGTGGTTTTAGTTCCATGAAAGCTATATCTGAGCGAAACGACAGTCCCGAAACTGCATCACGCCCATTTGATACAACCCGAGATGGCTTTGTGATGGGAGAAGGAGCCGGAGTTCTGTTATTAGAAGAACTTGAACATGCCAAACAGCGAGGGGCAAAAATATATTGTGAATTAGCCGGAGGTGGTTTTAGTTCCGATGCCTATCATATAGCAGCACCACATCCCGAAGGTGAAGGTGCTGTTACTGCCATGCTCGACGCCATCAATGAAGCCGGGCTTACCCCTTCCGATATTGACTATATCAGCGCACACGGAACGTCAACACCTGTTGGTGATTTAAGTGAGTGTAAAGCTATTTGCAATGTGTTCTCCGATAATTTGGATAAACTTCATGTAAGTGCAAACAAGTCGATGATTGGTCACTTATTGGGTGCTGCCGGGGCAGTCGAAGCTGTGGGCTGTGTAATGGCAATAAAAGATGGCATTATACCCCCGACAATGAATCTAAACGAAGTTGATCCTGCGGTAGACAATGCCCTGAATTTAACTCCAAATAAAGCCGTTAAAAAGGAAGTAAATACGGTATTGAACAACACTTTTGGCTTTGGGGGTCATATTTTCACTTCTCTTTTTAAACGATTTAATTAATTTGCCATGATAATTTTTGGGCCAGTCCCCTCAAGAAGGTTAATTACAAGTTTAGGAATTAACAATGTTTTACCACCAAAACATTGTTCTTATTCCTGTGTGTACTGTCAGATCGGAGAAACCTGTAAAAAGTCGATGTTTAGAACTGAATTTTACAAACCGCAAAACATATACGAAAAAGTTAAATCGCATTTAAAGAAATTAGACCTTACACACCGACCGAAATACCTTACCATTGTTGCCAATGGAGAACCTACCCTTGATATAAACCTGGGCATTCTAATCAGGCAATTACAGCAATTAGGTTTGCCTGTTGCCGTAATTACCAATGCAAGTTTATTAGACAAAGAACATACCCGTAATGATTTAAATTATGCCGATTGGGTTTCTGTTAAAATAGATTCGGTTAATGAAGCATCCTGGAAAAAAATTAACCGCCCATATATTTGGCTCAATTTTGAATTAATTCTTGAAGGAATTAAAAGCTTTAGTAAGGGCTATAAAGGCGTTTTAAATACAGAAACGATGCTTGTTGAAGGATATAACGACAGCACTTCTGACATTCAGGACACCGCAAAATTCATTGCAGGATTAAAACCTCATAAAGCATATATTTCGATCCCTACCCGTCCTCCTGTTGAAAAAGGAGTAAAACCTGTTTCGGAGGCTCGGATTGCAGAGGCATGGCAGATATTTAAAAACCACAACATTAATGTAGAAACCCTTACGGGTTTTGAAGGAACAGATACGGGATATACAGGCAATGCACAGGTAGATATTCTTACTATTTCAGCCGTTCATCCTTTAAGGGAGGATACTATTGACGAATTACTTGAAAAAGATTCTGCTGATTACCATGTGCTTGAACAGCTTATACAAGACGGGAAAATAAAGAAATCAAACTTTAATGGATTTAATTATTACGTGAGAACTTATAGCAATTAGCCAATGAAAGGGTTTATTCAGGTTTATACAGGCAATGGAAAAGGAAAAACAACCGCAGCCATAGGTTTGTCAATCAGGGCGGTTGGTGCCGGGAAAAAGGTGTTTTTTGCTCAATTTATAAAGGGTAAACCCTATTCGGAAATCAAGGTGTTGCAAGAATCATTACCTGCTATTACATTAAAGCAGTACGGTTTAGGCTGTTTTATTGAGAAGGAGCCAACAAAAGCAGATATTGAAAGCGCACAAAAAGGATTACAGGAAATTAAAAAAATAATCCAAACAGATTCCTATGATTTAATTGTACTGGATGAAGCCAATATTGCTCTTTTCTTCAATCTTTTCTCAGTAACGGAATTGATTGAAATAGTACAATCTAAACCACCCGAAACAGAGATAATAATTACCGGACGGTATGCCCCCGAGGAAATTATTGCCATTGCCGATCTGGTAACTGAAATGAAAGAAGTTAAACATTACTATAATTCGGGCATTGAAGCCCGAAAAGGAATAGAATATTGAAATGATTATGATAACAGACGAGATACAATTGCGCCCCAGATATGGAGAGGTTGACCAGATGGGATATGTTTACCATGCCAATTATGTTAGCTATTGCCATCAGGCACGTACCGAATTGTTGCGAAAAATGGGTATTCACGACAGTTTGCTCGAAGAAAATAATGTGATGCTCCCGGTGATTTCATTTGAGATTAACTATAAAAAACCTGCTCATTACGATGAATTACTAACGATAAAAACCAAAATCAAAGATATGCCGGAAGTTCGGTTCAATTTTGAATTTGAAGTATGGAACGAAGAAGGCATTCTATTGACTACGGCAAAATCGACTGTTGTATTTGTCGATAGCAAAAATCGGTTTCCGATGGGCGCACCCGATTTTGTAGAGAAGGCTTTGGAAAATGCTAAAACAATGAACGTATGCAACTAACAGTCTTAACCGATAATTGTGCCGGAGCAGGTTTTCTTGCCGAGCATGGACTTTCGTACTTAATTGAATCAAAAGGACAAAAAGTTCTTTTCGATACAGGGTATACAGATGTTTTTCTGAAGAATGCAGCAAAACTTGAAATTGATATTCACAATGAAATATATACAGTTGTACTCAGTCATGGTCACTGGGACCATGGAGATGGTTTATCCTTCCTTGAAGGGAAAAGGTTAATAACGCACCCGATGGCATTTATGGAAAGGTTTCGTGGTAACGATGACAGTTTTATAGGTATCGACTTAACAAAAGATGAATTGGCAGACAGGTTTAATTTAGTGCTTACCAAAGAACCATATATAATAACATACAATATTTTCTTTCTTGGTGAAATTCCACGTTTAACTGATTTTGAATCTAAAACCACCCCTTTTGTCGATAAAAACAATAAAACCGACTTTGTGCCTGACGATTCCGCTATCTGTATATTGCAGAATGACGAATTAATTGTTGTTAGCGGATGCGCGCATTCAGGCATCTGCAATACCATACTGCATGCACAAAAAGTTAGCGGTATTTCAAAAGTAAAAGCTGTAATTGGCGGTTTTCATCTAAAATCTAATAATAAACAAACCAAAGAAACAATACGCTTTTTAAAGAATCAGAATATCGAAAATGTGTTTCCCTCGCATTGCACAGAATTAGATGCGCTTATAGCTTTTCAAACGAAATTCAAAATTTCGCAAGTTAAAACAGGAATAATTTTTAAGTTTTAAATATGAATAGACAACAAATCATTATTAGTCCAATCGGCATAATTCATACGCCCCATAACGACATTAACAATATGCCGATACAGCCCATTGCGGCTAAAGACATAAGAGGGCATATCGAACTTTATCCCGAATATGAAGAGGGACTAACAGACCTTGAAGGATTCTCGCACATTACCCTGTTATATCATTTTCATAAAATACAAGGGTATAGACTTATGGTAAAACCATTTATGGACGATAGGGAACACGGTATATTTTCGTGCAAAGCACCTAAACGGCCAAATGCTATTGGAACTTCAACCGTTAAGCTAATTTCAATTGAAAAGAATATCGTGAATATAGAGATGGTTGACATGTTAAATGGTACACCATTACTGGATATTAAACCATTTTTTCCAAAATACGATAACAGGATTGATGCTAAAGCAGGATGGTTCGATAAAACGGTTTCAATTCCTGTAGAAAAAATGAGGTCTGATGAACGTTTTAGAAAATAAGATATATAAACAAATGAATGTATAATTTAAAAATAGAGACCATGAAAAAGATTTCAATTACTTTATTAAGCAGCTTGTTTTTACTTACCGTGGCTTGTGGGCAAGAAAACAGTAAAAACGAGAGTACTAAATCAGCTAAAATTAAATTTACCGAAACCGTTCACGATTATGGCGAAATTGAACTTAATAGTCATGGAACGTTTGAATTTAAATTTACAAACGAAGGTAAAGAAACATTAATACTTTCCAATGTTCGTTCATCCTGTGGTTGTACTGTTCCTGCCTGGCCTAAAACTCCAATAAAAAAGGGAGAGCAAGCTGTAATTAAAGTGAAGTATAACACCGCCCGTCCAGGAAGTTTTAATAAGAGCATTTCGGTTTATTCCAACGGCTCAGCACAGCCAGTCATATTAAGAATAAAAGGAACAGTAATTAATAAAAATGGATAATACTATGGCAAAAAAAATAATTGTTATCGGAGGGTCAGCAGCCGGTCCCAAAGCGGCAGCAAAAGCAAGACGAATGGACGAAACCGCAGAAATAACCATGTTCCAAAAAGGGCCGGATTTGTCAATGGCTTCATGCGGATACCCATATTTTGTAGGTGGTTTTTTCGATGATCGAAACAAACTGCTTTGTACGCCAACAGGCGTAGTGCGCGACCCAAAGTTCTATTGGAATGCCAAAGGTATAACAGCAAAAGTAAATACCGAAGTTACTAAAATAGATACTGCTAATAAAACGATTGAATTTGTTAACCTTTTGAGTAATGAAAAAGGCTCACAAGGATACGATAAGTTAATAATAACCACAGGAGCAACGGCAAACATGCCTCCAATTCCGGGCACGGATCTTGAAGGAATAACAACATTACAATCGATGCAGGATGCCGATTATTTGCGTAAAATTCGCGATGAAGGCAAGATAAAAAAAGCGGTTGTAATTGGTGGTGGTTTAATAGGCATTGAAACACTCGAAGCTTTACATCTTGCAGGCATTGAGCTTACCATGATTGAATTATTACCCCAACTCCTTACTTTTCTCGATTGGGAAATGGCAAAACTGGTAGAAAATTACCTAAAAACAAAAGCCAATGTTATTACTAAAAATGGTGTTGCTGAGTTTCTCGGTGAAAATGGAAAGCTTACAAGTGTTAAACTCCAAAACGGCACGGAAATTCCGTGCGAACTGGCCGTGGTTGCCATTGGCGTAAGACCCAATGTAAAGCTTGCTAAAGAAGCCAATATAAAAATTGGTGAACTAGGAGGTATTATTGTAGATGAACATATGCAAACTTCTGCATCTGATGTTTATGCGGCAGGCGATTGCTGCGAAATAAAAAACACCATCACCGGCAAAAACGTACTTGCCCCGTATGGCGACTTAGCGAATCTTGAAGGACGTGTTGCCGGAGAAAATGTTATTAAAGGTAATGTAGCTTCATTTCCCGGAACACAACAAACGGGTATTTGTAAATTGTTCGATTACGGAATTGGTATAACCGGATTATCAGAAACCAAAGCCAAAGAAGCAGGTATTGACTTTGTGAAAGTAGTAAATGCAAGCCCCGATAAGCCCGGCTTTATGGATGGCAAACTGCTAATCACCAAATTACTTGCAGAAAAATCTACTGGCAAAATATTAGGAGCACAATGCCTGGGGCCTGGCGATGTAAGCAAGCAACTCGCTATTTGGGCTACCGCCATAAAAGGAGGCTTAACCGTTAACGACATGGTAAACGCAGACCTTCCTTATGCTCCACCATTTTCATTGGCTATTGATCATAGTATTGCAACGGCTCATATACTGCAAAATAAAATGCATGGCATTTTTAAGGGCATCTCACCTATTGAATTTAAAGAAAAACTAGATAACAAAGAAGACCTATTTTTACTTGATGCTCGTGGAGCTGATGAGTATGAGCAGACACGGTTGGGTATTGGTGAAACACTCATTCCAATTGGTATGCTCCGTAAAAGGTTAAATGAATTACCAGAAGATAAAAACAAAGAGATCATTACTTTTTGTAAAATTTCTTTGCGAGGTTATGAAGCTGCGGTTTTATTACAAGCACATGGATATACTAATGTAAAAGTGCTAGAAGGTGGTATTATGGCCTGGCCATTTGAAAAAGAAAAGTAGTAAAAATGGAAGTATATTATCAATGGACAAAGAAAGACAAATGACTCTATTTTATTTCACTAGTCCCATTTGTTTTAATGTTTATAGGTAGTTTATATTTATTAGGTAGCTATTCTGCATTTGTTACAATTACCTGGGTAACCCTATATGTTATCATTAATTATTTTCAAGCCGGATGTTGTGTGGGATGTCCATACAGAGGTAAGTATTGTCCTGCTTTTGTTGGTGTATATTTTGGCAATATTCTTTCAGGTATTCTATATAAAAACAGGCAATTTGAAGCTAAGTTCTTTAAGCAAAATGCTACAGGAGGAGAAATTACTCTTGTCACTTTTTTACTCTTCCCAATGTATTGGATTTTCTTATCAGGCTGGTATTATGTCCTTATCTATTTGGGACTCCTTGTTGCTCATATAGTATTATTTATGCCAAAACAATGTCCTAAATGTAGCTTTAATGATACGTGTCCGGGTGGTGGTGCATATAAAAGCTATTGTAAATTATTTAAAAGAAATAATAAAGTTAAATCTGCTTAGACTTTTATGTGCTTAAACCTTTTTAACCAAAAAGCAAAGGCTTGGGACAAGAAGCCCAACAGGTTAGTGCTAGCTGAAAAATTTGCCAAATGCATCAGGCAATCTGTTGTAAAACAAGGGTTTTCAACTGCATTCGAATATGGCTGTGGTACAGGTAATGTAAGTCTTTATTTGCAGGATTGTTTTGATAAGGTAGTTCTTGCCGATTCTTCTATTGGGATGATTGATGAAGCCCAAAGAAAAATAGAAGCTCAAAACATTCAACACTTTTATCCAAAACTACTTGATTTAGAAAAGGAAGATTATCCCTATAGCTTCGATGCTATTTATACCCTAATGACACTGCATCACGTTAAAGATGTTAGTTATGTTATTCGCAAATTGAGCAAAATGTTAAACCTTGGTGGAATGCTATTTATAGGCGACCTTGTTCCGGAGGATGGTGATTTTCATTCGTATCCTGAAAATCAAGAAGTACATTATGGTTTCAATAAATCGTTTATTGATGATTTGTTTAAGCAAAACAACTTAAAAACTATAAAATATCATGTGTTTCATGAGATAACAAAAGAACATACTGGTATTTCCAAGGTATATCCAATTTTTACTGCTAATGCAATAAAAATACAATGAACATTCATTAAATTTATTTGTTCTTAAATAAGAATATTTCTCATAAAAGAAATTATATAATGAAGCAGTTGACAGAACAAATAAGCGAAAAAATAAAAAGCAAAGATTTAAAAGTAACCCCTCAGCGAATGGCAGTATTAAAAGCTGTTTATGAGCTTAATAACCATCCAACAGCAGATAATATAATCGAATATGTGAGAAAGGAAAATCCAAATGTTGCGATGGGAACAATTTACAAAGTGCTTGATACACTAATCGAAAATAAACTTGTCAAGAAGGTTAGAACAGATAATGGGGTTATGCGATACGATGGAATTATGGAAAATCACCATCATTTGTATTGTGTGGAGTGTGATTTAATAGAGGATTACAACGATAAAGAACTTGACAAGCTGTTAACTGATTATTTCAAGAAAAAAGACATTAAAGGGTTTAAACTAAAAAATTTTGTATTGCAAATAAATGGAACTTTTAATAAATGTTGAATTTAAAAATTAAAAAATGGAAGAAAATCAAGAACAACAAGCAGTGAGTATGCCACGTATTGGCGACCCTGCACCGGAATTTAAAGCAGTAACAACGCAAGGCGATATTAATTTCCCCTCAGATTATAAAGGCAAATGGTCAATTTTATTCAGTCATCCTGCCGATTTTACCCCTGTATGTACATCAGAATTTATGACCTTTGCTCATTTAGAGAAGCAATTTAACGAAGCTAATTGTGAACTTATCGGTCTTTCTATTGACGGATTGTACAGTCACATTGCATGGTTGCGCACCATTAAAGAGAAAATTGAATATAAAGGGATGAAAGATATTGAAGTAACTTTTCCGTTAATTGAAGATATTAAAATGGATGTTGCCAAGAAATATGGAATGATTCAGCCCAATGAAGATTCAACAAAAGCTGTTCGCGCAGTATTCTTTGTAGACCCAAAAGGAATTATTCGTGCTATCATTTATTATCCCCTTAGCTTGGGTAGAAATTTTGATGAACTATACAGAGCACTTATTGCTATGCAAGCAGCCGATGAGTTTGGCGTTGCAACCCCTGCCGACTGGCGTCCAGGCGATGATGTAATTGTTGGACCAGCTGGTTCATGTGGTACAGCAAAAGAAAGAATGGAAGACAGTGAGATAGATTGTAAAGACTGGTTTTTCTGTACTAAAAAACTGGATAAGGATGAAGTGTTGGGTAAAGTGCTAAAGAAATAAATTTCGTAACTAAAATTATTGAAAAGAAGTTGGCACACCACCGACTTTTTTTGTTAATTAATATTTTATGGTTGGAATAACATTTTTTTTTATGAATGGTTAACAAAGTTAACACGGTTAACATGTTTTTTTGAGTGCTGGGTTTTTGATACTATCCATTGTTAAAACCACGTAGAACATTTTCACTTACAAATAACTTCAAATAATTACATCAAGTAACTTCTACCTTTTTCAACTTACAAAAAACCAATCTACACACTTCAAGTTACATAGGTTTACAGCATAATTATCAAAACAATTATGCAAAAGCCGGATTCACATACTATTCAGGAAGCTACTCAGAGGGCAAAACAACGGCTTCCTATAGGGGAACTACAGAGAGGAAATAAATATAAGGATATTACAGCAGAGCAGGAATACAATGATCTTTTGCAGAAGCCTTTTCTTTATTGATTCTTGAGTCCTTATCAAAGGAAGAAGTTGTGGAGCAAGAGATATAGTGTTATGTAAAATCCAGGGAATCAGTACATTTGTAGAGAGTAAGTCTAAAAATGTAGTTTATGAGCAACTTATCCCTTTTTCAACAATTTGCACCGAAAGTCCCTGAAAAATTCAAGGAGGGTAACAATGCGGTAATTTATACAAGAGTTTCCTCGGCAGACCAAGAGGATAATACAAGTCTTGGTTCACAGAAAAAGCATTGCGAAATGTTTGCTGAAAGAAGGGGGTTAAATATTGTAGGCTATTTTGGTGGAACATACGAATCTGCAAAGACTGATGACCGTAAAGAATTCAATAGGTTGCTTACCTTCGTGAAGAGGTCAAAAAACATCAACTACGTTATCGTATATTCTTATGAACGCTCTTCTCGTTCAGGTATAAATGGAGCTTCTATCGCTAATGACTTAATCAAAAAGAATGGAATTATTACATTGGCAGTTACGCAAGAATTAGACCCAACAACTCCGGCAGGTTCGTTTCAACAAAATATTCTTTTCCTTGTAGGGCAAATGGACAACGAATTGAGGCGGGACAAGGTAGTGACAGGAATGAAAGAACTACTTATAAAAGGGCATTGGGTTTGGGCTGCTCCAAGAAGTTATACAGACCTTAATAAAGGAAAAGCAACTGAGCGTAATTTAGTTGTAAATAAAGAAGGTAAAATATTGAAGAAGGCTTTCGAATGGAAAGCATATAAACAAACTCCTAATGCAGAAATATCTCGTAAATTAAAAACATTGGGCGTTGATATTTCTGAAAAAAGATTACACAACCTATTTACAAATCCGTTTTACTGTGGTTTAATTACAAGCAAAATGCTACCGGGTGAGGTTATAGAAGGACGACATGAACCATTGGTAACTCGTGATTTGTTGTCGGAGAAATAGACCGCTCCTTATATGATAAGTTTAAGCCGAAATTTGAGAAAGAAATCATCGAAATAGAGCAAGAATTAAATGCAACGGGTAATTATAGTTCGAACCTCAATAAAGCACTGAAATTTGTTGCCAAAATAAGTTCTAATTTGTTGAATATGTGGGAATCACTCAGTATTGACAGCAAGAAAGTATTCCAAAACTTGCTATTCCCCGAGGGAATTTACTGCAATCACGAAAACAACCAAGTTCGAACCCCTCGTGTAAATTCTTTTTTCTCTCTAATCCCTGAACTGGCAAGGTACACAGAAGGGTATAAAAAAAAAGGGATTTCATCAAAACTGATAAAATCCCCGCTTTTGTGAACCCAAGCGGGGCAATTTCGAACATATTTGGCAGTAACCTTGCCAAATACTACAGCCATTCCTCAATAATATATCAGGCTGTGCCTGTGAATCCGGCAGGATTCGAACCTGCGACCCACAGCTTAGAAGGCTGTTGCTCTATCCAGCTGAGCTACGGATCCAAATTGTTAAATCGGCTGCAAATATATGGCTTTCCGCTAAGTTTACAAAAGAATTGCACATGGTGAAATGAATTATCAGACTATATACTTGTTTGAAGTATGTCAACATACCGGAAATGAGAGAGAATAGGGGGATAATGAGAGGTGATATTTAACAAATTTACCAACAAAAGAAAAAAGCCGATTTAATGCCAACCATTACGATAACCTACAAAAAGATACTATATTTTACTGGAAATTAACAACTTACTAAAACAGACCAAAAGTGTTTCCTACATTTTATTTATCTCCATACTTATCACGGTATTGTTTCAGCTCCTTCATGGTATCTTTAAGTTTTTCTTTAAATTCACCCAATTCTTCTTTAATCTCTTCTTCGCCGAATTTCCTGTACTCAGTATAATTCATCTCCCACACAAACAATCCTTTTTCACCATTAGCCTCCAGAATTATCGGTCCTTTTATTAATTGCGTATAATGATTGCTTTTGCCCTGTTTTTTCACCTGGTAGGTTATTTCATCTTTGTCTGATTCGATTATTCGCTGCTCATCAGCCATAATTTTATCGGCTTCCTCAATGCTCAAATCTTCCATACCGGTTTTTCCTATTATTTCATCAATGGTTAAGTATGCATCTTTAGCTGCCTGCTCATTGGCATATAAAATAATACCTTCCTGATTTTTCACAAGCATACTACCTGAGATGCGATTCATAATTCTGATAATTCTTTTCTCGGAAGCTTCAACCTTATCATTGAGTTCGGCAATTTTTCGTTCTTCATCTTTACGAACCCTTTCCAATTCTTCCTGTGTGGCTACCATTTCTTCTAAATTCTGACGCATTTCCTCTTCCTGTTGTTTAATTTCATTGGAGCGTTCTTCGGATTCTTTCAGCAGTTTTTGTGTCTTTACATTTAATCTTACAGTAACAAGGGTAGCCGCTATACTCTCGGCCAATCGTTCAATAAATTCAATCTGATAATCCTTAAACACCTGTAAAGAACCGATTTCAATTACACCATATACAATATCATCCGCCTTAAGTGGCACTAAAAAGAGGCTGCGGGGATTGGCATGCCCAAAACCTGAGGTGATATCAATATAATCATCCGGAATCTCTTTCAGGAATATAGCTTGTCGTTCGAGGGCGCATGTGCCTACCAATCCTTCACCGGGTTTAAACTGAATATCCAGGTATTTTTTACGGTCATAGGCATACGTGGCTTTCAGTTCATAATACGGATTATTCGGATCATCGTCGTTCAGCAAATACATACCGGCAATATTTGCCTCGATATACGCCACCATTTCTTTAATAATATTATAGGTTAACCGGTCAATATCGTCATTATCTTTTCGCAACAATTCTGAAAATTTCGCTATACCGTTGGTTATCCAGTTTCTGATTTCATCCTCAACCTGTCTCTTTTTTTCTTCTTCCTGGGCTTTCACCAAACTTTCTTTCATTCGGGTAAGTGCATGTCCGAACTTATCCTGCTCACTCTGTGGTTCAAAATAAGCATTGAAATTACCACCCCCGATGGCCTGGGCAAACTCAGCAGCATAATCAATCCGGTCGGATAAACTACGTAAAGCATTTACTGTTTCGGTAATCTCATCGTTGTTTTTATCCTTTATTTTTTTAAAGGACTCGCCTCTTGATAATGCTGTTAATGCATTCCTTATGACGATGATTCGGGTTGAAAATCCTTGTGCTATCTTATGTCCTAGAAAAACGGATAAGAGTATAAATATAATAGCCGAAATGGCAACAATATTACGAAGTTTACGGAAGGATGAATAAGTTTCCTCAAGGTTCATTTGTGCCACAATGGCCCAATTTAAATCATCAATAGCCACCGGTGAGGCTGTGGCGATTATTTTCTCATTGCCAAAATCAGATTCTATTTGTTCAGATGATTCTCCTTTCAATGCTTCTTTAACCACGCGTAAATCAACTTTCTGCAATAAAATATTGGTATTTAAATTATTAATCATGTCAATGGCATGAGATGAGTAATCACTTTTTTGCAGCTTTTTCAAATAGTCTTCTTTCTTTTCAATCAATTCTCTGGTATTGCTTCGCAGGGTCATATCCTCACCAACCAAAAAAAGCTGGCCGGTTTCTCCTAATCCCTCGCGGTTATAGTTATTGCCGGAGGTAAGTATATTGTGTATTCGCCGATTTGGTATTTTACATACCAACACTCCCAGTTTTGACCCTCCCTGATAAATTGGGGCCGATACATAAATAGATGGTTGACCAAGTGAGGGAATATGAATCTGATAATCAGAAAATTTAACAAAATTTTTGCTTCCAACAATGGCTTCCTTATAAACCCGGGCCAGATTGGTGTTTTTATAGCGTCCCATCATTAAATCAGCGGCAAAATCAAAATCTTTTTTCAGCGAATAAACTACATGTCCGGAAATATTATCAATCAAATAGATATCTTCAAAACCAAAATCAGCTGCCATATTTCTGAGTTGCGGATGATAATCGGAATGTGCATAGGAATACATACTCTGATCGGCTGCTTTGTTCATTAAATGTTTATTCTCATGCGATTGTTCACTTTTGGCGATATACAGATATTGTAATATTTTGGTTTTCGTATCTTCCGGATAAAGGGCATCCAGATCAAAATCCCTGTCAAGTTTTTGGTTAACCTTCTCGGCATATTCGGTCTGATAAAAACTACGCAATTTCTGGTCTAATGACTGCAGGCTGTTTATTTCAGGAGTAAAATAACTATCATTCTCAATATTCTGAAAAGTCCTTTTAAATTCAATGGTTGAATTGATTATCAGCTCATCTTGTGAAAGCATGGATATCTGACGTCTGACCTGTTGGAAGTAATCTTCCAGATATTGTTTTTTGGCTTCCTGTATTGCGCTCAAATGATTGATCGTAAAATTACGGGCATCTACCTTGCTCACATAAAAACCAATACTGGCAATTACAAATGTGGACACCAGTGTTATAAATATGAGTATTGTACGTAGTTTTTGATCGAAATTAAAATAACGAGGGTTAAGATTGGAAAAGAACTTAATAAATGATTTCGGTTCTCTTTGTTCCTCTTGCTGCTTCATATTTGCATCTATTGTTTTGACCTTACCTTGAATTTAAATTTAATGAAAATATACGATATAATTTAAAATTACAATTTAAAGTTATTCAGAATATTCACGTCTCAGAATTTTCATACGCTGCCTGATATTAATTTTGATCTCCATCTGGCAGAAAATATACGATCAATCGGCCCAATAAGTTATATATCAACTTGGGTAATATCGTTTATATTTGCTGAAATTATTCAGAATCATTAAAATTGATCATAAATTGAATAATCCATGACCCCGGCAAATAATCGGAATCTGTTTTCCCTTCGGAACTGTTGGCTGATTTGTCTGTTCAGCGCTTTCTTACTGTATGGCAACACATTGACCCACGATTATACCCTGGATGATGCCATTGTAATTACCAAAAACGAATACGTCCAGGAAGGTTTTCAGGGCATTGGTAAGATCATGTCGGGAGATACGTTCGAAGGATTTTTCGGACAAAAGAAAAACCTGGTTTCTGGTGGTCGATACAGACCATTGTCGCTTATAAGCTTTGCCGTTGAATATCAGTTTTTTGGTTTAAATCCTGCCATTAGTCATTTAATTAATATATTACTATACATAGCAACCAGCATACTCATATTTATTTGTTTATCCGCAGTTTTCAGTAATTGGAAACTACCTCATCCCTATTCTGTCGCATTTATTGCCATGCTGATATTTCTTTTTCACCCGGTTCATACTGAGGTAGTTGCCAATATTAAGGGCCGGGATGAGATTATGAGTTTATTTTTCACACTTGCTACTTTTTATTATCTGCTTCAATATCGTAAAAACAAAAATTTCATAAGCCTTACCGGTGCATTTATTACGTTCATACTGGCATTGCTGTCAAAAGAATCTGCCTTCGGTTTCGTTATACTTTTCCCGTTCATATTTTTGCCGGATGCACATAAACAAACCAAATATATTTGGCAAATATCCGGTATTCTCATACTTTCATTTTCGGTCTATTTTGCATTACGCCATCAGGAAGTTGGTGGCGGTACCATGCAAACATCCTTCGAACTCATGAATAACTCTTATATTGAGGCATCAGTGCGTGAAAAATGGGGAACCATCCTGCTTTGCCTGCTTCTCTACCTGAAGTTATTGATATGGCCACATCCTCTTACTTATGATTACTATCCTTACCACATCGAACTAACACAGATAACCAATACCTGGCCGTTAATTGCAATGCTGGTTTATTTGGGAATGGCATTGGCATTTTTCTATGCTCTTAAAAATCACAAACCGATCTCACTGGGTATAGCCATTTTCATAGTTACACTCATACCCGTAAGCAATATTTTCTTTCCCATCGGTACATTTATGGCCGAACGATTTTTATTTTTTCCTTCCCTGGGATTTTCTATTATTATATCATACATAGCCATAAAAATATGGAATCATTCAGATAAAACGCTGTACCGAAAATGGTTACTGATTATCGGTGTTTTGTTGTTTGTGTCAGCCACCTACAAGACCATAACGCGAAACAGAGACTGGAAAAATGATTACACCTTATTTTCTGCCGATGTTCAAACCTCTGCCAACAGTGCCAAGGGTAATACGGCCTATGGAGGTAAATTAACAGAAGTGGGTGATACGGTGCAAGATACTGACCGGCAACAAGCCATTTATAAAACTGCCATAACGCATTTGCGCCGGGCCCTGACCATTCATCCCGAATATGCGGATGCCATGAATCTGCTCGGCAATGCTTACTCGATGCAGGGCAAACACATTGACAGTGCACTCGTTCAATATCTATCAGCATTGAAAATTAATCCCGGACATGCTCAGGCATTAAGCAATTTCAAAATTGTAATTAAACAAATGGATGAATCAGCTCAAAAAGCCAATTATTATGAGCAGGCGCTGGCCCTGAAACCGAACGATTTTGATTTGAACTATGGCCTGGGCAATACTTTTGGTAAGGAATTAAACCGATTGGAATTGGCACGACAATTCCTGCAGAAGGCTCATTTATTAAACAAAAAACATACAGGTGTATTAAAGGATTTGGGTGTGGCTTATGCCTTGTCAGGCCTTTTTGAAGAATCATTGAATTATTTTGAAAAAGCACTCGAACTGAGTCCGGATGACCCCGGACTAATGATCAATATTGGATTAACCCATCAGCAATTGGGAAATATGAATCTTGCAAACAGGTTTTTTGGCAAAGCCGAACAATTACGCACAAACAACCAGTAATAGATAATGAAGCATCTCAAAAACAAAAAAATTGGATTGGCACTTGGTGGAGGAGCTGTATTGGGAGCCGCGCATGTAGGTGTGTTAAAGGCGCTCGATGAATTTGATATTGAAATAAGTTTTGTTACCGGAACGAGTATTGGCGCGTTTGTAGGCGCATTTGTGGCTTTTAGTAAAAAATGGCAAGAAATCGAAAAATTCGCTGTTGACCTGAAATGGATGGATATTTCAGGATTATCATTATCGCAATACGGACTTATGTCCAATAAAAAAATGGGCATAGCCATTCAGGAAGTCATTGGTAAAAAAAATATAGAGGACTCGAATATCCCGCTGACTATGATTACCACCGATATTACAACTGGTGAAAAAATAGTGCTTAGCAAAGGATCAGTGGCCGAAGGCGTAATGGCCAGTACATGTATTCCCGGGTTGTTTATTCCTGTTGAAATAAATAAAAAAATGCTGGTTGATGGTGGCATTGTTGAAAATGTGCCTGTTACTCCGCTTAAAGAAATGGGCGCAGATTACATCATTGGTGTAGACTTAAACGCAAAACATGCTTATAAAAAACCTGAAAACATTATTGATGTCATCGTTAACAGCTTCCATTTTACCTTGCAGGCCTCGGCCAAAATCCAAACCAAAGCAGCCGATTTATTGATAGAGCCGGACCTTTCTACATTCAACCGCGCTGATATGGATCAGGTGGAGAAATTAATAGAAAAGGGATATGAGGATGCGGTTAAGAAGTTGAAAAAAACTCAATCGTAATGATTATAATTGCCAGGCCAGTTTTTGTTAACACCCTATATCTTTATTTTCAACCAGAATATCCTTGTGTCACACCATTTAACCCGCAGGTTGATTGTCAGCCTGTATGAATGTTCCTTGTCTGGTATTCGTTCAGGTAAGCAAGTAAATGCCTGAAGTGGGAACCAAAATAATACAGAATCCAATAAGTAATAATAAGGAAGTTGCCACGGATTTTTTGGTTATACCTTATCAACCACCACCCGATATGTTGGATCCTCAATTACATTCACATCAATAATTTCCTCAGCATTTTTTAGTAATTTCTTACAATCAGGACTTAAATGTTTCAAATGAATCTTTTTTCCCACTTTCAGGTAACGTTCCGTGATTTTATTGAGCGCTTCAATGGCTGACATATCCACCACCCTGCTTTCGGCAAAATCAATAATAACTTCTTGCGGATCGTTCATCACATCAAACTTTTCATTGAAAGTGGCAACAGATCCAAAAAATAAAGGGCCATAAATCTCATAATGCTTTACGCCGTTTTCATCAAAACGTTTTCGGGCACGAATGCGCTTGGCATTGTCCCAGGCGAAAACCAGCGCTGCAATTATAACGCCGACAAGCACTGCCAGTGCGAGATTATGTAAAAATACAGTAACACCAGTTACCAATACCATCACAAATAAATCGGATTTAGGCATGCGGTTAAAAGTCTTTAAACTGGCCCATTCAAAAGTACTGATTGCCACCATAATCATCAAACCGGTTAGTGCTGCCATTGGCAATTTTTCAATCAGACCGGCACCAAACATAATAAATACCAATAGCATCACAGCAGCAACAATGCCTGATAATCTTGCCCTGGCACCTGATGAAATGTTAATCAAACTTTGACCCAGCATGGCACAACCGCCCATACCTGAGAATACACCCGATAAAATATTTGCGGCCCCCTGGGCGACCGCTTCTTTATTGCCTCTTCCACGCGTTTCGGTAATTTCATCAATAATATTTAATGTGAGCAAACTTTCAATTAATCCCACACCGGCCACAATCGCTGCATAGGGAAATATAACCTGCAGGGTCTCTAAACTAAAAGGCACATTAGGTATATGAAATGGTGGAAAAGCACCTTTGATGGAAGCAATATCTCCTACCGTTTTGGTCTCTATGCCAAATACGGTTACAATTCCAAAAATCACCAATATAGCGGTAAGTGAAGCCGGAATGGCTTTGGTAATTTTGGGAAGCCCCCAAATAATTAACATGGTTAACAATACCAATCCAAGTATCATAAATAAAGGCTGTCCGGTAAGCCATTCACCGGAAGTCCCTTTAAACTGGTCAAGCTGTGACATAAAAATGATAATGGCCAGTCCGTTCACAAATCCAAAAATTACCGGATGTGGCACAAGTCGCATTAATTTTCCTAATCGGAATAACCCGGCGGCAACCTGCAACATACCGGCTAATACAACAGTTGCAAATACATATTCAACACCATGCGATTGCACCAATGCCACAATTACCACAGCCACTGCTCCTGTTGCCCCTGATATCATACCGGGACGGCCACCTAATACGGATGTTACCAACCCCATAACAAAGGCTGCATACAACCCTGTTAATGGCGATAAACCAGCAATTAATGCAAACGCAACAGCCTCCGGCACCAATGCCAATGCCACTGTTAAGCCCGATAATACCTCAGTTCGGTAATTCACTTTTTGTGTGAGGTCGAATAAATTAAATATTTTTCTCATTTCAATTTCTCAATACATTTTTAATTCACAGTGCCAATTATTCCAAAACTTTATTTCCCGCATTGAATCAAATGGCTTGAATAAAGCATGGCAATTCTGAATAAAAACAGCGACTCCGTTTTTAAAATAAGCGCGCAAAAGTAATGATTTAAATAGACTGAATTGTTAACAATATGAAGAGGAGTTAGACCAAAGCATTTATTCGATTGTTAAACACCTTAGGTTTAGATATCTATCTGCAATAATCATTTAGAAATTAAATTATCACAGAACTATAACTGAATCTTCAACCCATCATAGCCCAAATGTACATTTTCTGGTAAGGCTTTGTCTTCAATGGCATGTAGTCCGAATTGATGACTGATGTGTGTAAGATATGCCTGTTCAGGGTCAATTTTATGAATGGCTTCCAGCGCTTCCTCCAGATTAAAGTGTGATACATGTTTTTCTTTACGCAATGCGGTTATCACCAGTATTTTTGTCCCGGTCAGTTTGGGCATTTCTTCTGCCGGAATATGATTCAAATCAGTTAAATAAGAAAAATCCCCGATCCGAAATCCAAGCACAGGTAACTTATGGTGATAGCCCCGAATGGGAACAACCTCAATTCCATTTAATACGAATGGTTTCGAATCAATATGATAAACATTTATTTGCGGCACACCGGGATATTTTCGTTCCGCAAACGCATAAGAGAATTCCCGCTTTAAAGCTTCATGAACTTTTTCCTCACAGTAAATATCCATGGGTTTTTGCAGTACATAATTAAAGGCTCGTACATCGTCCAGACCGGCTATATGATCCTTGTGTTCGTGAGTAAATAAGATGGCATTCACTTCATTTACATGTTCCCGCAGCATTTGTTGCCTGAAATCAGGACCGGTATCAATCACCAGTGTCAGTCCTTTTGCCTCAACCAAAACGGAAGAGCGCAAACGTTTATCATGCCGGTCTTCCGAACTGCATACTTTACATTTACAGGCTATAACCGGTACGCCTTGTGAGGTTCCTGTACCTAATAATGTTATTTTCACTTTGTTGGTTTATCGTTAGCGTGTTTGTTAAGTCCTATTATGTTTGATCAGATATGGAATGAACGTGTTATCAAATAATTTAATCTTCAGCCTGTAAGGCAGGGGTCTCCTGACAACGAATGGCGCACCATCATAAGCGACCTTTTTCGCAGGGAAGAGTGGTTATTGATGAGGTTCACACAATACTTTTCTAATACTTCAAAGAAGTAGAACCCATTGTAAATTTAATTTATACAGTACAATAATAACGATTGATTGTTCAAATCCTTTATTTTTGCAACAAAACTATGGCAGGTCGATTATTTTTAATACCATCGGGGTTGGGCGAAAGTGAAATTCGACGTATACAGCCCGACTATAATCGTGAAGTAATTAATTCAGTTCACATCTATATTGTCGAAAATGTGCGTACGGCCCGGCGTTTTCTCATCAAAGCGGGAATTGAGACGCGCATTGATGATCTTACATTTCATGAGTTGAATAAACATACAAAACCCGAGGATTTACCTTCATTTCTTAAAGAAATCGATCAGCAGGATATTGGTTTATTATCTGAGGCCGGCACACCTTGTATTGCCGATCCGGGTGCACAAATTGTTTGGTTGGCACAGCAACAACATATTGAAGTGGTTCCGCTCATTGGTGCATCATCCATTTACCTGGCCTTGATGGCATCCGGGTTAAATGGACAAAATTTTGCATTTAACGGGTATTTACCTATTTCAGATAATGAGCGCATCAAAGAAATTAAAAAATTAACAGGACGGTCAAGCCAGGAAAAACAAACACAAATTTTTATAGAAACGCCTTATAGAAATATGAAGCTTTTTGCTGATTTAATTCATACCTTACCTGCCAAAGCAAGACTTACCATAGGCAGTAATATTACATTGCCCAACGAAAATATAACTACCATGGCGGTATATCAATGGAAAAAACAAAAACCGGATTTGCATAAAACGCCTGCTATATTTCTGTTTCAGGTTTAGTTATATATTGAAAAGTTCACGGGGAATTAATTAATAGCCAAAACTTCAACTTCAAAAATAAGTGATGTGTAGGGAGGAATGATTCCGGTTGAAGAGCCGGTTTTCCCCCATGCCAGATCGGATGGAAGTATAAATAATGCCTTTTCACCCTCCTGCATCATGCCAATGGCTTTTTCAAGGCCTTCAATCACCTGCCATTCCTGTCCATAAACAAAAGAGAATGCTTCATTTCGTTTTTTGGTAGAATCAAAAAATTTGCCATTTAAAAACCGCCCTTCATAATGAATAGTCAGGGTATCGTCTTTTCGTACTTTGCGGCCATGGCCTTTTTTTAAAACCAAATAGTATAAACCTGATTCGGTGGGTTTCACATCCAACTCTTTTTGCTCAATAAACTGTCGTAGAATGACTTTTTCATAACCACCAAAATCTTCTATCCAATGCAGAAAAGCTTCTTTTTCGCGTTCATATTTCTCCTGGCTTTGAACCTCAATAATATTCAGGCTTATCATTATTTTGTCATCATTCGCAAGATAGGATGGCACTGAGGTTTCAAGTGTTGATTCAAAAAAAGTTTGTGTGGGTAAAATAAAACTGGCACTGTCGTTTTCATGCAATCGGGTTATGGCTTTGTCGAAGGAATTATCAGGCGGATCAGCAGCTACCTGAAATTTTCGGCGTCCCTGGAAAAAAACGGAGTCCTCCATATTTTTATATACCAAATCACATGTTACATAATCATTTGTATTCACAATAATGCTGTCTTCTCCAATCTGATGAAGCTGAAAATACATATCCTTATCAATTTTTTTGTATCCGGGGTATTCAGATGTACAGGCAAAAAATACCAATAAGAAAAAACAGTATAAAAAACGCATTGTATTTAATTTGAAATTTTTACAACTTCAAGATCATAGATAACTACCGAACGAGCCGGTATACAGGCATCATCACCAACCAAACCGTGTGCCAGATGAGGAGGCAATATAAGGCGTGCCTGATCCCCTTCCTGTAAATAAAGCACCCCTATTTCCAATCCGGTTTCTACACTTCCCTTGCCAATGGTAAATTCTTTTAATCCGGTTGAATCGGAGGCGTAACATATTGTGCCATCCAACAAATATAATTCATAGTTTAATGCAATATCTTTTCCGGTGGCGGCTTTTTCACCACTCCCCTCCTTATAAATCTGATACCAGAGCCCGGCATCGGTTTCAACCATATCCCAGCCCCGGCGTAAAACATACGCTTTTATTTTCTCGCGGTCTTTTTGTACTAGTACCTTGTTAACATCCACCAGTTCCTTTTGTAATTCTTTTACTTCACGGTAGGTTGGCTTTTTATTCTCTGACCTACATCCCATTATAAAAATAATAGAAAAAACTATTAGGCTAATCAGATAGTTCATGTGCATATTCTTTTAAAACTTCCCGAAATTGAACCAATGTATCGCTAAGTGATAATTTTGAACTACCACCGGCGGCATTCATATGGCCCCCTCCATTGAAATGGGTTGCCGAAAATTTATTGACGGCAAAATCTCCCTTTGAACGCAATGAAATCTTCACCAGATTATCTTTTTCAGTAAACAATACTGAAAATCTCACCCCCTGAATCGATAACGGATAATTCACAAATCCTTCGGTATCCCCTACCTGGTAGTTAAATCGTTCCAATTCTTCTGCGTTAATGGATATAAAGGCTGTATTTAACTCAGGGATGTGTTCCAGCTTTTCATTTAAACAATATCCCAATAGTTTCATTCGATTAAAACTATAGTTATTGTAAATTTTATAATAAATATCCTCGTTGTCAATGTTATTCGCCAATAATTCAGATATCACAACAAAAGTGCTCCGTGCACTGGCATTATGGCTAAAGCAACCGGTATCCGTCATGATTCCGACGTAAAAACATGTTGCTATGATTGTATCCATTTCCTTCAGCCAATCCAGTTCTAAACATGTCCAGTAAAGCAATTCAGCCGTTGAACTAACTGCTGTTATATTGATCATAACATCCGACTTTATATCCGGGTGTGGATGGTGGTCAATATGTATCTTCAGCGCCTTGCTTTTATTCACTGTATCAATCACTTCACTAATGCGACTTTCAGTATTAAAATCGAGAAAAAACAACACATCGGCTTCATTGATAAATTCATCAGCTCGCTTTTTATCTTTTTCAATAATATGAATATGATTGGCTCCCGGTATCCAGCCCAGAAAATCAGGATAGAAATTGGGCAGTACAACATTCACCTTTTTGTTCCATTTTTTGAGTAAATGATACAGGGCCAATGCAGATCCAATGGCATCGCCATCAGGATTTCGGTGTGAAAGAATACATATTGAGCGGGCATTTTTGATACGCTCCCGTACCATTGCTTTGTCGAAATGAAGCGTCAATTGATTATTATTCATGAAATGTATATTCAAAAAAATTAAAACTTTAAAAATAGAAATAATTTAATCTTACACCTGTTTGAATACTAAAAAGTATGTTTTTATATCTTCATTTTCATTAACTTGACATAGTTAATCTCATAAAAAAAATGCGATGACCGGACGAATCACCCTTACCATGATCAAACCCGGAGCAGTTGCCAATGAACACATCGGGCCTATTTTACATAAGATCAATGAAGCAGGATTTCATATTGCCGCAATGAAATTTTTTTCACTTACCAAAATAATGGCGTATTCATTTTATAAGGTTCACGAACAAAAGCCGTGGTTCAACGAATTGATGGAGTTCATGATTTCGGGGCCGGTAGTTGTGGCAATCCTGGAAAAAGACAATGCTGTAGCTGATTATCGAAAGCTTATGGGTACTACAAATCCCAAAGAAGCAGAAGATGGTACAATACGTAAATTATTTGGCAACTCGGTGGGAAGTAATGCCGTACATGGCTCCGACAGTGATGAAAACGCCAAAATTGAATGTGATTTCTTTTTTGCTATGAGCGAAAGGTATTATTTGTTAGAGGAAACAGGGGTTTAGATTACAGATGATTTACTTAAAAATAACTTTCTGAATTCGCTCTTCACCCAATTTCTCATTCATATATTTAATAATTTTCTCCTGCTGCATCAACATCTCGGAACGTAAGACAGAGGAAGATAAATGCACAATCAGCACATTTTTACTTAGGTACACCTTGCTGGTGTATTTGGCAATAGCAGGCCCCGTTAATTCTTTCCAATGACGGTCCATACTGGCCTCCTTCAATTTATTTTTTAATTTAAGGGCTTCTACATATTCCCTTAAAACCTCGCCTAATGATTGTGTATTACTGCGTCTCATTCAACATTATTTACATGGCCTTTTTCGATCATAAAAAATTTTGCTTCCGTATCCAGGTTTTTCAAAATATCTGACAGGTGTTGCTTATGGGTATCAGTTATAAATATCTGACCAAAGCGATTTTCCGAAACCAGTTTTATGATATGTTTTACGCGATCGGCATCAAACTTATCAAAAATATCATCCAGCAGCAGAACGGGCTTTTTACCTGTTGTTTGTTCAATAAAATTAAATTTCGCCAGTTTCAACGCCAATAAATACGTTTTTTGTTGACCTTGAGACCCGGTTTTTTTTATGGGATGATTTTCCAGTTCAAGCGTAAGGTCATCTTTGTGTATGCCTGTGGATGTATACTGTAGGATGCAATCCTTGTCGTGTGAACCTTTCAACAAATCAGCAAATTCAGCATTATCAAGCTGCGAATTGTAGTTGAGTTTAACCTGTTCCTGATCACCGCTTATGAATGTGTGGTATTCCTGAAAAACAGGTATCAACTCATTGGCAAATTGCTTCCGCTTTTCATAAATACTTTTCCCCAATGGCAATAACTGCTCGTCCCAAATTTCAAGTAAATTTTTATCATAGCTCCCACCGTCTTTCCGGAAATCTTTCAATAATTTATTTCGTTGTTGCAACACCCTGTTATAAGAGATTACATCCTCAAGGTATTGCTTATCGTATTGAGAAATAACACCATTGATAAATTTTCTGCGTTCTTCACTGCCGCCTGAAATAAGCTCTGAATCAGTCGGGGAGATCACCACACAGGGTATCAGTCCGATATGATCCGATAATTTCTGATATTCTTTTTTATTGCGTTTAAATGTTTTTTTTCGGCTCTTTTGTACGGCACAGTATAGATTTAGCTGTTCCTTATCCTCATATTCATACAAGCCTTCAATAATCATTAAATCAGCTCCGTGCTTAATATTCTGACTATCAATTACATTAAAATAACTTTTGGTCAGTGATAAGTAATGTATGGCATCCAATACATTGGTTTTCCCGGTACCATTAGCACCAACCATACAATTTATTTTTTGCGAGAACCGGAATTCTTCCTGCTCGTAGTTTTTGAAATTAATTAGCGATAGTGTTTTAAGATGCATATTGAACAGGCTTTAATAAAAAAACAAATGTAAGTTTTCAATTTATGATAAAAAATATACTTTTGCGTTTTAATTTCACTAAGTTATATAAATTCAGTCATGAGTAAAAAGCATCAGGATACCGGCCAGGGAGTGGAGTCTGTTGATTCCATGTTGAGTCGTTCAGAACAATATATTGAGGATAATCAAAAAAGCCTTTCTATAATTGTAGGCGCTATCGCGTTAATTGTAGCTGCTTATCTGGGATACAAAAAATTTTACCTGGCTCCTTTGGAACAGGAAGCAACCAGCCAAATGTTTGGTGCCGAGCAATATTTTGAAAAAGACAGTTTTAATCTGGCACTTTACGGCGATGGCAATTACATTGGCTTTTTAGATGTTATTGATGAATACGGACTGACCAAATCAGGCAATTTATCACATTATTATGCCGGAATCAGTTATTTGCAAATTGGTGAATATAAACAGGCCATTGATCATTTGAAGCGTTTCGATGCTGATGATATCATTATTTCAACCATTGCACTAGGCGCTATAGGCGATGCTTATACTGAGCTGAATGACTATGATAAGGCTATTCAGTTTTATGAAAAAGCGGCTGAAAAAAATCCCAATAATTTTTCAACCCCTATTTATCTGAAAAAGCTGGGTTTGGTATACGAAGAAACCGGAAATTTCGAAAAAGCACTTGAAGTTTACGAGAAAATAGAATCTGAGTATCCAAACTCCGAAGAAGGTCGATCTGTTGCACAGGATATAACGAAGGTAAAGCATAAATTACAATAATGTGCGCTCCCTGAACAGAATGAATACCTTACTTATTACGAGCATTACAAAAGCATTTTCAGTACAAACGCATATCTTTCTTATCATGTAAGATTGATATTTTTTACATCAATGACATGGCAACACGCGATTTATCATCTTACAACACAAGTGATGTACCAAGTGCAGTTGATTACACATTTGGTATTGTAGTAGCTGACTGGAACCAGGAAATAACCGGTGAACTGCTGAAAGGAGCCATAAAAGCCTTGCGGGACAATGGTGCACAAAAGGATAATATTGTGGTACGTCATGTACCGGGTACCTTCGAGCTTACTTCAGGAACCCAGCTTATGATGGAATATGTTGAACTGGATGTAATTATATGTCTTGGTTGTGTGATACGTGGAGAAACACCGCATTTCGATTATATCTGCCAGGGTGTAACTTACGGAATTACACAAGTATCCGTACAATACAACAAACCTGTTATATTTGGTGTTCTTACAACGGAGAATATGGAACAGGCCAAAGAACGTTCCGGTGGTAAACATGGAAACAAAGGGGTGGAAGCGGGCCTGACAGCCATTCGAATGGCCTATTACCAGGATGAAATGGAATCTTTTGAGGATGAAGATGACTATTATTCAATGAATTAGCAAATTCTTGGAAGCTGCTCTCCGCTTAACAATTGTATCATTCGTTTCCCTCCGATTACTGTATTCATTACTACCTTGCCGGGATTTGCTTTAGTGATATTCCCAATATAAGCCGCATTCACGCCCAATTCATGCTTTTTCAGTACCGTAATAGCTTTTTCAGATTGGGCTTCAGGGACCACCATTACCAGTTTCCCTTCGTTAGCAACATGCAAGGGATCAAAGCCAAGCATATCGCAAATACCGGCGGTTTCATTGCGTAATGGAATGGCTGATTCCAGTATTTCAATGCCATATATAGAATTCTGTACCAACTCAACCAAAACAGTAGCCAGGCCTCCCCGTGTAACATCCCGGGCCAGCTTAATTTCAACTTCTGATGCCAATGCCTGAATGAGGGTATGTAAACAGGCACAGTCGGATTGTATTTGTGATGACAAATGAAGACCTTCACGAGCGCCCACTATCGTCATGCCATGGTCAGCTATATAACCGTTTATAATAATAGCATCACCGGGCTCAACATTGCCATTATCTTTAAACTTTGTGTTTATCAGCCCGATACCGCTTGTGTTAATAAATAGCTGATCGCATTGCCCTTTGTGAACCACCTTGGTATCGCCGGTAACTATTTTGATTCCTGCTTGTTTTGCTGTATTTGCCATGCTCTTCACAACATTTTCCAATGTTTTCAGGGACAATCCTTCCTCCAGTATAAAACCGGCTGATAAATAATTGGGAACTGCACCCATCACCGCAAGGTCATTAACTGTACCGCATATCGCCAGCTTTCCAATATCACCGCCGGGAAAAATGATTGGATCAACCACAAAAGAATCGGTCGTGAATGCAATTTCATTTCCTTCAATCGGTAACACCGCACTATCATCCAAGGCATTCAGCGTATCATTGTCGAAATATCGCAAAAAGATATTCCGGATAAGCTCTTGGGATAGCTTACCACCACTCCCATGTCCTAAAACAATATATTTATCCATTTCCATATAAATAATATGCCTGACAAGCCCCTTCATTGGATACCATACAGGCCCCAACCGGATTGCCGGGATGACAGGCCTTACCGAATAATCTACATTCCGATGGACTTCTCAGACCTTTTAAAATATCTCCACAAATACATCCAACGGGCTCCTTTGGCAATTCCATATTTTTGGGTAACCATTGTTTAGCATCATGCGCTCTATATTGAGTACGAATGCCTAATCCGCTATTGGGCAATACACCCAATCCGCGCCACCAATCATCTTCGGGCTCAAAAATTTCATCCATCAGTTCCAATGCTTTGGTATTTCCACCCTCATTTACCACTCTTTTATATTGTATCTCAACGCCAGGAGTATTATTCTGTGTTTGATTGATAAGCATCCAAACAGAATATAAAATATCCAATGGTTCAAAACCCGAAATAACAACTGGTGTCTGATATTTTTCCACAAGTGGTTCGTATATTTTCGATCCGGTAATGGCACTTACATGTCCGGGAGCGATAAATCCATCCAGGTTTATATCACCTGATAGCAGACTGTCCATTGCCGGTGGCATAATTTTGTGGGCGCTGAGAACATAAAAATTTTCCAGTGACTGCCTGTGCGCTTCCTGAATAGCAACTGCAGTTGCCGGTGCGGTGGTTTCAAAGCCTATCCCAAGAAAAATAACTTTTTTATCCTGGTTGTCAATGGCCATTTGGATCGCTGCTAATGAAGACAAAACAATACGAATATCAGCTCCTTTTCCTCGTTCATTTTCCAATGATGAATTGCTTCCGGGAACCCGTATTAAATCGCCATAAGTTGCTATAATGGTATCTGTTTGACGGCTTAAAGCAATGGCCTGGTCTATAAAACCGGTACTGGTTACACAAACAGGACATCCCGGGCCGGAAATTAACCGAATGGATTCAGGCAGCATGGATGGTATTCCAAAACGTTGTATTGACATGGTATGCCCTCCGCATACCTCCATATATTGCACTGGCCGACCATTGTAGGTACCAATGGCTTTTGCCAACTTTTGTACATCATCCTTATTGCGGAACTCTGTAATATATTTCACTTATGTAAAATTTTTTAATTCCTTCAACACTTTCAACATTTCGGTTGCTTCACTGTCATTGATCTTTTCAAGTGCAAAGCCAACATGAACCAATACATAATCATTTACCTTTACGTCCTCAACCAATTGTAAACTTACTTCCACCAGGTTTCCCTGGATGGAGACATCCGCCTTATCACCTCGGATTGCCAATACTTTACCCGGAATTGATAAACACATGGTATTATTTTTTTTGTTGTTCTCGTTTTGCGGCTGCAACGGCAATCTGCCCCAATGCCAATCCACCGTCGTTGCACGGAACCTGCAGCGGGATTAATACATCCACTTCCAGTTTGGCAAGTTCCCTTTCTGTTTTTTCGAGTAAAAAGGCGTTTTGAAAAACACCCCCTGATAAAACAACTTTTCGGGATGCATATCGCTTCATCATATTTTTAACACAATATACAATAATTGAAACTAATGTATTATGAAATTTGGTGGCAATCACAGGAATCGGGATTTTTTTTATTATATCATCTACAATTTCTTTAATGGTTGCCTTTAACTGAATTGTACTACTTATATTAAAGGTATATTCAGATTGTATGGATTCATCTGTCAGAGCCTCAAACAGCATAGGAGCTTGTGCATGAAAATCGCTGTGAATACATGTTCCTGTTAATGCAGCAATGGCATCGAATAGTCGCCCCACGGCAGATGATTGTGGTGTATTTATTTCCCGATCCAGCATATCCAACACCAGATTAATATCTTTCATATTGACCTTATTCATAAAAGGAAGCTCAATTCCGGTTAATGCTCTTCCATATACCCGATATAAACACGCAATGGCTGTCCTCCAGGGGTCTTTTATACTTTTATCACCGCCGGGTAAAGGAAGATATTCAAAGTGTATAAATCTTTCAAACGAATTTAAATCAGTATACATAAATTCTCCTCCCCAGATATGTCCGTCATCACCAAGTCCGGTGCCATCAAAACACACGCCGATTACGGGTTCTGTTTGGTTGTGTTCGGCCATACAGCCTGCAATATGGGCATGATGATGTTGTACTTCAATAAGCGGTAATTCCAATTCGCGTGCATATTGGGTTGCCAGATAATCAGGGTGTTTATCTGTTGCCACTATTTGCGGGTTTACCCTGAATAAAGATTTGAACTTTTCAATTGTTTCGGTGTAAAATGTATATGTTTCAAAATCTTTCAGATCGCCCAGGTGTTGACTCATGATCACTTCCTTACCCTTTCCCACAGCAAAGCAATTGGTAAGTTCAGCACCGGTGGCCAGTATATTGTCTACATTTACCGGAATCTGAACAGGTAGGGGTACAAACCCTCGTGCACGGCGAATAATTCGTTGTTTATCGCCTACCACCTTAACTACCGAGTCATCAATACGATTATGGATATCACGATTATAAACAACAATTCCATCAACGCGGTCACCAAATTTTTTCAAAGCAACCTGATTTTCTGTAACAATGGGTTCATCTCTCAGATTACCACTTGTCATCACAACTACAGGTGTTTTTAAATGATCAAACATTAAAAAGTGCATGGGCATGTAAGGTAACATAACACCCAATGCACCAAATCCTTCATTGATACCTTTAACAAGGGATTTCTTCTGACGCAGTAATACAATCGGCCTTTTCCAATTTGTTAATGCGTTTTGTTCCGCATTGTTTATATAGGCATATTCACGCAGGCATTTTATGTCTTTAAACATTAACGCAAAGGGTTTTTGATCTCGTTGTTTAATGCTTCTGAGTTTATGTACAGCATCCTCATGTCCGGCATCGACCATCAGATGATAACCACCTGTCCCCTTCATGGCTAGTACCCCGCCGTTATCAATTATAATAGCCAATGCGTTTAAAATCTCATGGATGTTTTTAGTTTTATGGTCGGTTTTCCATAATTCATAATGTGGCCCACATTGATTACATGCTATGGGTTGGGCATGAAAACGCCTGTCCATAATATCGTGATATTCGATCTGACATTGTTCACATAATATGAATTCAGCCATTGACGTATGCTTCCGGTCATAAGGCAACGATTTAATGATCGAAAACCGCGGGCCACAAAAGGTGCAGTTTACCAAAGGATAATAGTTACGAGAAGAAGAACGTCTCATATCATCTAAACAAGCCTCACAAACAGCAATATCCGGGCTTACCCGTGTTACCTGATCCGATACATCTTCACTGGCTTCAATGGTAAAGTGATTATAACCCATTGGAGAAACATCTTTTTCCTCCATGGAGGAATATATGGCAGTCCAGGGCTTCTGTGAATGGAGTCGTAAGCGAAAACAGTTATAATTCTCTTCCTTTCCTTCAATCCGAATTAATACGGCTTCATTCGTATTTCTAACCCATCCGTTAAGCTGACAATCATGCGCCAACCGATAAATAAACGGTCGAAATCCGATTCCCTGAACCAAACCGCGAATGATTATCTCCCTTGAGATGATTGAATGATTCCTGTTTTTATTTTTAATCATTCTATATTACGCTATTATTGGATTTTAAGTGTACATGTTATAAATGTAACTATTTTTTTGTGTACATTTATGAGGTATTGTGAATTGAATAACACTAAATTTTTCCCGCCTATGAAATCAGCTATTCACAAAATCACGAAAACTTACCACAACGATAAAACCCGTTTAATGGATATGCTCATTGAAGTACAATCGGAGTTTGGTTACATCCCCAATGAGGCTATCGATGAAATTGCTGTGGCCACAAAAATATCCAGGGCCGATGTGGAACAAACCCGTTCATTTTATCATTTCTTTTCCACCCAGTATACCGGTAAATTTGCCATATATTTAAACACCAGTGTATCCTCCTTTATGAGGGGCAGAAACGATGTAGCCCGTACCCTGGAAAAAGAAGTTGGTTGCCATTTTAATTCGGTTAGTAAAGACGGATTAATCGGTTTATTCGATACTTCCTGCATTGGCATGAGTGATCAGGAACCGGCGGCCATTATTAACGGAAAGATATTCCCTAATCTTACACCTTTTCGTGCCAAAGAACTGGTGCGCGATATCCGGGCCGGGAAAACACTTGAAGAATTAGTTGTTGAAGGATATGGCGATGGCCAAAACAGTTCCGAAGAAATTAAGGCAGTTGTGAATAATAATATCCGTAAAATTGGCCCAGTGCTCGATATGAATTACAAACCCGGGCATGCAATTAAAGAAAAACTAAAACAATATACCCCCGATCAAATAATTGCCGAGGTTAAGGCTTCCAATATCAGAGGACGCGGAGGAGCGGGGTTTCCAACCGGTATGAAATGGGAACTCTGCCGAAAAGCCGAAGGTAAGCAAAAGTATATCTTTTGTAATGCCGATGAAGGTGAACCCGGCACATTCAAAGACCGTGTAATACTTACCCAACGACCCAAATTATTGCTGGAAGGAATGGTGATAGCCGCTTATGCCGTTGGTGCTACAGAAGGTATTCTATACATAAGGCATGAATACAAATACCTGAAGAATTACCTTGAAAATCTTATTCAGGGTGCACATGAACGAAATTTACTGGGCAAAAATATTGCGGGTATCAAAGGATTTAACTTCGATATCCGTATACAATACGGAGCCGGAGCCTATGTTTGCGGTGAGGAATCAGCGCTCATAGAATCAGCCGAAGGCAAACGCGGAGAACCACGTGATCGCCCGCCATTCCCGGTTGAAAAGGGTTACCTGGATCAACCCACCATAGTCAATAATGTGGAAACATTTTGTGCCGTTGTAAAGATACTGTTAAACGGTGGTGAATGGTATAAATCATTCGGTACCGATGACTCCACCGGAACCAAAGTGTTAAGTATTTCAGGCGATTGCAAATTTCCGGGTGTTTATGAAGTTGAATGGGGATTTAGCGTGAATGATATTTGCGAAATGGTTGGAGCTGATGATGTACAGGCTGTGCAGGTAGGCGGTCCGTCGGGATCGTTGGTTGACCCGGGCGATTTTGACCGTATACTCAGCTATGGAGACCTCTCAACAGGTGGTTCATTAATGATTTTCAATGCAGGCAGAGACATCCTTGAAGAAGTGGTTCTTAATTTCACCGATTTCTTTATCGAAGAATCCTGTGGCTCATGCTCAACCTGTCGTGTTATGCCTGTACTGCTTAGAAATAAATTAAAGAAAATACTGGATGCACGTGGTATAAAGCAGGATTTGAAGGACATGGAAGAATGGGGTAAGGTTTTAAAGGCCAGCCGCTGCGGACTCGGCCAGACTGCCGCGAACCCAATACTGACCAGCCTTAAGAATTTCAGGTATTTATACCATAAAAAAATACAAATGGGCACTGATTTCGATACCGGTTTCGACTTAAAAGCCGCAGTGATCGATGCAAGTGAAGCCGTTGGAAGAATGCCCGAAGCATAATTTAACACCTTAAAAATCAACATTATGGCCAAATTTATAAAATTTACCATCGATGGTGAGGAGTGCATGGCGCAGGAGGGCAAATACGTGGTTGATGCAGCCAGAGAAAATGGAATTTATATTCCTACATTATGTAATGTTCAGGGTATAAAACCTAAAGGCGCCTGTCGTATCTGCTCGGTTAAAATCAATGGCCGACTCATGACAGCCTGCACAACACCTGTTACCGATGGTATGATTATCGAAAACGATCATGCCGATATTCAGGAATTGCGGAAATCCATTATTGAACTGCTATTTGTTGAGGGAAATCATTTATGCCCGTCCTGTGAGAAAAGCGGCAGTTGTGAACTTCAGGCGCTGGCTTATCGGTTTGAAATGATGGTGCCACGTTTTCCGTATTTCTTTCCCCTTCGTGAAATCGATGCCAGCCATCCCAAAATTATTAAAGACCATAACCGATGTATTCTTTGTAAGCGTTGCATTCGTGTGATCAAAGACAAGGATGGTAAAAATATTTTTGCCTTCCGCGACCGGGGCCATCATACCGGTATTTATATTGATCCGGAACTGGCTGATAATCTGACTGATGAACTGGCCGATAAAGCAGCAGATATTTGCCCGGTAGGGGCCATACTCAAAAGAGAATCAGGTTTTAAAACACCTATTGGTAATCGAAAATATGACCAGGAACCTATTGGTGCTGATGTTGAAAAAATAAATCCATCTAACGGGAGGAAGAAATCATGAACAAACCAATAGTAGCGACCACATCGTTGGCAGGATGTTTTGGATGCCACATGTCATTGCTGGATATTGACGAACGAATTCTACATCTTATTGATCTGGTTGATTTCAACAAATCCCCCATCAATGACATAAAAAAATTTACCAAAACATGTGACATCGGCCTTATTGAGGGCGGATGTTGCCTGGATGAGAACGTGCACGTGCTGCAGGATTTCAGAAAAAATTGTAAAATACTCATTTCAGTGGGTGAGTGCGCCATCATGGGCGGGCTTCCTGCTATGCGGAATGGCCTTTCGGTTAAAGAATGCCTGGATGAAGCCTATTTAAATGGCCCAACCGTAAAAAACCATAACCAGGGTAAAGTAATGCCCAACGATGAGGAGCTACCCGTTCTGTTAAATAAAGTATATCCTTGCCATGAAGTAGTAAAAATCGATTATTACCTGCCTGGTTGTCCACCCAGAGCCGATTTAATATGGGAAGCTCTGGTTGCATTGATTCACGGCAATGAAATGGATTTACCTTATGAAGTCATCAAATTTGATTAAAAAGTACTACTATGTCACAAAAAATTACCATATCGCCGGTTACCCGGGTTGAAGGTCATGGAAAAGTGTCCATCCATTTAGATGATAATAATCAGGTATCACAAAGCAGGTTACATATTGTTGAATTTCGCGGTTTTGAAAGATTTGTGCAGGGCCGACCTTATTGGGAAGCTCCTGTTCTGGTTCAGCGTTTATGCGGAATTTGTCCGGTTAGCCATCACCTGGCGGCTGCCAAGGCCATGGATGTGATTGTAGGCGCCGGAACAGGAGACGGACTAACTCCAACGGGCGAAAAAATGCGCAGACTGATGCATTACGGACAGATGTTTCAGTCGCATGCCCTGCACTTTTTCCATTTGGTTTCGCCCGACTTATTATTGGGCATTGATGCTGATCCGGCCATACGAAATGTAATTGGTGTGGCACAAAACGAAAATTTTCAGGCGCTGGCCGTACAGGGTGTTATGATGCGTAAATACGGACAGGAAATTATCAAACATACAGCCGGTAAAAAAATTCATGGTACAGGTGCCATTCCTGGAGGAATAAATAAAAATCTGAGCACGGAGGAACGGGATCTATTGTTAAATGGCGAAGACCCTTTGAACGCTGCCAAAATGATTAAATGGGCCGAAGAGGCGTTGGCTCTGTTTAAAGATTACTACCATAAACACAGGGATTTTGTCGATAACTTTTCCTATTTCCCTTCCAATCACCTAAGCCTGGTACGTAAAGACGGGGCGCTGGATTTTTATCACGGTGTGCTCAGAGCCGTAGATGCTGAAGGCAATAAAATACTGAAAGATGTTGATTATCAACATTACCTTAATTACATAGCCGAAGAAGTGCGTTCATGGAGTTATATGAAGTTTCCCTTTCTTACTGAACTGGGAAAAGAGAATGGCTGGTACAGAGTTGGTCCACTGGCCCGGTTAAATACAGCCGATTTTATTCCTTCTCCAAAAGCCCAACAGGAATTTGAGGCATACAAAGCACACACCAACGGTAAACCAAACAATTATTGCCTGCACACACATTGGGCCCGACTGATCGAAACATTACACGCAGCTGAAGTCATTAAAGACCTGCTGGAAGACCCTGATTTACAAAAAGACGATCTGGTGGTGAAAGGTAAACGCATGCCTGAAGGTGTTGGACTGCTGGAAGCACCGAGAGGTACGCTTTTTCATCATTATGAGGTGAATAAAGATGATCAAATAACCATGGCGAACCTAATTGTCTCCACAACCAATAATAATCAACCCATGAACAATGCCGTGGAAAATGTAGCCAAAGCCTGGATGAACGGACAAAATGAAATAACCGAACCCATGATGAATGCCGTGGAGGTTGCCATACGGGCTTATGACCCCTGCCTTAGCTGTGCAACCCATGCTTTGGGCAAAATGCCTCTTGAAATATCATTGTACAACAATCACAATGAACTAATTGATCAAATGCAATCAGATTATACCCATACAAAATCTTCCTGAAATGGAAACAACTAAAAAGATATTAATTTACGGCTATGGCAATCCCGGCAGGCAGGACGACGGTCTGGGTAATGCCATGATTCAACTACTGGATGGTTGGTTGTTTGAATTTCCTATGCCTCATGTACAGCTCGATTCAAATTATCAATTGAATATTGAGGATGCAACTGAACTAAAAGGAAAAGTTTTAGTTATCTTTGTCGACGCAAGTGTAAACGAAAATGTAAAGCAGTTCGAACTGATACCCGTTCAACCAACTGCTAAAGCTGAGTTTACAATGCATGCAACATCACCGGGATATATATTGCATTTGTGTGAACAAATGTTTAATTCACATCCCGAAACATGGTTGATGCAAATAAAAGGATTATCTTGGGAAATGAAAGAAGAGTTAACGGAACAGGCAAAAGATAATTTACAGGAAGCCTTTGAATATCTGAAAGATATGATTATGCATCCTTGTAAGTTGCTGCAGGAAAAACATACACATACTTACTAAATAGAAAAATATGGATTTGACAGTTAAATACATGGGGTTGACATTAAAAAACCCCCTGATTGTTGGTGCCTCAACACTTACTGAAAAAATAAAAAACATTCAGGAAATTGAGGAGCATGGTGCCGGAGCTATTGTATTGCGCTCCCTGTTTGAAGAACAAATTGTTGAAGAAATTAATGGTTCCCTTGAACCAAACGATATGTATTATTGGTATCCGGCAGCAGCCGATTTGATTAAATCCATTACCAAAAATCAAAAGGCCGAATCATACCTGAAATTCATTGAAGAAGCCAAAAAGAAAACGGATATTCCCGTTTTTGCCAGTGTAAATTGTGTAACTAACCGCGACTGGGTGATCTTCTCAAAACAAATTGAAGATGCAGGCGCTGATGGACTGGAACTGAATATTTCTACCATTATGCCCAATATGGCTGATATGGACTCGCAGCAGGTTATCGATAATGCAACGGCTATTGTTGAAAATGTGAGATACAATGTGAATATACCCATTGCCGCCAAAGTAAATGCCACTCCATCAGCCCAGATAAAAATGGCCAAAAGTCTGGAGCAGGCTGGTGCGAACGCCCTTGTATTGTTTAACAGGCCTTACCAACCGGATATTGATATTGATACTTTTACCATTGTTGCCAATAAATATCTTAGCGCACCTGAAGAAATGCTCAATACACTGCGTTGGGTAGGCATTCTTTCAAAACATGTGACGTGTGATATCTCAGCAACTACCGGTATACATGATCATGCAGGGGTAATAAAACAAATACTGGCAGGGGCCACCACTGCACAAATATGTTCTACGCTTTTTATAAATGGAATATCCTATATCTCAACTATAATGGGCGAATTTGAAAAATGGATGAAGCAAAAAAACCTAAAGTCTGTCGCCGATTTTAAAGGCAAAGCCATTGAAAACAATAAGATAAATGCCCAATTTGAAAGGATACAATATTTAGAAAGAGATTTTAAATCGTAATGTTTCATTTAAACCTGGTGGTAATATCTGATATAACTGAGAGGTATCACATGGTAGTCGTGTGTTACAATTGAATCTTCCGAACCATTGTTAAAACCAAACACTTCTTTCCACTTATATATAACAATTGAAGTATCAGTAAAACCAAGTATTTTATAATACTCATCAAATTTATCTATCGGAATAGAATCATGATAATACCCCTTATAAGGATATATCTCAATATTCGTTTCTAAAGCATTTTTATCATTGGGTAAGTCTATTTTGTCAATATCTTTTCCGATAATACCAGTAGAATCAGTGGCAAATATACGCAGGGTATTAAATTTGTAACCATTTGTTAAACAACTCTCGGCAGAAATTTTATATGTTCCCCCATGATAATTTCCTACAGACCAAATGTATCCGAGTAATACAAGGTTATCATATTCATTAATGTTGGTAATCTTCACGCAATTATTAACATAGTGCGAGTTTTCAGGAATTATATCACAGCTTGCTTTCTGGAATGCAAACAATAATAACACGATTGTTAAATAGCTGGTTGTATGCATAATATTGTGTTTGAATGATAGTAAAAAATGTAATTTTATCGAGAAGTTTTGTGTTAATCCGCAATAAACAATCATTCATTCATGGCTTTGGATTTTTCAATTCGATGCCCGGTCGCATCAGCGAGCCAATTATACCACAATTCCAGCCCCTTGCCGGTAGTTGCCGAAAGCTCAATAAATTCCAGTGCTGAATTAAGTTGACCGGCACTTGCTTTCAATTTTTCAACATCAAATTGAACATACGGCAACAGGTCTGTTTTATTGATTATACAAATATCCGAACTCTCAAAGATATACGGGTATTTTTGTGGTTTATCATCCCCTTCGGTAACACTAATAACCACCGCTCTTTTTGATTCACCCAGATCAAACAATGCCGGACATACTAAATTGCCAACGTTCTCTATGAGCAATACTGCATTTACCGGAAGTGACAGCTCCTTCATGGAATGATTTACCATGTGTGCATCCAAATGGCAGCCGCTCCCGGTATTTACCTGTACTACTTCGGCACCGGTAGCTTCTATGCGTTTGGCATCGTTCATGGTTTGCTGATCTCCTTCTATAACCGCAAAATGTAGTTGTTTGGATAAATCAGTAATGGTTCGTTCCAATAATGTTGTTTTACCGGCTCCTGGCGAACTAACCAGGTTGATCGCAAATACTTGCCGGGCCTCCAGATAGCCCCGGTTTCTCTCGGCCAATAAATTATTTTTACTCAGGATATCCTTTTCAAGCTGAATCTCAGTTCCATGTCCATGTGAATGATCATGATGGCCATGATGCTCATCATGATGATGATGGTGTTCTGCTTCCGACGGTTTACCGATATGCAGATGATTATGGTTATGGTTATCCTGACAACCGCATGTTCCGCACATATTGATAATATTTGATGAAACGTATACCCTGTCCTTCCAAATGTACAAAAATAAGTTCAACATTCAGAGTATTTTGCTAATAATCAATGCGTAGAGATTTAATTTTTAATTCCTTGCCACTGATAATTTCACATTGCGGGGATTGACAAGCCGGACAAACACCAAAAAAGTCATTCATATCAAATGTATTGCCACATGCACCACAATTAGCACGGGCCTGAATATCGATTAAACGGATGGTTGCCTTTTCAAGTACAGTATTTTTTACAGCCTCTTCAAGGGCAAATTCCAAAGCCTCTTTTACAACACCCGATAGTGTGCCAATTTCAATATCAATGGCCTCTATTTTACGCACATTGTGGCCATGAAATTGTTCGGTCGCAATTTCAACAATGTTTTGTGCAAGGGAAAATTCGTGCATTGTATTATAAACTACAGTCTAAGTTCAATAAATAATATTTTATGAGCCATCTAATAATTATAGCGCATGTGAAACTCATCGGGCGTGTTTATTTACAACCGTTCATTGCTTTTCTTGATCGAATCTAATACTGTATCTGATCGTTTAAAGACTTCACCATCCGATTCTGTGATTATGGTCATTCGGGTATCCCCTTCACCTATACCAATGGCAATACGCGCATCCCTTATATCATCAAGTGCGCTGTTATTCGTGTAACGTCTTAAACTGGCACGAAGACAGATGGCCGTTTTGAGTGCATCAGCCGGATTATGAATGAGCCCCTGAAAACTATCACCACGGAATATTTCAAATTCGGTTATAACCGCTACCTGACCCATTGTTTGTGTTCTTCTGTAACCTGCTAAATTTTAGTAAATTTTAATATTTACCCCCTGTAGGATTCACTTATTGTTTTTTACATTTCTAAAAGTTCCAATGGTGTCGGCAAGAAGACTCAGTATTTTTCATGCTATCCCTCTGGCACCCCACACCTTGCGGGAGATTTATGGAGGGCAAGCTGCATATTTATCGGATTTTCTTACCAACACTAAATACAGTTTAGAACTTTCAAAGGTTTAATATAAAACAATACCATTGGAAATACAATTTTTTCGCTAAATTTCATTCATTTTCAATAGTTTAAGTTAGATAATCAATCATTTGGATGAAGCATGAAACCGAAAGAGAATTTACTTGGTCGAATAAGCAAGGATTACTGCTTTTAAATATAAAATATCCCTGGCGTATTTTGAGATTAATGAAAAACTTCCCTTTTCCCTTAATTTTGACTAATTTTGCAATCCAATAATCAAAAAAATGAAAAGAGCAGTCGTTGGATTATCAGGTGGTGTGGATAGTAGCGTTGCCGCCTGTTTATTAAAACAGCAGGACTATGATGTTATTGCCTTGTTTATGATAAACTGGCATGATACCACGGGTACGTTGGAAGGTGATTGTCCCTGGAATGACGACCTGATATTTGCCGAACTGGTTGCCAGGAAACTCGACATACCTTTCCATACTGTTGACCTCAGCGATCAGTATCGCAACCGTGTGGTTGACTACATGTTCAGTGAATATGAGAAAGGCCGTACCCCTAATCCGGATGTGCTGTGCAACCGGGAAATCAAATTCGATGAGTTTTTTGCTGCCGCCGAAAAGTATGATGCTGATTTTGTTGCCACAGGCCATTACTGCCAAAAAGATACCATGGCTGATAATGGACAAATCCGGTATCGCCTTATGGCCGGTATCGATCGCACCAAAGACCAGAGCTATTTTCTGTGTCAACTCAACCAGCACCAATTGTCCAAAGCCCTTTTTCCCATCGGCCATTTATGGAAAAAGGAAGTACGAAAAATTGCGCAGGAACAAGCCCTGCCAACAGCAACCAAAAAAGACTCACAAGGTATTTGTTTTGTAGGCAAGGTAGATTTGCCAACATTCTTACAACAAAAACTTGCTCCACGAAGGGGTAAGATCATAGAAATTGAGAAGGATCATGCGCTCTATCAAAACGGTCATCAATATGAATCAGTCCACGAATACGCACAACCATTTCATTATTCCCCTAACGACGGAAAAGAGGTTGGAGAGCACAGTGGTGCACATTATTTTACCATTGGCCAGCGTAAAGGCCTGAATGTAGGCGGAAAACAAGAACCATTATTTGTAATTGCCACAGATATTGAAAAAAACGTTATATACACCGGACAAGGCCATGATCATCCCGGTTTGAACCGAAAAGCACTTTTCATTCCGCAACATGAAATTCACTGGGTACGTCCCGACCAGGCTTTAGATAACGGACAGCAGGGACGCTATGAGGTTCGGATTCGCTATCGCCAGCCATTACAAAAAGCTGAGTTGGTAAAGGAAGATACAGGTTTGTATATTTTATTCGATTCGCCACAACGCGGAATTACTCCCGGTCAATTTGCTGCCTGGTATCGGGAGGGCGAGTTAATAGGTTCAGGCGTTATAAACGGCTAAATCAATATTTTCAAAAACACAAAAATGTTTAAAAAAGCGAATAACTTTATAAACAAAATTTAATAAATCCCATAAACCTTTTATGAATAATACTGTTTAACATAAAAATTAACAATCTATGAGATCACTGCGTGAAAATATAATTATTCCTTACAATTTTGGAGATAAATCTGAAAAGGCCATAAAATATGCAATCAGAATTGCTTCATTTTTGAAGGCAAAAATTCATTTGGTTTATGTGATTGAAAACCTTGATTTTATAGCTGATATGTTTCGCTCATCTGATGATTTAGTGAGCATCACGGATGACGCCAAAAACAGACTACAACAAAAAGCCGAAGCCATCAAATCAGAGCATCAGGTGGAGGTATTTACACACGTTGAAAAAGGCAAGCCTTATCAGATAATACTGCAAAAAGCACATGATCTGAATGGTCGTTTTATTATTATCGGTAATAAAAGCAATAAGGATAATCCGACACGAAACCTGAGCAGCAATCTCTTTAAAATTGTATCAGAATCAACCATACCTGTTATTACTGTACAAGGTGAAACTGATAAAATGCCTGAGCGTATTGTTGTACCCCTTGACCTTACCAAACAAACCCGTCTACAGGTATACAATGCCATTGCTTTTGCACTTAACTACAATGCACAGGTATTTCTTGTATCAGGTCTGATTGGTGGAATACAAATGAACAAAAGCAGGATTTATAATAAACTTGCAAAAGTACGTCGCACGATTCGGGAAAATGGCATATCCTGTGAAGCCAAATTATTCCCAAGAAC
>JAAAOM010000061.1 GCA_009908855.1 Bacteroidota bacterium
AGAAGTTTTTTGCCCCGGGTGTATATAAATCGCTAATTTTTTGGTCATAAGTGGCAGTGATTTTATCCCTGACCATTTTCATGGTACTATTGAGCATATTATTCTGCTCGGTAAATCCTTTACTTATAATTCCAACTGCTGCAGGTATCCATCGTTGCGGGAACATATTTTCAAGATCGCCGTTTTTGCGAAATCGGTTTATCTCGCCCTCAATCAGTTGTAAGCAATGCGCTGCAGCTTCTTCTGATGCGGGATTGATGGAATGTTGCATTAAGTCTCTTTTAAGGGCTTCTTTATTGGGATAAAGTAAGGCGCTTGTATAAGGATTTTGGTTGTTATAGAGCATGCATTGATCAATAAAGCGGGAATTCTCAACCAGGGCTTCTTCTATTCCTTCCGGACTGAATTTCTCTCCGTCATCGCCGATCAGCAGGCTTTTGAACCGGCCTAATACGTATAAATACCCTTCTTTGTCCAAAAATCCCATATCCCCCGTATATAACCATCCGTTTTTGATGGTCTCATTGGTGGCTGTTTCATTTCTCCAGTAACCCAACATAACATTGTTTCCTTTGATTACAATTTCTCCTTTCTCACCTGTCGGAACTTCGCGGCCTTCTTCATCGCATATTTTTAGTTCCAGGTTTTTAACGAGTTTGCCGGATGATCCCAGTTTATGTTCTTTCAGGGAGTTTGCTGAAATTACCGGGGCGGCTTCGGTAAGTCCATAACCTTGTAACATGGGCATGCCAATGGCATAAAAGAAACGTTGTAGTTCCATGTCGAGCAGCGCACCACCGCCTACAAAGAATTTGAGTTTACCGCCAAATCCTTCCCGTATTTTGGAAAAAAGAATCTTGTCATACACAAGCATGAGCGGTTTATACAATTTGTTTATGCCTTTGCCCCGATCGTGCCCGTGTCCATTGTATTTATAGGCTATTTGTAAGGCATGGTTAAAAAGCTTTTCGGCCATCTTTCCTTTATCACGGATGTTTTTTTCTATGTTTTTCCGAAAATTTTTGGCCAATGCCGGCACGGTTAACAGGTAATCTGGTTTAACTTCCCGTATATTCACCGGTATGTTTTTTAATGTTTCCATGGGTGTTTTACCCAGTTCAATGGAAGCAATGCTTGCTCCACTGGCCATGATGGCGTATACACCGCAAGTATGCGCAAATGCATGATCCCAGGGAAGAATAAGCAATGTTGAAGTTCCCGGGTTGACCTGCACTATTTCAATGGATTGTTCGATATTGGTTACATAATTAAGGTGGGAGAGAAGTATACCTTTTGGGTCGGCTGTAGTTCCCGATGTATAACAAATATTGGCGATATCATCGGGTTGGACCGACGATTTGCGCATTTCCAATGTACTGCTATCCTGATTCAGAATTTCCTTTCCGGTTTCACTTAATTCGTAAAGGGTATGGTAGGAGCTGTCTTCTGCATTTTTGGTATCAATGAGTATAATGTTCTTAAGGGCAGGTATTTCTTTATTAATGGATGTAATTTTTTCCAGTTGACGGCTGGTAGTTATAAGATATTTTACTTCGGCATGTGCCAGGCGAAATTTAATTTCCTGGTCGTTTAATTTAATAGACAACGGGACATTCACAGCACCGGTAAAAAATATAGCCAATTCACTGATTACCCAGTTGTTTTGTCCTTCGGCTAATAATGCAATACGGTCTCCTTTTTCAACCCCCAGGCTTAGCAAACCGGCGGCTAAACGGTCTACTCTCTTTTTTACTTTAAAATATGGAAGCGATTTATAGGAACCGTTGTGTTTCTCAAGCAGGTAGTCATTATTTGCGAACTTTTTCACACATTTCTCGAACAGGTCAATAATAGTGGACATAAAGCTGGATATTTGGATTGTGAATTCCAAATATAAAAAAACTATGAAAAACTAAGGGCTAAGAATTTTAGAAGGTTGTAATTGTTGGGGTGGTTAACTGGTGGAACAGACCTGTTTATCCCACTGCAATGGTACTTAATATTTTGCCAATAACTGAGAGCAAGGTGTCTATACTAATGGGTTTGGATATGTAGGCGGCGCATCCGGCATTCATACATCGTTCCCTGTCGTCTTTTAATACATTGGCGGTTTGTGCAATAATTGGAATTCGACTGAATTTTTTAATTTCCTTAATGGCATCGTAACCATTCATAACCGGTAATTGAATATCCATAAGAATAACATCAATTTCAGGATGATTACGCACCTTATCAATGGCTATCTCTCCATTTTCTGCCCTTATGATATTTATTTTGGTCTGATTACTGAGCACCACTTCCAGGTAGCGGAAACTCATATTATCGTCTTCTGTAATAAGGATTGTATGTTGGCTCCAATCGCATTTCATGGTTTTTCGTTTAATTAGGATTCCGTGTTTATTTACGGCCAATCAATCATGAAAGTCATTTTTTTTTAACCAATGTCATTGAATATTTGGTTAATCATTCATTTTTCAAGATTAATGTTATTTTAATAACATGAAAATAGCATTAGTATACGTAAACAATTAAAAATCAAATATATATACCAATATTAATATTGTATCTGACTGTACAGCTATTATTTAGATGTAACTATTTAATGGAATGCTCTTAAAAAATTCGCTGTTTATCAAACTTTGGTTGACAGGTTATTGATAATACACTATTTTTAGCCGGATTAATTAAAAATAAAACACAAAAACAGAAGATTATGAAGCACCTAAGAACAATGAATTTTGTAATAGCTACGGCCATTTTGTTTATGGCAACCAGCTGTGAATTATTAGAAGATGTAGGACTTGTAATAGAGTCGGATAAGCAGGATTTTGAATTTACCATATCAGAAAATGAAGCAGGTACCTATACATATAGCGAGGAAGACATAAACTCGGAAATAGACAGTGTTGTGGAAGCTAATGATTACAATATTGATCAGATTAATGAAGTTACGCTAAAAGAATGTGCAATTTCTATCGCATCACCTGATTCAGCAAATTTTGACGCCATTAAGTCCTTTAAATTAGTGATTTCCAAAACCACCATGGAAGAAGGAACACTAATAGCACAGGAAACGTCCATTGCAGATGGTTTAACATCACTTACACTCACACCTGAGGAAACTGACCTGACCGAATTTGTAAAAGGCGACAATTATAAGTTGTTTGTAAGCGGTGTTCAGGATGAAGCAGTTACTACTGAAATAGTGGTAACCGGCACGGTTAAATATGAAATAGAAGTTGGGTTTTAAGTTGGTATTTACTGGCAGAACGGAGACGCGGGAGTAAGTTTGAGTTTGAGTTTGAGTAAGGAGCAAGAGGAAGAGGAAGAAGTTTGAGTTTGAGTAAGGAGCAAGAGGAAGAGGAAGAAGTTTGAGTTTGAGTAAGGAGCAAGAGGAAGAAGCTGAAAGTTGAAAGCTCAAAGCTGAAAGCTGAAAGTGAGAGGAAGAAGATGAATGCAAGAAGAGAGAACGGACATTTTTATAAACCGTGCAGTCCGGCTGAGCGTAGTCGAAGCCATACACG
>JAAAOM010000026.1 GCA_009908855.1 Bacteroidota bacterium
GCGCCATTGCTTATTTTGTTATAATATTTCCCAAACTGAAATGCAATGGCCGGATAACATTTAAATGGCTGATTTTCATGCACAAGCGATAGTTTTAAATGCTCGCTGTCCGCTCCTACTACTTTTCCCTGTCCGTTGTCTGATACATTTTCAGTAAAAAAAACGGGTTTCATGTTCTGCGGGCCGAAAGGTTCAAATTGTTTTAATATACGATAAAATTTGGGGGTAATATCTTCAAATTTCAATTCCGCATCAATGTCAATTTGGGGAATTCGCTGTTCAGGGGTAATTTGGCATTGCACCACTTCTTCAAAACGTTTTTTAAAAGGCTCAACATTCTCCGGTTTAATGGTTAAACCGGCTGCATATGTGTGGCCTCCATAACTTTCTAATAAATCGGCGCATTCGTTTACTGCCTGATACAGGTCAAATCCATCCACCGATCGGGCCGATCCGGTTGCCATACCGTTTGATTCTGTTAAGATGATGGTTGGACGGTAAAAGTAGTCGATGAGTCGGGAAGCCACAATACCTACCACCCCTTTATGCCAATCGGGATTGAATAGTACGGTGGTATATTTATCCAGCTGTTCGGGGTCACGACGTAATTCCCTGAGCGCTTCTTCGGTAATTGTTTTATCAATGTTTTTTCGGGTCTGGTTATGAATATTGATCTGTGAACATAGTTTACTTGCCTGGGCACTATCCCGGGCAACGAGTAATTCAACCGCCTGTTTACCGCTATCAATTCGTCCGGCTGCATTGATCCGTGGGCCAATCTTAAACACAATGTCGTCAATAAGAATCGGTTTCCCGTTCATGGCTGCTATGTCAATGATACTTTGTAAACCAATACCGGGTGATTCGTTGAGTTTTTTCAGTCCATAAAAGGCCATCACCCTGTTTTCACCGGTTATGGGAACTATATCGGAAGCAATGCTTACAACCAGCAAATCGAGTAAATCAAAAAGCGGGGCAGTGTCATAATTATTAGCCTGGCAAAGCCCCTGTAAAAATTTAAATCCCACACCGCATCCCGATAAATCTTTGTAAGGGTATTGGCAGTCTGATTGCTTAGGATCCAATACGGCTGAAGCATTCGGGATTGTTTTATCAGGTGTATGATGGTCGCAGATGATAAAATCAATGTTTCGGTCTTTGGCAAATTGAATCTTTTCATTTGCTTTGATACCGCAATCGAGTGAAATGATTAACGAAACACCGTTTAAAGCTGCGTATTCAATTCCATTATATGAAACGCCATAACCTTCTTTGTAGCGATCGGGAATATAAAATTCAATGTTTTGGTAATGTTGGCTCAGGAAATTATACAATAACGCTACGGAAGTTGTGCCATCCACATCATAATCGCCGTAAATCAGGATTTTTTCCCCTTTGCTCATGGCGTTGTTGATTCGGTCAATTGCTTTTTGCATGTCTTTCATTAAAAATGGATCATGCAATTGACTGAGTTGGGGCCTGAAAAAGGCCTTGGCTTCATCGAATGTGCGCACACCCCGCTGAACCAATAGGGTGGCCAGTGTTTTATGTATATTTAAGTCATTTGCCAGTAAATCAGCTTGTTTCTCTTCTTCACAAGCCTTTATTTTCCATATTTTTTCCATAAAACCATCTAACTTGGTAAAGTTAGGCAGTTTTTGTATTTATCGGTGTATTTAATCCCAATTCTTTTGCGGCAATTTCTCTCATCTCCACTTTACGGATTTTACCGGTTACCGTCATGGGGAATTCATCAACAAATTTCCAGCATTTGGGAATTTTATAGGTGGCTATTTCTCCTTTGCAGAACTCCGTTAATGTCTGATCATTTAAAGTGCTTCCGGGTTTTGTTTTAATCCAGGCCATGGGTTCCTCGCCGTATTTTTCGCTCGGTATTCCAATAACCTGGGCATCCATAACTTCATCGTGCTGCAGGAGATATTCCTCAATTTCACGAGGCGAAATATTTTCACCACCGCGCAGGATCATATCTTTAATCCGTCCGGTTACGGCAACATAGCCTTCTTCATCCATACACCCCAAATCTCCTGTATGCATCCATCGCCCCTTATCAATAACATTATCAGTCTCAAAATCATCGTTATAATATCCCATCATTACCGAATAACCGCGCGTACATATTTCTCCTTCTTCACCGCGCGGAACAATATTATTGGTTTGCGGATCAATAATTTTAATTTCTACATGCGGATGTACCTTGCCCACCGTCGATACGCGTTTATCCAGCGGATCATCGGTCATTGTTTGAGTTGATACCGGAGAAGTTTCTGTCATTCCGTAGCACACGGTAATTTTTTCCATGTGCATGTGCTTTTGTACTTTTTTCATAACCTCAATGGGACAGGGAGCACCGGCCATGATTCCTGTTGAAAGGGATGAAAGGTTATAGGTGTTATTTTTCATTTCATCCAGCTCTGCAATAAACATGGTGGGTACACCATACAAGGAGGTACATTTTTCTTCTTCCACGGTTTTTAGTACCTGCCCGGCATCAAAATATTCGTAGGGAATAACCATACAGGAACCGTGGGTTGTACAGGCCAGATTACCGAGTACCATACCGAAACAGTGATAAAACGGAACCGGTATACATACACGGTGGTTTTCATGGTATCCCAGTCGCTGTCCGATGAAATAACCGTTATTTAGTATATTATGGTGAGTGAGTACCACGCCTTTGGGCAAACTGGTTGTGCCTGATGTATACTGAATATTGATTGGCTGATCAAACTGCAGTTTTTCGGTTTGCCCGGCTAAGGTGGCGTCGCTTATCCGGTTGCCTTCCTTCAGGAATTGATCCCAATCATTTTCCAGGATAAATATTTGTATGTCTTTTTGTAAGTCTGGTTTTACTTTGTTGATTATTTCAACGTAGCTTGTATTTCTGAATCCTTCGGAAGCAATAAGAATGTCTGCATCGGACTGGTTAAGGGCATAAGTTAAATCCTTTGTTTTGTAACCGGGATTGATGGTAACCAGTATCGAACCAATCATGGCGGTTGCATATTGGACAAGTACCCATTCGTAGCGATTCGGACTCCATAAGGCAGTATATGTTCTCAATCCGGCTCCATGTGCCATTAAGGCTTTGGCTACCTGACAAACCTGATTATAAAAGGTTTCGTATGTAGCTCTGTAATGCTGATGTTTAACAATCAAAGCCTCCTTATCAGGAAATTTCTTTACTGTGTTCAATAAATTCCGGGGAATGGTTTCACCTAACAACGGAATTTCACTGGTCCCGTGCTCGTATGAAATTAGTTTCATGTTGCTCTGAATTAAATAAATTATAAAATTGCCTATAAAAGATCAATTAGTGAAAAGTAAGCCGGGATTTTTGGTGATTAGCGGGCTTATTGTTATTTGAACTATTTAAATATAGAGGAGGCAATTCATTTCCAATGATAAAAAGCGCATGGGTAAAATACCTATGCGCATATAGATTATGGACAAACTGTAAGTTGCAGTTAACAATCCGACTTACCGCTAACAGATAAGGTTTTTTATTGCCAAATTATCGTCTTTTCCAAAGTAGGTTTTGAATAGGGAGCATACTAAAACCAAATTTAATTGAAAATGGGGACAATATGTGCTATTAGACAATTTATTGCTTCACTATCTTATTACATGATTGTCCTTTTTCTGTATTAATCAAAATGTTATATAATCCGGTGGTTTGGGTGCTTAAATCTATGTCCGTTATCAGTTTGTTAATATTATTAACCGAGATTATTAATTTTCCCGACATATCATAAATTTTTAGACTAAGTATCAATGCTTTTTCTGAATTTATTGTCAGGGTATTGATAACCGGAGATGGATAATACGTCATACTTTTGTTCATATTGATTTTGTCAACATCAGTTATTTTGTATTTTATTTTATCCTTAATTTCTGAAATGGACAATCCACTGTTTTGTCCGTTTTAATCTTTAAAAAATATTTTCCGCAAGCTCCTTCCATATAAAAAGTATCTTTTTCAAATAATTCATAATACCCACCTGAAAGGGCCGGAAACATTGTTTCTCCTCGTTTAAATCCATTCAGAACTTCACCGCAATTTAAACCGTCTTGTCCTGTGACAACTATAGTGTCACCAATGGACGTTTTAAAATTATCAAGTGTATCAATAACAATGAAGTATCCTGTTTGACCATAGAGTTCATCATATGAATAGCTATAGTCCATGGTATCAAAAACAGCTATACAGTTCTGAGTGAAATTTTTAATATTCTTATAAAAATTTGGCTCATATGGGGCACATTGACAAGGGAATCCAGCTTTTGAGATGAAAATCAGACTAAAAACAAAAAAGTAATCTTTTCATTATTAAATATATGATTGGTTATTTATTTTTATAATGTTGTCAAAACGGATGGCAATATGCGTAGGCGGGGATTTCGAAGCTCCAACTTATCAAACCGTTACAAATATGAGTAAATGTACAGAAGTTTTATTTTACCCACAATCCCCCGGCTTACGTATATTGCATGTGTGCTGTTAATTTACTGTAATCTCTTTTGTCCATGTAGGTGCTATATCTCCATTTTCATAAACATAAATTTTTGTTTTTGTAGATGTAGTATCTGAATCAAGGCGAATCTTTAAATTTAATTCACCAATTTTCTTAGAAGTAAAAGTCCTGGAATTGTCTGTATCATTCCAATCTGACTTTTCCCATCCAGACCAATCTTGTGATACAGGATAAGCCCAATTATTACCTTGTATTTTTACTTTTAATGTTGTGCCATTTGGCAAAATCGCACTTAATGAATGATTTCCACTAGAATATTCAGTTTTGCTTTTATCAAGTAAATTTGTACCATACAAGCCATTTTGAGGATACTCAATAAAACCAGTAAATTCAAATTCAGTGCTGCCAATAAATTGATTTACATACTTTTCAAAATCAGGAATCGTAGAATTTAATCCAAGTTCTTCACACCTGCTTTCTAAATTATCTCGAACATCTTCTAATTTAATTGTCTTCGCATTATTTATTATAATTGAACCTAATGTTTGACTATTCAATTGCCCATCTTCACGAATATCAGTGCTTATATTTGCCAATAATTCTGATAATTCTGACACGGATAAATAGCCTTGAAGTATTACTGATAAAGCCAATAATATAGCATTATCATCTCCTGATTTAAGTATATCTAATTGTTCTGATTCGGGAATATCCTCTTTACTAATCTCAAATATTGAAAGTATTTCAGTTTGTGCTTGATTCTTTGCTACCGAAAAGTTTGTTCCATTCGAGACAAGGTAATCGATTCGATTTTTTTCTAAATTTGACAGAATATTAACATTTAAACTGCTTTTATTTGATAAATCAGATAAAGCAACTAATGTCAGTTGGGCAGATGAATTGGAATTGGTTACTTCATTAAAATAAAATCCATCCGCTTTTAATTCTACATACTGTGACGATAAATTAACGTTCTTTATTTCAAATGTCCCTTTATTGTCAAGAATCTGTGAAGAAAAATTCTTTCCGGTTGGAGTCAAATCATCTGTTAATTCAGAAATTGTCATCGATGTTCCATTAAGATAAGGTCCTTTCTGGACAAAGCCACTTACATTCTCTAAATTTAGATTTGTTTCGTTGTCTTTTTCTTTCTCACAAGAATAAATCATGAATGTGATTAAGAAAATCAAAAATATGTTTGTTTTTTTCATAATCTGTATGTTTTAATTGTTGTAGGTATTTCATTTTATAATAGCACACAAAACTGCATAAAATATTCATCATCTGATTATAAAATGTGATCTGGCTTCCTGTTATTTCTTAATCAGCTTAACCGTTTTTGTAAAATCATTGCCTTTAACTACCAGGAAGTATATTCCCTGGCTTATTTCATGGCCATTTGCATCGGTACCATTCCATTGTAATGAAATGGATTCTCCTTCTTTCAGTTCATGTTCTTCGAATGTCCTGATTAGCTGGCCTACATGATTAAATACCTGGATGTTAAGTCCTTTCGAATTGATATCCTGTGGCAAATCAATGCTTATTTTTATGTGATTACTAAAGGGGTTCGGGAATGCTTTGATAGCAAATTCGGGACTTACATTTTCATCTAAATCAACAATCCATTCCTCGTTACCTGACCAGCTATCTGTAGGCGTTAACCATTCGTCGTTTTCTCTTTCTTCAACCTGTTCGAGCATACCGGGTTCAATGGCCAGGAATGCGGTATATTTTGATAAAACACGCTCGCTGATACTTTCTTCAATAATTTCTTCAATAATCTGATTGTCGGAACCCGATCCCTCTAATGCCGCAATATAATTGCCACTCCAGGCTTCCTCTGCCAATGTATCCAGCTGTATAACCTGCCCTGCAGTCAAAGTGCGATTTACCTGAAACACATCATCATTTATAACACCCGACATTTGAAAGCTAAATGGCAGGCTGCCATGGTATTTACCCACCTGAATGAGCGTTTGGTTCAGGTATAGTTTATTAAAATTGATATGTTGGCTGTACCGGCCATAGCAAAATCCATCGTTCATGCCGGTTATCAGGTCAAAAGAAGTGATAAGGGGTGCACTGGTTACTACACTTTCGGCAATAACCTGTGGAATTGTATGCTCCCAACTGTAATATTTTATATAATTCCCGCCGGTATTTTGGCTCAAAAGGTTAAACAGGTATTGATTTCCCCTGAAATACTGATTGCCGAAATACGCATATTGATTGCCGTCATAAAAATCAACAACCTGAAACATGGGTAAATCACCCATTGACTTTATGTGATTATACAAAGTATTAGCTGCATTATTGCCTGAATAATTATCGCTGTTTGATAGCAGAATAACCGTTGTTTGCTCTTGGTTATCACCCACAAAATTGATGGCTTCTTCCAGCAACAATTGTAAATTGGAATAATCATCCACCGGTGATGAACCAATTTCGTCAAAGGCACTGTCAATCATCACATCACTGGCATTTATCCAGTCTGAGGATGCCCGGTCGATACTGGTGCCGGAGAAAAAAATATTGAATTGCTCATCGTCATTCAGGGATGTTTTAAGAATGCCTTTCATAGCCTGATACACCTGATTGCCCGGGGAATCCTGATTCTCCTGTTCTTCAAAGTCGAGCAGAAACAGGTAATTGCTGCTAAAATCGGTGTCGATTAATGCGGCCGGGTTTATAGCCAATTGATAATAATTTTCATTTTCATTTTCAAAGGTGCCAAGAAAATAACCATCACCAGCAGGTGAATCAAAGCTGATGTTTACGCTATTACCAAAGGATTCATCATTCAGGTAACAATATTTGTGCTGCCCAAATTCATTGGTGTTTGCGTTTTTCCATTCAACTGACTCTATACCTTCAATATCCGCTTCTCCATATTGTTCATCAGGCCAGTATACCACTTTAATTTTATTAAGCGGTGTATAGGTTTCCTGAAATAGGTGAAGGGGCAGGGGTGTGTATAATTTGTTGCTTTGCCAATTGGCAGGGATGAGCACCGATATTTTCACTTTTCGGCTTTCATTGCCGGCCATCGGGAATATTTGCAGGGAATAGCGATTGTTGTAATTCTTGTATAAAATACTGGGATCACGTCGACGATTTACAATGCTTTCATAAATACCATAAGCGCTCCAACGGTCCATGATGTGGGCGATAAGCGTATCTTCACCATACCAGAGCCATGAATCATGTACAATTGAATTATCCGGTAACGAAAAGTCGTAGTTTACTTCCAATGTGTCCTCTACATCAAAGCCATGACCGGCACCTGAAAATGTGATATAAAAATTATATTCCATGTATACCCCTTTGGGTTCAATGGTTATAACAGCTTCGTCAATTGAGCCCTGGCCACCTACCGACCAACTTTGCGGATCGGAAACATAGAGATAGCTTTTTGCTTTTAAATGACCCGGTGTGCACACAATTGAGAGTAACAAAATAATTAGAAAGGCATTTAATGATTTCATAGTAGTAATTCTTTGAAGGTTTATTACCATGATGCAAATAACGGGCTAAAGGTTGCTTACTGATATGAAATCAATGCTTTAATCAACAGCATGTACCGGAATATAATGGATTAACGGCCTGAATGGAGATTTCAGATCCTTTAGGCATTTTATGAATCAGGGTTAATGGCAGCATTATGAATCCTGCATTTCCAGAACAAATTCCTTTCCAATAGCATACTTCAATTTATCCTTTACTTCCTGCATGTCTATCGTTCGCTCCAGTTCCTTTTCCAACGATGTGACCCCTTTATCAATAAAACCGCACGGGTTTATGTAGGAAAAGTAATTCAGATCAGTATTAATATTGAGTGCAAAACCATGCATAGTTATGAATTTGCTTATTTTTACTCCGATGGCACATATTTTTCGTGATTGTTTGGGTGTATCAACATCAAGCCAAACACCTGTGGCGTCATCCAGTCGGGAGGCGTTCAATCCGTATGCGTGCAACGTATTTATAATGGCAGCTTCCAGTTTAAAAATATAGCTTTTTACTCCAATATTAAGCTTTTCAAGGTCGAAAATGGGATACCCGACCAATTGTCCGGGCCCGTGATAGGTGATATCTCCACCCCGATTTATTTTGTAAAAGGTAGCCTGTACTTTTTCCAGTAACTGATTGGTTATAAGCATATTTTTTTCATCCCCGCTGCGTCCGAGGGTAAATACATGCGGATGTTCACAAAACAAAAGACGATTTTCTCCATTTGTGCCATTTTTTTTATGCGCAATCCCGGCGGCCAGCAATTCTTCCTGGTAGTCCCAGGCCTGCTTATAATCCATCGTTCCCAAGTCTTCAAATACGGCTTTTTGATTCATGTTATTGCTGCTGAAATTTGGTGCAAATTTAAGGAAAGTTCTGAAATTGGACTATTGAATTGAATGGTTGAAATTATTGATGGCCAGCAATTATGCTGACTGTATGGTTGGCAATTATAAAAAAAGGCCACATGAAAAAATCATGCGACCCCTGCTAACCCTGAAATGTAAAAACCTGTACAATCTTAAATACCAACATTTAACTCATACTTTATCTTGCCCTCTATATATAATGTGTCAGATATTGCGTTTTTTAATACACCTTTAACCAGGTATGAATATTCATTTTGGTCTAAATATTCCACTACATTTTGATCGGTAACTTCAAATCTTAGTTTCCTGGCATTTTCGGGTATGTTATCGATCCATGCCAATGTATCCGTCAGGCCATCATAATCAACCAGCGCAACGATACTTTTAAATGCATTGAAGTTATGAACCGTGTCGCTTGCTTTAAACTGCACATAGGCTTCCTTAACGTATGCTGATTGTAATTGATTGCGCGTAGCTCCGGCGGCATCCATCACACTGTCTATGTCCGATGGAAATACATCTTCGGTAAATATTTTTTCTCCTGCCGGCGTTGGTAATACATCCAGATCAAATGTATAATAGTCGGTATCCAGTGATAACCCAAATTCTTCGCCAAACTGTTCGCCCAGCTCTTCACAAGCGGTAAACAATACTATGGTGCTTACCAATAACAATAATACTAACGTGGTGGATGATAATTTTTTCATAACAATAATATTTTTTTGAATTTGTTTTAAAGAGGATACGGGTATCTGAATTATGGGTTGGTGCGATTGATCAAAGTATGCTATGATTTTATCACCAGAATCGAAACATTAACAGAATGAGTGATGTAGCTCACCTTCAGCCCATTGTATGGTCACCGGCAAAAAGGTGGTATGGGAAAGCAACTTTTACGGGTAATATATAAATTGTAGCCATGAAACTTATTGGCATGCGTTTGCATCCTAAGATATGCAATAAATGTCATTCCACCTTTTGGGCAAAACGTTTTCCGAATTCAATAAATTCATCGGCCTTTTCATTATGCGGCATAAACTTCGAGGCCAGGCCGTCCAAACATACATCGAGTTTGAGGGCTGATAAATGATTGGCAATTAGTTTAGCCGCCTCACCACTCCAGCCATAAGAGCCAAAAGTAGTGGCTTTTTTACCTTTGTCGCGGATGGGATTTATCAGTGCAAACATTTTATAAACGGGCATTAAGGTATTCTGATTAATGGTAGGACTTCCAACCATAATGCCTTTGCTTTTTACGATCAATTCTTCGATCTCACCCAGGGGCATGTTTTCAATATCAACCAGGTGTACATTGGCTGTTGAAACCTGGTTAATTCCTTCAGCAATTTTTTCAGCCATCTGACGGGTATATCCATAAGCCGAAACATAGGTGATTAAGATATTGGTATCGGCACCATCGCATTCAGCCAGATAGAGCTCGGAATAATTCTCCGATTTTTGTACGATCTCCTTCCAGGTGGAGCGTAATATAGGGCCATGTCCGGGACAAATACATTTAATTTCCATCGGGCGAATCTTTTCGATGGCTTTGATCATAAATTTACTGAATGGTTTGAGAATGACATCAAAATAGTATTTAAAGGCTTCAGAATAGTCATCGACCAGATCATCGTACATTCGGTCGTCGCAGTAATGTGCGCCAAAAGAATCGCAGGTGAAAAGCAGCTTTTCTTCCTTTAAATAAGTATAAATAGTATCCGGCCAGTGTAAATTAGGTGCTGAAATAAACTGTAATGTTTGTTTGCCAATATTGAGCTCATCTCCATCTTTTACCACCTGGTATTTAAACGGTGCATCTACCATTTCCCACAGGTATGCAATGGCCTGACGGCTGCCATACACCGTGGCATTTGCGGCTAATTTCAGAAGGTGCCTTAAACTGCCTGAATGGTCGGGCTCGGTATGATTGACAATGATATAGTCTATATGGGCAGGATCGCAAACTGATTTTATTTTTTCAAGGTAGATATCCCAAAATGTTTCTTTCACGGTATCGATGATCACCTTTTTTTCATCGTCAATAAAATAGGAATTGTAAGTAGTGCCGTATTTGGTTTCCATAACAATATCGAAGGTAACAATATCGCGGTCCGGCACGCCAATCCATTTGGCGGAATCGCTTACAGGCAGTATTTTAAACTCACTCATGAATCGATGTGTTTACATAAATATCATGGATCAAAAGTAGCAATGAATCTCATATTTAATACTTGTGTGTCTTAATATAGAATTTGTCCAAATAGACATACCATCATTTGTTTAACCTTATAAGATAAAAAAACCCGGAATAGGCATTCCGGGTCGTTATGAATTAAAATCGATTTAACTGACTAATCTTTTTTGTCGCAAGGCTTGTCGCAACTTTTCTTTTCTTCTTTAGAGCAGCTTTTTGCGTCTTTACTTCCTTTTTTATCGTCTTTTTTAGCTGGCTTTTCATCGTCACTCACTACGATATTTGCTTTTTCAACCTGTACAGTTGTAGCAGAAATTGGTTGAGCAGCGAAGAATGCCGCTAATGCGAATAAAGCAATTAATTTTTTCATAAGTAAATAGATTTTTGTTTTCAATTCTCACAAATATAAGAGTTGTGTATGCATTTTTCTGTTAACACTTTGTTAAAGCTTCTTAAAATTCCGCTATAACATCAATGTTTGCTTTTACTTTTTGGTTGATTTGTGTCTTTATTTTTGCATTCAATGGCAGGAAAATATCAACCCGGGAGCCAAAACGTATAAAACCGAGTTCTTCTCCCTGATTAATTCTTTCGCCTTCCCGACCATAAGGTATAATTCGCCTGGCTACGGCGCCGGCAATTTGCCGCACCAATATTTCACGGCCATTTTCCTGACGAAGAACAAGGGTCGATCGCTCATTTTCGGTTGAAGATTTGGGGTGCCATGCCACCAGGTATTTTCCGGGATGGTATTTTTTATATTTTATAACACCACCTACCGGAAATCGATTACAATGAACATTCAGGGGTGACATAAAAATAGAAACCTGAATGCGTTGGTCATTAAAGTACTCTTTCTCAACGGTTTCTTCAATCACCACAACTTTACCATCAGCCGGTGAATATACCAGGTTTTCGTTTGATACTGCTATTCGTACCGGGTGTCGAAAAAAATTAAGTATAAAACCATACAATATTAGTGAGGCAAGATGCAATGTAAAAATCAATCCCGGCCATGGTATATACCAATAAAAACCGGCATTTAAAAGGCCCAGTAAAACCAATGAAATAAATAATACCTTTGTTCCTTCGCGATGTAATCTCATGCCGAATAATTTGGGCTTAAAATAGTGCATTCGGATCAGATTGCAAAACTTTCATGTAATACCATAATTGTAAAATTATGCACCGGGTTGCAAACGGTATCGCTTCAGCATATCATTTAGTACCCAAACCCAAACATATAACCTAAACCAATTACCACGCCACCCGGTGGTCGGAATTCTACCAGGCGTTTTGAGCTGTTTGTAAGTCGTATTCCATCCGGGGCGATAATTTCATAGGGCTCATTCCATAGTTTAACGGAATACCCGGCACTGATGTAAAAGCGGTTTGATTTACCGGTTTGCCAGAAATAGCTAAAAGCAAATTGTACACTGGAGGCAGGATCGTATCGAAAAGATACATCAATCGTACTGTCTTGTTCCGTTTCCATGGTCAGGTTGACATCATCAATTCCAAAAGCATGATTATAGGCCAATAGAAAAGAAAATCCGACAGGATATTTATCATAATAACGCAGGCCGACTGATCCAAGTCCGCCCCAGTAGCTATACCCCCCGCCAACAACAAATGAAAAATGCTTTGACCACTGGTATTCAGCAATACCACCAACAATACCCGAAAAATTATTCATGCCGGCTGACAGTCCTATCCCGGCCCGGTAATATTCAGCTTTCGGAGGTGGTTTTGAAGGGTTTTGCTGGCCATAAGCAGATGTTAGGCCACAGAACAGGAATACCATCAGAAAATTTTTCATCGCTGCTGTTTTCTCTTAAAGATAAATGATTAGAAACAAATATAAAACAACTACGGGCAAACTAAATAAAACCGAATCGAACCGATCGAGCATACCGCCATGTCCGGGAATAATAAATCCCGAGTCTTTAATACCCGATGAGCGTTTAAACAGGCTTTCGACCAGGTCACCCCAGACACCGAAAACTGCAACAATAAAAGCGATTACCAGCCAGTGCATTTTGTCAATAATGGGAATATAATCAGCCATAAACCAGGCCAGTACAAATGTAGCTATGGTACCACCTATAAATCCCTCCCAGGTTTTTTTTGGAGAAATGCGCTCAAATAATTTCCTTTTTCCGATTAATCGTCCGGTAATATAGGCCAATGTATCATTTGCCCAAAGCAGGATTAAATAGCCGATCAACAGGTCAGGTTTGTATTTAAATCCGGTAAGCGGATTAAATACCATAAAGTAAATTAAAATAAACGGAATGGCGAGGTACAACCAGGCCATCAATTGCAAACCTATTAGTATAAACGGGTTGCTGGCTGTAATGTACAATTGGCTTACAAAAACCAGGGGTATCAGTAACAGCAATGAAAAAATAAAAACCAATGGTAAATAACCGGCAAAACATAAGTAAGTAAATATGCTGATAGCCGGGATTACAAAGGTTATAAAAAATGGCCTGAATTCAGGGTAACGGTTTTTTAACATGGCTGCCAGTTCGAGTGCGCAAATGGCTGAAATAACTGTAATTACGCTTGTGAAGCTATATTCGTTATACATTATGGCAGCTATCAGTACGGCCAGGTAGATAATACCGGAAAGGGAGCGAAGTAATAGGTTTTTCACAATTCAAGGTCTTTGATAACAAACTTAGCCCTTATGGTGTTTTCGGGCTGTACATATATCTCAATATCGCCAAAATGATAAAAAGAATCCTGTTTATCAACCAGTACGGCTTCAATTTCTTCTGCCTTCAATAAATCCTGTGCCATTTTAGCCAGGTACAGCTTATTAGTAGAATAAATTTTTGTCCATTCATCCCTTTCCATGGTCAGGATAAGTTACGATTTGGCTTCTGATTTTTCTTTTGAACCGGTTGATTCTTCACCGGAACTGTCATCTTTCTTTTCTTCGGAGTTGTTGCTGCCTCCTTTTTGTGCCTTTTCTGTTTTATCCTTTCCCGGAACGGTAGCCCCCGCTTTTTTTGCAGTTTCTTTAATAATTTGTTCTTCTCTCGATTCAAATGGTCGTTCACCAAAAATATCTACCAGGTCCTCCCTGAAAATTACCTCCTTCTCAAGCAATTTATCTGCCAGTTTGGCTAGTCCTTTTTGGTTTTTGGTAAGTATTTCTTTTGCTCTTTTATATTGTTCGGCAATAATGGTATCCACTTCCTTATCGATTTGTTCAGCGGTTTTTTCACTATATGGTTTGGTAAATGAATATTCATTTTGGCCGGATGAATCGTAGTAACTCTTATTACCCAGTGCTTTGCTTAAACCGAAATAGGCAACCATTGCATGTGCCTGTTTGGTCACCCTTTCCAGGTCATTAAGGGCACCGGTTGAAATTTGTCCAAACACAATATCTTCAGAGGCCCGTCCACCGAGGGTAGCACACATTTCATCCAACATTTGTTCGGTGGTTGAAATTTGTCTTTCTTCCGGCAGGTACCATGCGGCGCCCAAGGATTTACCCCGGGGTATGATGGTTACCTTCACCAACGGGTTGGCATATTCCAAAAACCAGCTTACGGTTGCATGTCCGGCTTCATGAAAAGCAATGGCACGTTTTTCTTTGGCGGTTATAATTTTGTTTTTGCGCTCCAGGCCACCTACTATACGGTCAATCGAGTCCAGAAAATCCTGTTTCTCAACCACTGTTTTGTTTTTTCGTGCAGCAATTAATGCTGCTTCGTTACACACATTGGCAATATCAGCGCCTGAGAACCCTGGTGTTTGTTGGGCTAAAAAGTCCATATCAAATCCTTGTGGCAACTTTATGGGTGCCAGGTGTACTTTGAATATTTGTTTTCTTTCATTCACGTCAGGTAATTCCACATGAATTTGCCGGTCAAACCGGCCGGGGCGGAGTAGTGCACGATCAAGCACATCTCCCCGGTTGGTAGCCGCCAATATAATTACGCCCTGGTTGGAGCCAAAACCGTCCATTTCAGTCAATAGTTGGTTAAGGGTATTTTCGCGTTCATCGTTGGAGCCAAAATTAGGATTTTTACCCCGTGCACGGCCAATGGCATCAATTTCATCAATAAATACAATGCATGGTGCTTTCTCCTTAGCTTGTTTAAATAAATCGCGCACTCTTGATGCTCCAACACCTACAAACATCTCTACAAAATCGGACCCGGATAGTGAAAAGAAGGGTACATGTGCTTCACCGGCTACCGCTTTGGCTAACAAGGTTTTACCGGTCCCGGGAGGTCCGACTAATAATGCTCCTTTGGGGATTTTACCTCCTAAATCGGTATATTTTTGAGGGTTTTTAAGGAAATCAACAATTTCAATAACCTCCTGTTTGGCTTCTTCCAACCCTGCTACATGGGTGAAATCAACTTTAACGTTCGATTCTTTATCGAATATCTTGGCCTTCGATTTTCCCACATTGAATATATTGGCGGCGCCACCGCCGGCACCCCCGCCGCCTGTCATTCGACGGAAGATAAACAGCCATACTGCCACAAGTATAATGATGGGCAGGAGCCATTCCATTATATTCCCGAAAATATCATTGCGAATCTCACTTTCAGCATATATCATTTCCGAATCAGACACACCTTCCTGTGCTTCTTCTAACCGGCGTTCAAAACTTTCAACCGATCCGATATTAAAATAGTAGTGCGGTCCTGTTCCTGAGAGCGGGTTAGAATTGTTTTCCTGTACTTCCTGATGTCGTGGAAGGGTTATACGTTCCGGTTTAATATATATTTCGGCCACCTGGTCGTTCACAATTACCACACGTTGTACATCACCCTCTTCCAAAAAAGCAAGGAATTCCTTCCAGTTTGATTTAACCGACTGGTTATAATTATTTAATAAAGGAATAATAAGTATGGCTGCGATAATTAATCCGTAAAACCAATAAATATTAAATTTTGGTTTCCTGGGGCCATTGTTATTCTCATCTTTGTTATTGGGCTCATTGTTGGCAGGGCCAACATTTTTATTCTTATCTTCTTCGCTCATTTCAGTATCTATCTTATTTTAAAACATTTTCTTCTTCAATTTTCCGAATATTGGCATCCGCCCATAGCTCTTCAAGCTTATAATATTCACGATATTCCCTGTCGAAGATGTGTATGGTCACATTTCCGTAGTCCAACAGTACCCATTTGCAATTTTCCTGGCCTTCCCGATGATTAACCTTTTGATTTAGTTTTTCTTTCACGCGAAATTCAATGTTATTGGCAATGGCATTAACCTGGGTACTTGAATCGGCATGGCAAATGAAAAAATTTTGACAAATGACATATTCAAAATCAGACAGGTCAAATTCAAATATTTCTTTCCCTTTTTTTTCTAATATAGCTTCCGCAATCGTATTATTTAGTTGTATTCCTGGTATATTCAACATTTTTAAAATTCAAAGCACAAAGGTAATATTTTTAGTGTTAACTACTTAGTCAATCTAAACTCACTAACTTCAATTTCTTATATTTTTACTATACATTCAACGTATAATTTTGAATAAAAGATATAACAATAACAATACCAGATGTAAAAAGTTTTGGATTCATAAACGTATGTATAATTTAAATAAATGTTTGATATTAAATATATTGAAGAGGTAGATTCGACCAATATCACATTATGGGAGTTATTAAAAAACGGGGAACCTGTTGAGGGTACTGTTATTTTGTCAGACTATCAGCACCATGGAAGAGGACAACAAGGCAATAGCTGGCACAGTGAAAAATCGCTTAACTTATTGGCATCCGTTTTTCTTAAACCTGAAATATTACCGGTTGACTATCATTTTTATCTTTCCAAAATAGTTTCATTGGGTATAATTGATGCATTAAAGCATTATGGGATAACACCCCGCATTAAGTGGCCCAATGATATTTTGGTGGATAAACAAAAAATCTGTGGTATTTTAATTGAAAATACATTGGAAGGGTCGATTATTAAACAAACAGTGGCCGGTATCGGCATGAATGTGAACCAGACCGGTTTTCCTGATTATCTTCCTAATGCAACAAGTATATATAATCAAATCAATGGTTTAACTGATATTGCTGACTTGCTTCGAGATATACTCAAAAAAATTTGGATGTATTACACAGAGCTAAAACAAAATTCTTTTGAATTGATTGATGAGCTATACCGTAATAATCTTTTTGGTTATTATAGCTGGTTGACATACATTGACAAGACGGGAACTTTCAGAGGTCAAATTATTGGAGCCCGGGCCGATGGTGCGCTGCGCATCCGAAAAGAAAATGGTGAAGTACACCAGTATTACTTCAAGGAAGTGGAATGGTTAAATAGTGAATGTCCATAAAGTCCGACTTTTTCGATGTAGCTCGAAATATAAATCCTCACATACACTTGTATCCTGCGGTTTGGACTTCTCGCAAGGCTCAAATTTGAACTTTACAACTCAAACACTTCCGTTTATTGGAAAACGCTAAATAGATAGTTTTTCGGCCTGATCAACCAATGTATCCACAAATTGCTGTAACGGAGATTTAAGCATAGGGGCCATCATGGCGTTTACTTCGGCCTTTACGGTAATTTTAATCCGGGTATCCGTATCTTCTGCTGATTTCAGTTGTATCCACAGAAAAAAACTAATGGGCGCTTTTTCCGATTGAATTTTTATCAGTTTATGCGGTTCCTTTTCAATCATCCGAAGTCCTGCATGTCCCACACCTTCAAGTGTAAAGGCGCAGGAATCATTATCTGCCTGCCAATCTTTGATTTTATCTTCGGGGATTAGATGGCTGAAATTGTTAAAATCAGCTAAAAAATTATAGATTTTTTCAATGGATTGGTTCATTTTTCCAATCCTGCTTTCTACCTGTACCATATTTTATGTGCTATGCCACAGCTCAGGTGCTTTACGCCAGGCCTCAAGCTGCGTCAGTTCGTTTTGATTAATATAATTAATTGCCAGTGCTTCATGCAACAAATTGTTGTAATCGGTTATTGTAAAAAGTTTACAATTTGCCTTTTCAAAGCTATCCTGAGCCGATTTAAATCCATACGTAAAAATGGCTCCCATTCCCAATACTTCAGCTGCTGTGTTACGCAGTGCCTCAACGGCCTTTAAACTGCTGCCACCCGTAGAAATAAGGTCTTCAATCACCACCACTTTTTTACCGGGTTGCACATCGCCTTCGATAAGATTAGTTAACCCGTGCGATTTTGCGGATGAACGCACATAGGCAAAAGGTAAATTGAGCGCATCAGCAACCAGCGCTCCCTGGGCAATTGCACCTGTGGCTACACCTGCAATTAGCTCGGCGTTAGGGTACATTTCCTGTAGGTTGCTTACAAATGCTTCTTTTATTACATCGCGTATTTCAGGGTATGAAAGGGTTTTGCGATTGTCGCAATAAATGGGAGATTTCAGACCCGAAGCCCAGGTAAATGGTGTTGCAGTATTTAATTTAATTGCCTTACTTTGCAGTAATAATCGGGCAACTTGTAGTTTGTAATTTTTCATTTGGCAAATGTATAAAGTTTTTTTTAACGACCGGAACGTGTTTCTTACAGATGATTTCACCAAATATTTTGAGGTAAAGTACGGCCTGTTCTACAAATACAAAAATGTTTCGGAGCTTGAAGAACTTGTTGAATTTTTCTGGAATCTTAAATCCATCAATACACTTTATGTTTTCCATTTCGACATTATGAAGCTACAGGAAGCATTCAAATCCTGTTTCAGGTTTGTGGAAGCTGCGGGTGGTATTGTGTCGGATAATAAGGGCAAGATATTAATTATATACCGTCGTGGAAAATATGACCTGCCCAAAGGTAAACTGGATGCCGGAGAGAGCTATCATCAGGCTGCTATTAGAGAAGTTCAGGAGGAATGCGGGCTAAGTGAATTAAAAATTCAAAAACCGCTCATATCTACTTATCATGTATATCAGCAGGAAGAAGAATTTGTGCTTAAAAAAACCTATTGGTTTGATATAATTTATGAAGGCAACGAAACACCAACACCTCAGGCAGAAGAGGATATTGAGCAGGTGGTATGGAAACCCCTGGACGAAGTGGGTAGTATTTTAGGAAATACTTATGGTTCTATTGTTGATGTCTTGCGCTACCGTAAATTACTACCTTTAAATATCACCCCTTGAACGCATTACTTTAAACAAATGTCCTTCAAAACCTTCTCGCGGTGACGGAGCCGGCGAAGTTACCAGTTTGCCGTCAGGACCAATTAAAAAGTAAGTAGGAAATGCACGTACATCATATTGTTTAAGAACATCCGAATCGTTGCCAAAATGCAGGAAATTCCAACGATAACCGCGTTTGCTCACAAACTCCTTCATCTCCGTATATGTTGGGTCGCTGCTGATGGTAACCACAACCAGATGTTTATTATGTCTTTCGTACAGCGTTTTAATCATCTCATATTCGCTTAAACAGGCGTAACTGTTGGCAGTGCAGAAATTAAGGTAAACATAGTTGCCCTTAAAGTCATCCAATGAGACCAGGCTGCTGTCCATATTGAAAAGCTCGAAATCCGGTGGGGCATTACCGGCAAGTAAATGCGTAACCTTATTTTTAATGTTTTTGCCAATGGATTGGTGTTTTGTTATGGTTGTTTGGCTTATCAGGCTGTCGAGAATGACCAGCAATGAACTTCGAGAGAATTTATCATTGTAAAATTCATCGTGCAGATTTTTTAATACAACCATTTCCAGTAATTGCTCGTTTTCTATGGAATGTTCTTTTTGAAGAGTTTTCACCAGATTTTCATAACTTTTTCCTGTATTGATATTATCATATAAATCCTTCCCTTTATTGGTTCTCCCCAGGTACTGAAAATACTGGCTAAAAAGTTGATTGAAAAAATCCATGTATGCGGTATTTTCATACAGCACCGGTTTATCTTCAAAATATTCCAGAAAAGAACTTTTAGATTTTTGTTGCAGGGCTGTATTCTTTAGAAAACCGTATTTATAATAGCGGAATGAATTAAAATATTCATTTTCAGAATCTTTAAATGATTTTTCAATTTTTTCAATATCCTCTTCCAGCTGATTCATATCTTTTTCACCATACTCCTCAATGATGTATTTATTGAAATAGGAGTTATAGGTGTGGTTAAACATGCGAATGGAAAAATTCAGGTTTTCTTCTTCCATGTCCATGTCGGTTAGTTGTATATATGTTTCTTCAAAATAAGGATTCAGTTTATCCTCCATTGTTTTTTTCTGTTTTTGTGGCAGGGCAACCTTATAGGTCGCTCCGGGCTCTGCAAAAATGTAGGCAAAATAAATGCCTATACGTGTAAAAATATAGGCAGGCTGGTCGAGTTCAATGCTAATCTCCAGCTCACCCTGTGGGGAGACGGTGCTTTTCCCCAACAGCTGTTCATCGTAGGTTATTTGGTTATGGTATTTATAAAAACTTATTTCTTCGTTGGCATAAGCTGTATCGGAAGCTGTAATTACCACTTGTGCAGTTAATATATTGCCTGAAAAACAAAGGAGTAACGGGAGCAATAGTTTAATTATAAAATGATTCATTTTTTAAGTTTTATAAGCATTTGGTAAAATAAACGGAAAACTCAGAACTCTATTTTCATCTTCCTGGGAACGAATTTTGAGGCATCCCCGCCGTTACGTATAATATCTCTGACAATGGTACTGTTTACCATTGTATGTTCGGGCATGGTAAGTAAAAAAACTGATTCAATTTCCGGATACATGGCCTTATTGATTTGAGCTATGGCACGCTCATATTCAAAATCAGCCGATGTACGCAGTCCTCTTAAAATGTAATTGGCATTTTTACTCTTGCACAAATCAACGGTTAAACCAGTGAATTTTTCAACGGATACTTTGGGTTCATCCTGAAAAACTGATGAAATCCAACCTATTCTTTTTTCAATGGAAAAATATCCTGCTTTTGTAGCATTATGGCCTATGGCAATTATAATATGGTCGAATAATGTAAAACTTCGTCTTACAACTGATTCATGGCCGATGGTAAAAGGATCGAACGACCCCGGGAAAATGGCAACACGTTGACTCATAAAATATATTTTGTACGAATGTAACAAGAACCGCCGAAAGGACAAATTAATTCCGAAGATGACTTCCGGTCTGAATTCCGAAGGTATTTAGAATAGCAATAAATAATCAACTTATATGTATAGTATCCCAACGCTACCAATAGTTCAGCCCTAACAGGTTCGGATAAAAAATCCTGGATTGGATTTCATTTATTTCCTTGCAATTAATTTTCATAAAAAAAGAAATAAAGTGTAAACTTGCGCAATTAATTGTACCACCGGATGGTAATTACAATCTTCTTAAAATACCATAATTAATTAATAACCATGTCGTTAACAGAAGAATTAAATCATAAAATCGATTATAAAACCAAACCGCAGGGCTCTTTAGGTAAACTTGAGGATATTGCCCGTCAAATTGGGGTTATACAACATAGCCTAACGCCGGAACTTAAAAACCCATGTATGTTGGTTTTTGCGGCTGATCATGGACTGACTGAGGAAGGTATTAGTCCGTTTCCCAAAGAAGTAACCCAACAAATGGTACTTAATTTTTTGAACGGCGGGGCGGCTATCAATGTGTTTTGCCAACAACATAACATCGCCCTTAAAGTTGTTGATGCCGGAGTGGATGGCGATTTACCCGGGCATCAAAATTTGATAGGTGCAAAAATAGAACGCGGCACCAGGAATATGCTCCATGAGCCTGCAATGACAAAAGAAACCTGCCGCAAAGCTATGGAGAAAGGCAAAGAACTTGTTCGGCAGGAAGCGCATAACGATTGCAACGTCATCGGGTTTGGTGAAATGGGCATTGGCAACACTTCGTCAGCTGCATTACTAATGCATGCTTTTACCGGGTATAGACTGGAAGACTGTACGGGCAGGGGAACAGGACATGATGCATCGGGAGTAGACAAAAAAATAGCCGTGCTCAAAAACGTAGCCCAAAAATATTCGGTTACTGACCCTTTTGAAAAACTGGCAACTTTCGGTGGACTTGAAATAGCCATGATGTGTGGTGCCATGCTCGAGGCTTATGAACAGGGTATGGTTTTACTGATTGATGGATTTATTGCCACAGCAACACTTTTGGCTGCTTTTCATATTAACAACAAATCCATACTTACCCACTGTGTTTTTTGCCACTTATCGAACGAAAAAGGACATGCATTAATGCTTGATTACCTGAAAGCAGAACCGCTGTTACACCTGAATATGCGACTGGGTGAAGGAACAGGTGCGGCGGTGGCATTTCCGATCATTCAATCGGCTGTGGCCTTTTTAAACGATATGGCCAGCTTTGATGAAGCCGGTGTTTCAAATAAATCTTAGAATTGAAAAACTGCAAAGCAAAGACTTTATTTCGCTGTGATTACCTTATTACATCATTGCAGGCTAAGAAAATTAAGATGAATTTTAAATGTTACCGGTTATGTTGGAAAACAAGAAATAAGATTCTAAAATGCGGAAAGAATTTCATTATTTACTCACAGCCATCGTTTTTTACACGCGTATTCCGGTAAAAGTAAGACAGGAAATTAACGAATCGTCCATTCATGGTTCTACCAAGTATTTTCCGCTTATTGGTATGTTGGTAGGTAGCCTCAGTGCCGGTATTTTTTGGATAACCAGCCAGGTAATGCCTTTATCTGTTTCTGTTTTAATAAGTATGGCTGCCAGCCTTTTTATTACAGGGGCTTTTCATGAAGATGGCTTTGCCGATTTCTGTGATGGCTTTGGCGGTGCTTACGACCCGGATCGCATTCTCACCATTATGAAAGACAGCCGCATCGGTACTTTCGGTTCAGTGGGGCTGATCGTAATTTTATTGACCAAGTTCTTTGCCATTTCACATACCTCAGTTGAACAAATTCCATTGATTATAGTGGCTGCTCATACTTTTAGTCGTTTTACACCGGTTCTTCTGATTATCAGCAGCAGCTATGTTCAAAAAGCCGACATGATAAAAGTAAAACCGGTGAGTAAATCCATTTCACCCTGGCATGTGCTTATTGCCGCTATTTTCGGTTTATCTCCGCTAATGCTGATTCACTGGTCCTGGGCACTCATTCTTCTTCAGGTGTCAGCCCTGATTTTCTGGCGATTTCATATATATGTAAATAAAAAAATTGGCGGTTATACGGGTGATGTATTAGGTGCACTTCAACAATTAACAGAAGTAATGTTTTATATTACATATTTGGTTTGGCAAAACAAAGTAATCGATTTCATTTAACATGTCCGTTTATTTAATCCGACATACAAAAGTTAACTGCCCTGCAGGTATTTGTTATGGTTCAACTGATTTGGACGTAACAGCCGATTTTGGGCATGAAATGAAAAGGATCAATCAAAAACTGAATGCCGTTGTCTTTGATGAGGTTTATTCAAGCCCTTTATATCGCTGCCGAAAATTGGCAGACGCTCTATTCAATAATCAGGATATTAAATTCGACGAGCGACTGAAGGAAATGGATTTTGGGCAATGGGAACTTAAAAGTTGGGATGATATCTGTCAAACACCGGAAGGTAAATACTGGATGGATCATTATATCAATACTGCATGTCCCGGGGGAGAGTCGTTTTGGGAACTGCATCAGCGGGTTAGCTCTTTTTACCATGAGCTTAAAAAGCATGACAATCAAAATACGGCCATAGTTACCCACAATGGTGTAATACGTGTGTTCAAAAGCCTGTTGATGCAGGTAGATATTGGAGATGTTTTTACGATGAAAGGTTTGGAATATGGAGGTGTTGCATGCTTCCAGGGTAATTGGGAAGATTTATGAATGAGGAAAACCATAAGCCATTTCGTTCGGTTATGTTCGTAGGTACCGGATCGGATGTTGGAAAGAGTGTGATTAATGCTGCTTTTTGCCGTATATTTAGGCAGGATGGCTATCATCCGGCTCCATTCAAAGGGCAGAATATGTCTTTAAACAGCTTTGCAACATCCGAAGGGCTTGAGATAGGAAGAGCCCAGGCCATGCAGGCTGAAGCCGCCGGTGTGCCTTGTCATTCTACCATGAATCCGGTATTGCTAAAACCAACCAACGATAAAAGCGCGCAAATTGTTTTAAACGGCAAACCAATGGGGAACCAAACAGCGCATGAATATTTTGTGAGCACCGACCGGCAAGCCTTGTTTGATGAAGTGATGAAAGGTTACCGATACCTGGCTGAAAGGTATAATCCGATTGTTATGGAAGGTGCAGGCAGTATTTCTGAAATAAATCTATGGGACAAAGACATCACCAATATGCGTGTGGCTGTTGAGACTCAGGCAGCTGTGATTCTCATTGCCGATATTGATCGTGGAGGTATCTTTGGCAGTGTTTATGGCACCTTGCAGTTACTGCCCCCGGAACAGCGAAAACTGATCAAAGGAATTCTTATTAATAAATTCCGTGGTGATGCCTCATTGTTTGAAAGCGGTAAAAAACAACTGGAAGCGCTAACAGGAGTGCCCGTTGTTGGTGTGTTGCCTTATTTTAAGGATATTTACCTGGACGAGGAAGATTCGGTTGGATTGCCCGGTAAAAATCAGCAGGGCAGAGAAGGAGCCATTAATATAGCCATTGTATTGCTCCGGCACATGAGCAATTTCACTGATTTTAACGTTCTTGAGCGCTGGCCCGGTGTGCATCTTTTCTATGCAGCCAATCCCGGCGATCTAAATCAGGCGGATATTATATTTATACCCGGATCGAAAAACACCATAAGCGATCTTCAATATTTGCGCAACAGGGGTATGGCCAAGGCTATTCTGGAAGGGCATCAAGCCGGGAAAGCTGTTTATGGAATTTGCGGCGGTTATCAAATGATGGGTGAGAATATTCAGGATCCACTTCATGTTGAAGGAAGTATAGATAGTACGCCTGGTCTGGGTTTACTGCCAGTTGAAACCATCCTTTCCGGGGAAAAGAAAACAGTGCAATGTGAATTCAAATTTAGGAATAACAACGAAAAATGTACCGGCTATGAAATCCACATGGGTGAAACAAAAGCATCATCCGCATCACCGCTATGTAAACTTAATAATGGTGATCATGACGGGTTTTATTTAAATGATAAAACCTGGGGTACGTATATTCATGGTATACTGGATAACCCTTCAGTGATAAAGCATATCCTGGCTCCTTTTAATAAAGAAGAAACATCCGGCTCATTTAATATCAGAGCCTTTAAACAGGAACAATATGATAAACTGGCGCAATTTACCCGGCAATATGTTGATATGGACTACATTTACCGTGTTTTGCGCAAAAAGGAACCAACACCATGATAACCGGACATGGCGATGACGGATACCGTTTTAATTACGAGATAAAAGCCGATTTTAGCTCCAATGTATGGTATGATGGGCCCTCTGACAAACTTATCCAATATTTGGAGCATCATGTACAACACATTAACCATTATCCCCAACCGAGCGCTGATTCACTAGTCCTGCAAATCGCTGAAAAACATAATCTGGACCCAGGCCAGGTATTGGTTACCAACGGGTCAATAGAAGCTTTTTACCTGATCGCACAAGTTTTTTCCGAACAAAAATCGGCAATCGTTATACCCGGATTTGCTGAATATGAAGATGCCTGTGCATTGCACCATCATGCTCTTTCGTACCTGCACCATAACGACCAACTAAATTATAAAACAGATGCAGACCTTGTATGGCTGGGTAACCCTAATAATCCGGATGGACAGGTTGTTGCATTGTCCCGGCTTAAGATGTTTTTGACACAAAATCCGAACACCGTTTTAATAGTAGATGAGGCTTTTTGTGAATTGAGCCATGCACATGAATCAGCAGAAAAACTATTAAGTGATTATGAAAACCTGATATTGGTCCGGTCATTTACCAAAACATTTTCCATTCCGGGTATCAGATTAGGATATATTTTAAGTTCAAAGAAATTGACGGAAAGCATTGGTAAATATTCAATACCCTGGTCGGTAAATACATTGGCGCAACAGGCCGGTTATTACATTCTCCATCACTATGAGCAATGCAAACCCGATTTAAGCAGACTTGAGAAAGAAACCAGCCAGTTTCAGGATCAACTCCGGCAGATCGATGCATTAACGGTAATCCCTTCCACATGTAATTTCTGCCTGATACGCCTGAAAAAAGGGAGTTCGGATGAATTAAAGTCTTACCTGTTAACCAGACATGGAATTTTAATCCGTGATGCCTCTAATTTCAGAGGACTGGATAAAAACTATGTCCGGTTTGCACTACAAAATCAGGAAAATAACGATATTCTTGTGAAGGCTCTTAAAGAATATTTCATTCGTTAAATATGTATATAGACTCAGTTCAATATATTGTTATTCCATTGGTTTTTGGATTCCTTTTAGACCTCATAATTGGCGACCCGAAATGGTTACCGCATCCTATACGCCTTTTCGGTTTTCTGATTGCTCATGGTGAGAACCAAATGAATACAGGTAAACACCGGTTTTTGAAAGGCGCCCTGTTATCCGTATCATTAATAGCAGCCACCTATTTTTTGTTATTATGTTTCCTGAATTGGATCAGGCCTTTGTCAATTCTATATTTATCTGTTACTTCAATAGGCATATTTTATGGTATCGCCAACCGAAGCCTTATACAAGAGAGTTATAAAGTGCACAGAGCACTTGAGAGAAATGGTATTGCTGCAGCACGTAAACAATTAAGCTTTATTGTTGGTCGTGATACCCGTGATCTAAATGCACAACAAATAAGAAAAGCCATTTTGGAGACCCTGTCTGAAAATTTAAGTGATGGTGTAATAGCCCCCTTGTTTTATTATGCCATTGGCGGGTTACCGGCTATGCTGGCATACAAAATGGCAAATACCCTGGATTCCATGACGGGATATAAAAACGAACGCTATGGGCAATTTGGAAAATTTGCAGCCCGACTCGATGATGTCCTGAATTTTATCCCTGCCCGTTTAACCGCAATGCTAATGGTCATTTTAACATTCAATTACCGGGGGTTGTTTTTTTTATTCAGATACGGCCATAAACACACTAGTCCCAACGCCGGTTATCCGGAGGCTGCCCTGGCCGGTATATTGAATTGCCGGTTGGGTGGACCGGGTAATTATTTTGGTCATAAGGTGCACAAACCCTATATCGGCAACAACAACAAAATCATTACTAAAAATGATATAATAAAAACATTATTGATCAATATGATTACCAGTATAGTTGCTACTTTAATAATTATATACCTATATCTGTCAATATGAAATATGTTAATGCGTATATTAAAAAGTGCCTGGTTATTTAATTTTTGCTAATTCAAACCCAATTCAAATAAAGGCTTGTTATCAAACATTCCTATTCATAAATTGTATTGGGAAATGAATTAAGTTTAATTTTGTGCCTTCAAAAAATTATAGTTTAAAAGTTAGTTAGCATGAAAAACATAAAACTCTGGGTGGGCATTCTCCTGCCTCTCATAATTTTAGCAATACCTGTCGAATCGTTTGGAATAGAAGGGCTCACAGTAATCGAAAAACGTGTTATAGCACTTTTTGTTTTTGCCGCCATGTTTTGGATACTCGAGCCTATCCCTGTTTATGCCACTTCAGTTTTAATCATTGTATTGGAACTGATAATGGTTTCCGACAAAGGCCTTATACTTTTTCGTGATGCGGATGCCGCCAATCTGGGTGAATTAATCAGTTATAAGTCGATATTCTCAACATTTGCCTCGCCCATTATACTGCTTTTTATGGGTGGCTTTTTTCTGGCCATGGCCGCCACCAAATACCGGCTCGATCAGAATTTAGCCCGCATCATGTTAAAACCCTTTGGCCAAAATCCTAAAATGGTGATGATGGGGCTGATGATTATTACCGCCCTTTTTTCCATGTTTATGAGCAATACGGCTACCACAGCCATGATGCTTTCAATATTAGCTCCGGTACTCACCTATTTTCCGGCCAATGATCGTGGTAAAATAGGATTTGTGCTTGCCATTCCGGTGGCCGCCAATATTGGGGGGATTGGTACGCCAATTGGAACACCGCCTAACGCCATCGCCTTAAAATATTTAACGGGTGAACATTATGTGAGTTTCGGTAAGTGGATGAGCTTTGGCCTTCCATACGCAATAGTTATGCTAATTATTGGCTGGATATTATTAAATGTCATGTATAAAACCGAAACCCCAACCATCAAACTGGATATCAAAGGTAGTTTTATTAAAAGTACCAAAGCCAATATCGTATATGCAACCTTTGTTTTAACCATTTTGCTATGGTTAACCGATTTCATCCACGGAATGAATTCGTACATTGTGGCCATGATACCGGTTGGTGTGTTTACTGCTACAAAAATTATCAATAAGGACGATTTGAAAAAGATAAGCTGGGATGTGTTGTGGCTGGTCTCAGGTGGTATAGCACTTGGTCTGGCGATGGAGCAAAGCGGGCTTGCATTGCATTTGATAGAGAGTATTCCGTTTGAAAACATGTCGGCCATATTAATCATTGGTCTGGCAGCTACATTAACTATGGTTATGGCGAATTTTATGTCGAATACAGCAACCGCCAACCTGTTGATGCCTATTATCGCTGCCCTCGGAACTACCGTTGAAAGTTTGCTAAACATTGGCGGATTAACCACGGTTGTTATTGCCACGGCCATTGCGGCATCTATGGGTATGGCATTGCCAATAAGCACGCCGCCCAATGCACTGGCACATGGTACGGGATTAATTAATACCGGGCAAATGGCTCGCATTGGAGTTATTATTGCTATTATCGGGTTAAGTTTATCGTTTGTGGTTGTATATATTCTGAAACTTACAGACTTTTAAATTTGGAAGGACAACGCAACATATTAGATACACAATATATTGACCGGTTAAGTGAGATGTATTTCTCCGATGTGTCCAGTCGAATAACACTGGAGACGGGCGAAATTCTTATGAAACAAAATCATGAGAATAAGCGGTTATACCTTGTTTTGGAAGGCATGTTAGCCGGCTATCGGGAAAATGATTCGGGTAGTAAGCAGGAAATATTACGCGCCGGAAAAGGTATGTTTGCCGGGGTACATAGTTTTTTCTCCAAATCGTACTCCAGTTATGCCGAGTTGGTAGCCCGGGAGCCAACCAAATTAGCCTATATCGATGCCAACGATTTTGACCTTGAAGGGCATAAAAAATTGGCCCAGGACTTTGTTCCGGTTATTGTAAACGAGCTTACCTCGCGCCAATTATTAATGCAACGCGTAATGACCGAAAAGGAAGCGGCATTAAAAAATCTTATGCACAGTGAGAAAATGGCCACCCTGGGACAAATGGCGGCCGGACTGGCACATGAGTTAAACAATGCCATTGGCGTACTAAAAGGAAATACCGAATGGTTATCCGATAGCATTAAGAACCTGTTTCAATCGCTTGATAAACCTTTTTCGTACGAAATATTTCTGAAGGCCATTGAAGAAGGACAAATTATTTCCAGCGACGAAGCCCGAAACCAGAGAGACAGATTAATTTCCAAACTTGGTATTTCAACAGGGCTGGCCAAAAAACTGGCTCGTTTGAATATTACAGATGATGATATTAAGCAGCTCCAAAAACAGCAAAAAAGTCCCGGAGAACTGGAAAAGATATTCAGGTTCTGGGAGATTGGAACCACCTTGCATGACATGCTAATCGCTTCAAGCCATGCAGGGTATGTTCTTAACTCGGTAAAACAACTGGCAGTTACACACCAGGAACGTAAACCGGTAAATATTGAACAAACCTTAGAAGAATCGCTCATATTGCTCAAAACATTGATCCGGCAGGTGGATATACAAAAAAAATTTAATAATATCCCGACTATTTATGGAAATGGTGGTGAACTTGTCCAAATTTGGGTAAATATCATAAAAAATGCATGCGAAAGTCTTTTAAACGCCAAAACAACAAACCCTGCCGTAATTATTGAAACCCAAAAAAAGGACAGCATGGCTATGATTAATATTAAAGATAATGGTCCGGGTATTCCGGATGATTTGCGTAAAAAAATTTTTCAACCCAATGTAACCACCAAAAAGGGTGGATTGTCATTTGGCCTCGGACTGGGTTTATCAATCGTACAACGCCTGGTTGAAAGCTATGAAGGCAGCATTGATGTTAAAAGTAAACCCGGCGATACAACATTTACCATTCTTTTACCTTTAAATAATTAACTATGGAAAAAATAACAGTAATCTATCTGGATGATCAGCGGGAAGTATTGGCAACCATAGGTAAGGACCTGGCTTTTTTTGAGAATTTGCTGAATCTTGAGGAATGTGAAACCGTGGATGAAGCAGAGCAACTTATGGAAAACCTGTATAGCAAAGGACATTATGTTGCCCTGGTCATTTCCGATCATATCATGCCCGGTAAAAACGGGGTTGAGTTCCTCAGTGAAATAAACAGGGACGACCGTTTTGAAAAGACTAAAAAAGTACTCTTAACCGGTCTTGCCACCCACGAGGATACCATAACGGCCATTAACAATGCCAATATTCAGCGTTATATCGAAAAACCATGGAAATCCGAAGAATTGGTGCAGCTAACCAGGGAATTAATTACATCGTACATCCTTGAGAATGGTATTGACTACGAGCCGTTTATGGAAGTGTTGGATCAAAATACATTGTATCATTATTTACATCAGCAATCCTGATTCAGGAATGTAAAGCAGATAAATACGAATAAATTTTCAGCCTGCCGGATCATATAAAACAAAGGGAACAATATTGAAACTGTTCCCTTTTAACTCATCAATCAATAGTTATGCCTGATGTTATATAAGTGCCAATGAATTTCTCAACTGGCCATGCGCGCATGCAGGTAAATCTTTTCATTTTTAATTTCCTGTACTTCATTCACCAATTTTCTAAACCACATAAATGAATCCAGGTTATAATCCATTCTTTTTTCATTGCCTTCCTCGCCGGATTGCTCTAGATCCTTTTTTATATGATCCATATACTGGTCTAATAAATAGGATAAATATGCTTTATGGATATATCCTCGAAAATTAAACTGGTTCTTAAGAAATCCCTGTAGGTCTTCAGATATATGTGCTGCTTTTTGAACTGCCAAATTAGGATCGTAACGTGTAATCATAATTTCTAATTTTTTATGGTTAACCACTAATAACCGGGTGAAATCACCCTTACTTTTTCTTTAATACTAAGCTCTACACCCAGTGGCTCGAGCATCTCATTTAACTTATCAATGTTTCGTGCAAAGTATCTTTTTACGTTTTTCTTATCCATGTTTATAGATTCGCTATAATCAGTCCAGGAACCATAGCGGTCTTTTATAATTTTTTCAAGTTCATTGATCATAAAATCATAATTTCGTAATATATTACGAATATATAATAAAAAAATTGATTTGAAAAAGATTTATATGAAAAAAAATAAGAATATTGAAAATTTAATTTATTATTCCTAATTAATTTCTTAAAACAAGCATGAATGTGAACAAGGTAAAATTTTGGTTATTATTATAATAATAACTTAATATGTTTTTGTTTTCTGAACAGACAGGAATCATTTATTTTACTAAAAAAAATAACAATCAATGCCCTGGACCAATTACCATTCGCACACCTATTATTGTGATGGAGGCGGGAAACCGATAGATTACGTACATGCCGCCATTGAAAAAGGCCTTGTAGCGTATGGCTTTTCCACTCACGGACCGGTACCGTTTCCGTCAGGATGGAATATTGATCATCAGGATATCTTAAAATATGTCAATGAAATATCTAATCTTAAGCATACACATAAAAAACAACTGGATATTTATCTGGGTTTGGAAGTAGATTATATTCCGTACAAGATGGGCCCTGAAAATCGGGCTATAACCAAACATCAGCTTGATTATACAATAGGTTCTATTCACTTTGTTGATGAATTACCGGACGGTACACCCTGGCACATTGATGGCGGCCATGAGGATTTCCTGCATGGACTGCAGCAAATTTTTAAAAACAACATTAAGCAGGCCATTTCACGATATTACGAACTGATAATTGAAATGCTGGAAACAGAAAAACCTACTATTCTGGGACATTTGGATAAAATTAAAATGCAAAACCCGTATAATAAGTTATACAATGAAAATGATGCATGGTATCAATCCCTTATTGAAAAACTCATCAGAACCATCAAAAAAACAGGGGTAATTGTCGAAATCAATACCCGTGGGTATTATAAAAACAACGACCTGGAATTTTATCCTTCAAACCGGATCGTTAAGGAATTGGCGAAAAATGATATTCCCGTCACACTGAATTCCGATTCACATGTACCCGATGAAATTACCAATGGTTTTCGGGATGCTGCAATTGCTCTGCACAAATTGGGTGTGAATACGTTATATGCGCTGATCAACGATAGGTGGGATGCCTACAAATTCAATCAACAAGGAATTATCATCGATTGATGGAAAGAACTGGCAATATTGGCGAGGATCAGGTCACATTTCATGGGTTGAAACACCATTTGCAATACTGCCGGGCATTTATACTCACCAAACAATCAAACAAACAGATTATCCAAAATTACAGGTCCTTAAAATGCCATGAATAATGTGCACAATCATTAAAAATTGTTAGGTTAGCATGTAAACATCACATAAAGCAATATTATTATGACACAAAAAATAGCGCTGATAACCGGTGCCACATCAGGTATTGGTTATGCAACTGCCAAAACATTTGCACAAAACGGTATTGATATTATTATTTGTGGACGCAGACAGGAACGACTGGATCAATTAGCGAACGAATTAGATAAACAGGTAAACATTCATAAACTGGTTTTTGATGTTTCCGATCGCCAAGCAGTATTTCACGCTGTAGAATCTTTACCTGCTGAAATACAACATATTGATATTCTGATCAATAATGCCGGGAATGCGCACGGATTAGCTTTTTCGCAAGATGCTGACCTTGATGACTGGGACCGGATGACGGATATCAACCTCAAAGGCCTGACCTATGTTACCAAAGCCTTATTACCCGGAATGACCAGGTATAAAAGTGGACACATTATAAATGTAGGTTCCATTGCAGGGAAAGAGGTATATCCGAAGGGAAATGTATATTGTGCAACCAAACATGCGGTTGATGCTTTCACAAAAGGCTTACGGATTGACCTGAATGGTACAGGTATAAAAGTAGGGGCTGTAAATCCGGGAGCAGTGAATACGGAATTCTCAGCTGTTCGCTTTAAGGGTGACCAGGATAAGGCTGATAAAGTTTATGAAGGATTTGAACCTTTGGTGGCACAGGATATAGCAGATGTTATATATTTCATGGTCTCGTGTCCCGATCATGTTAACATGGCCGATGTTACTGTTTTGCCAAAAGCGCAGGCCAGCGTTTCCATTACGCATAAAGAAATATAGTTTTTCCGCCTCAAGGGTTCTTCCGGATACTGGTTATCCTGTTTTTATCCGGAAGTTCAATATTTAATACTAAGGCAGTGATTCTATCAGGGCATTATATTCATCCTCACCAATTTCACCTGGCATGCAACTGGTTGCTTTGCACACTTCCTCTAAATGATCAATTCTTTTTTGATCGGAGGGGTGGGTGCTCAAAAATTCAAGTGTTTCACCAGTTTCATTATTCATTAGCATTTTAACAAAAAAACCTTCAATGCCGATTGGGTGATATTTCGTATCATTTAAATATTTTACTGAATACTCATCGGCCTCATATTCCATATCACGCGAAAAATGCAATGTACTCAAACCTTTTGCCAAATCTTCCGCAATCTGCCCCAGTCCGGAATTATCCCCAAAAATCAATCCCAATATAACATCCAATCCATACGCTTTGGTTATTTGCCTGTTTGAATGTCGCCGGTCAACATGCGCCATCTCATGCGCCAACACCCCGGCAATCTGTGCACTATTCTCCAAATACCGCATAAGCCCTGTATAAAAATAAATATACCCTCCGGGCACTGCAAAGGCATTTAATATTTCTTTATCAATAATTGTTAACTTCCACACATAATCACTTTTCCTGTTCATTTCATCCGTTTGCATAATTTCATTCATCATGTCTTCCATATATTCGTAAGCCTCCGGATATGCCTCACGATCAAGTATAGGATATTCACCGGGATTGGCCATGATGGTACTATCGGTTTGCCGTCCGAGTTCAAGTTCCTGTTCAACAGACAATAATGCCAGTCCACCGCCATTTTTTTCGCAGGAAAGAAAGAGGAAAAAAGAGATTATAAATGCAGTCGGTATCGAAATGTAGATTTTTCTTTTCATTATCAATTCATATAAAAAATGAGAATTAAGATGCGCTTATGTAAAATTAATGAAATTATTTTTTTGGGTGCTGTTTAAATGATAAAATAAGTATTGATTAGTTACGTAACCATCGCCCGCACAACTTGATGAAGTATTAAAACCATTAATTTCACAAATAATGGTAAAATACTATTTTTATACCCATTAAAAAATTAAAACAATTTCTATGAAAAAACTAATGCTGGTATCGGTAGTAATAATAACTATGCTATTCACTTCTCAAATGAATGAAATTCTTGCTCAATCCGGTGCAATTGACAAAAAGGTTGATTCATTGCTGGCCATTATGACCCTGGAGGAAAAAATCGGACAAATGAATCAATACAGCAGTTTTTGGAACCCGACGGGCCCCATCCCTGAAGGCAGTAATGAACAGATGAGGTATAATCATATCAAAAGCGGATTGGTAGGTTCGATGCTTAATGTATATGGTGTTGAAAATGTCAGGGCTGTACAGGAGATTGCAGTAAATGAGACGCGACTGGGAATACCCATTATATTTGGGTTGGATGTTGTGCATGGGCATAGAACTGTGTTTCCTATACCATTGGCTGAGTCAGCTAGTTGGGATATGGAGGCCATCGAAAGCGCAGCCAGATATGCAGCCGTTGAGGCATCAGCTGCTGGAGTGAACTGGACTTTTGCCCCCATGGTGGATATTTCTCGTGATGCACGTTGGGGAAGGGTGATGGAAGGAGCCGGAGAAGACCCATACCTGGGCTCCAAAATTGCTATGGCGCGTGTTAAAGGGTTTCAGGGAGATGACCTGTCAAAGCCAAATACCATCGCAGCAACTGCCAAACATTTAGCCGGGTACGGATTTCCTGAAGCTGGCAAAGACTACAATTCAGTTGATGTCAGTCATTCTATATTATATAATGTAATACTTCCACCATTTAAGGCATCGCTGGATGCTGATGTTAAATCGGTTATGAATGCCTTTAACTCGCTCAATGGAGTGCCCGCAACAGCAAGCCATTTTTTACAAAGAGATATCTTAAAAGAAGACTGGGACTTTCAGGGATTTGTATTATCTGATTGGGCCTCAGGCTTAGAAATGATTGATCATGGCTATGCACGTGATTTAAAACACGTTGCTGAATTATCAGTCATTGCAGGCTCTGATATGGATATGGAATCCCTGGCTTATGTGCAACACCTCGAAGAACTGGTTGAATCGGGCACAGTGGAAATGCATATTATTGACGATGCTGTAAGAAGAATTTTACGGGTAAAATATGAACTGGGACTATTTGAAGACCCATATAAATATTGCGATTTGCAACGGGAAAAAGAATTAATTTATCATCCTGACCATTTAGAGGCCGCTTTGGAGATGGCCAAAAAATCAATTGTATTACTTAAAAATAATAATGACCTTTTACCATTAAATAAAAAGCAACAAAATATTGCTGTTATTGGTGCGCTAGCAGCTGATAAAAACAGTCCGTTGGGTAATTGGCGTATAGGTTCGGAAGACAGTACAGCCATTTCAGTACTCGAAGGCCTGGATAAATATACAAATGATTATAAATATGTCAAAGGGCCTGATTTTGTAATGGAAGAAACTTTTTTTCACAGCCATGTAAATATCAACCAAACCGATACGAACGGATTTGCTGAAGCCATACAAACAGCCAAAAACGCTGAAGTAGTGATTATGGTGCTGGGTGAACATGGTTTTCAGACGGGAGAGGGAAGAAGCAGAGCGCACATTGGATTGCCCGGGCTTCAGCAGGAATTGCTGGAAGCTGTTTACGAAGTAAATCAAAATATTGTTTTGGTACTTATGAATGGTCGTCCGCTTACCATAACCTGGGCTGATGAACACATTCCATCTATATTGGAAACCTGGCAGTTAGGCTCACAAAGCGGTAATGCCATTGCAGCGGTGTTGTTTGGCGATTATAACCCTGGTGGTAAATTACCGATGACTTTTCCGCGAAGTGTTGGCCAGATACCCATTTATTATAATCATTTCAGCACCGGCAGACCCGTTTCACACAACTCTGTTTTTTGGTCTCATTATACCGATGAAACGAACAGTCCTCTGTATCCCTTTGGTTACGGACTTAGTTATACCGAATTTGAATATGCCAACTTAAGCCTTGATACCACTAATAACGAAGCCATTAAGGTTATGGTTGATGTTACAAACGTAGGTGATGTAGCCGGCGAAGAAGTTGTACAGCTTTATATACAGGATGAAGTGGCGAGTCTGGTCAGACCGGTTAAGGAGCTAAAAGGATTTGATAAAATTAATTTAAGACCCGGTGAATCGAAAGAAGTAACCTTTACACTTACTGATCAGGAATTGGGTTTCTATAACAACGAAGGTGAATACCTGGTTGAACCGGGAAAATTTAATGTGATGGTGGGAACCAATTCTGCCGATGTGTTAAAAACATCATTTATTAAGAAATAGATTAAGTTTTATAAAATATTCAAAAATTAAAGCCATCCCTGTTTTTTGGGATGGCTTTGCAAAAAAACTGAATCTTAAAAACCAACGAAAAACTGTACTGCAAGGAATATTCCCTGTTGCTTTAAGCGTGTAAACAAACTAAACTATACAGTTATCTTTTGTATCATCTCGTTAATTACCGCTGCAATGGCTTCGAGTAACGAGCGTATGTCTTTTTCATAAATCTGCCCGATATTTCCTATCCGAAAACAATCAACCCGACTTAATTTACCGGGATAAATGGTAAATCCCTTTTGATTAAGCATACTGTAAAACATCTCAAAATCGAAATAATCACCGGAAGGATATAAAAATGCTGTTATAATATGCCCTCTAAGTTTTTCATGCACATACGGCTCAAAACCCAGTTTTACCATAGCCGACATAAGTAATTCGTAATTTTGGCGGTACCGTTCTACCCTGGCCTTTATACCACCCTCATTTTCCAGTTCGGTTAATGCCTTATAAAATGCCAGCAATGCATGTGTCGGGGGGGTAAAACGGAATTGTCCGTTTATTTCCAGCCCCTGCCATTGTGCATATAAATCAAGTGAGAGGCTTCTGCTTCGGCCTTTTGTTTGTTCTAAATGAGCCCTATTGGCCAGGGTGAATGAAAATCCGGGTACCCCTTCCAAACATTTATTGGATGATGAAACGAGATAGTCGATATGCGCCTGAGGAATTGTAAAATCAACACCTCCAAAACTACTCATGGCATCAACAATAAATATTTTGTGGTATGTATTACAAAGCTTTCCCACTTCATCTATCGGATTCATTATTCCCGTAGTTGTTTCGCAATGCACCATTGCTACATGGGTAATGGAAGCATCAGACCTCAAATAATTTTCAATTTCATGCTTATCGGGAATTTCATTTTCAGCACATTCCAATGCAACATGTGATATAGAATGTCTTTGGGCTATTTTAAGCATCCGATTGCCATAAGCGCCATTGATCAATAGCAGTAATTTTCCATTTTGTGGGATAACACCAGATAATACCGACTCAATGCCAAAAGTGCCGGAGCCCTGCATAATGACACATTCATAGCCCTGGTCTTTGGAAACACCACCCAGCGCTAATAGCCGGGTTCTAATTTCTTTTACTGTTTCGATAAAGACATAATCACGCGAGCCAAGATCACGCAGCATGGCTTCCTTAACGGTTGTACTAGTGTTGAGCGGACCGGGTGTAAAGAGCAGGTTGTTGTTTTTCATGCCTGGTTATTTTTTGAGGATGTCGAGTGCTTCACCCATCTTTTTATCCTGAGTATACGGGACACCCATAAGCTCGGCAATGGTTGCTGCATACTGAGAATTATAGTATTGACAAGCGTGTTTTATTTCACCTTTTGCTTCTACATCGGGTCCCATAATAGCAAACCAGCTTTCATCCGAATTGGTCCATTCCACGCCGTGGCTCCTCCAGGCATCTATGCCATTTGTGCCTCGTCCATGATCGGTTGCAATGATCAGGGTTGTTTTGTTTTTGTAATCCGGATTGGATTGTACCCACTCCCAGATCGCTTTGATAAACTGATCGGTTGTATAGGCTGAGTTTAAATAGTGGTCGTAGCGTCCGTCATGCCCAAAATCATCGGTTTCTCCATAAGCCACATAAAGTAAATCAGGTTGATATTTTTTCAGGTGCTCCATCGCATAATGATGGGTAAAGGCATCCAGGCGAACAGTATGCCAGGGGCTTGGTATTTGGGTTTGTAATTCATTCAGAAATTTTTCCTTTTCGGTAAGGTCGTTTCCGGTGACGGGTTCGAAACCGGCATTTACGGGTATTCCGCTTCTCTCTTCATTAATGATGTAGGGAAATACGTCCCATGAGCCAAAGGCTGCTACTTTTCCGCTGTGCATAGATGTGTTATTGATCACTTCAAGTACTGTTGTATAAGGATTCGGGATTTTATTATTGCTGTTAATGACTGTATCGCCAATAATACCGGTTAAAATTTCATTGTATCCCGGATATGAAAACCAGTATGGATTGGCCAGGTCAACTTTGGAGCCATGCTTTCTGTTTCCATATAACTGACCGTGTTTGGCAATGGTATTCCAGAAAAATGGCATTAGTTTTTCACGACGGACAAGTGGATCGCGATTCCAGAACTTGTCCACCAACACATCGGGATGTTCAACATAGTCCTTATGTCGAATAAGAATGCTGTCGGCTCCGGTGTATAAATCCTGCCAGCGCAATCCGTCCATTGTGATAAAAACGATTTTTTCAGTTTTATACTGACTATGGCCTAAAACGATAGCAGTGAATATGATTCCAACGAGTAATAAAATTTTTTTCATGATTGTGATGATTTATTGTTTTCTTGTTTAATGGCATCTTCAATGATATTAAGTGCGGTATCGAGTTCAGGTTCGGTAATGGTGAGCGGTGGAATTAAGGTTATTATATTGCCACCGGTTATTTTAAAGCTCAGTCCGTTGTCAAGACAGCGATACATAATTCGCTCGGTTGCCAGGCTTGCAGGTTCTTTCGACGACCTGTTCTCAACAAGCTCAATGGCCCAAAGCAGGCCAATACCGCGCACATCACCAATTATATCGTACGTTCCTTTCAGGTGCATCAATCGTCCGCGCACATAATCCTGATGCTGACGTACATTTACCAATACAAATTCGTTTTCAATATATTCGATGGTAGCCAGGGCAGCCCTAGCAGCCAGGGGATTTTTTTCATGGGTGTAATGCCCCACGGCTTTATGGCTCACTATATCAAATTTTTCATTGGCCATTACCATAGCAAATGGCATGATACCACCCCCCAATCCTTTACCCATTGTTACGATATCCGGTACCATATTAAAATGTTCAAAGGCGAAAAATCGGCCTGTGCGTCCCAGGCAAACTGGTATTTCATCAAAAATTAGTAAGGTGTTGTATTGATTGCAGATATATTGTACGTTTTTCCAGAAATCAGCTGGTGGTATATGCACGGAAGTATTGCGAATCGGTTCGGCCAGTAATGCACAAACGTCTTTTTCTTTGCCCAGCATGTATTCAAGGTATTCCAGTATTTTTTCGGAGTTGTCCTTATTATCGTCGCACCACAGTCCGTTGTAATTTGAGAAAGGTGGTATATGCAGACTACCCGGCATCAATGGCCCGGTATTTTCGCGGAACATAGGTTCACCACTGTATGATGCCATATCGAGCGATGCACCATGAAAGGCCTCCCACATACTGATGATTTTGTATCGCCCGGTTAAATACCTGGCTAGTTTAATGGCCATACCATTGGCCGTAGCACCACCTGGGGCGTAAAGCACTTTATTGAGGGATTCAGGTGCTATGGAAGTGATTTTTTTGGCCAGTTCAATGGCAGGCAAATTGGTGTAACGCCTGGTTGTAAAAGGCAGTACATCCAGTTGTTGCTTCAGTCGTTCCACCACATAATTATTTCTGAAACCAATCTGATGAGCGCTGTTCCCATGAAAATCCATGTATTTTTTACCCTCAATATCAGTCAGGTAAATGCCTTCACATTCCTGTATCACATTTAAACAAGGTGTAGACAAAGCCTGATGAATAAAATACTTTTCATCCTCTGCCAGTTGTTTTTTTGTTTGAGCAGAGCGTTTTTCTTGCCAGTTGCGTCGTAAATCAGATTGATTGCTATCTCCTTCCGACTGGTCAACTTCGTGTATATTTATTGGTTTTTTTTCTTTCATAAATCAATATTTAAAGGCTGTAAGAGGGTTGCGCTTCTATCGCTTCTTCTTTTTTGTAGTTCCACTTTGTGCTTAACAGTACTGCTGATATGAATGAGACAGCCAGGAATCCCCTAAACAGGAAATCCCATCCATAGCTTTCGCTGATAAATGCCACCACATAAGGTGATATCAATTGTCCCATTGAGCCAACCCCATTAATAAAACCGGCTGCTTTGGCCGCGCCTTTTTCAGTGCCCAGGTCCATGGCAGCTGCACCCGACATTAAAGCATCAGGGCCATAAGTCATAAAACCTATGAGCCCGATGCTGATTGTTGTAAATACTAACCCCTGTGAACTCAGAAATGGCTGCAGGGCGAAAACCACCGTAAGTCCGAATAGCATGAGCGCACCAATGGGAAAACGTCGCGACTGAAACATTTTATCGGAGGCATACCCGGCAAAGATAACACCGGCAAATCCTACTAATTCATAAGCCGATGAGCTGTATCCGGCCGCTTTTTGTGAATAGCCAAGCCCCTGTTCTAAATAGGTGGGCAACCAGAATAAAAAGGTATACCGTGTAAACTTGATGAAGAAATACATGATGGCCGCTATCCATATTGCTGAGTTGGTTAGAATATCTTTGAGTGGCACTGTATCATCTTTGGCAATCTCCGAATTTTTATGTTTTACCAATGGCACTAAACCCGCTGATGCAGGGGTATTTCTGGTAAATATTACAAATACAGAGGCGATGATGGCCAACACAATAGCGGGCGCCCAAAAGGCTCTTTTCCAATCGAGGGAGGGTAATATGGATTGATTGGTAAGCCACCAGGTTGCAAACAGGGTAGCCAAAAAGCCACCTGTCACATAACAGGTTGTCCACCACGACATAACAATGCCCCTTTCATTGGGCCTGTACCAGCTCGACATGGTTTTTACCAATCCCGGCCATCCCGATGACTGGCCAAAACCATTCAACCCTGCCAAAAAAATCAGCACCCCGACCGAACCCGCCAAACCCATAAAAAAATTGGCAATAACCGAAAGAAATAAGCCAATACCTACTATGAGCCTGGGGCCTTTTTGATCACTCAAATATCCGTTTAAAAATTGTCCCAGCATATACATAATGCTGTAAAAACCCACTATTTTGGCAAAATCAGCATTGGTGGTTCCAAATTCGGTTTGTAACGAAGTGTTGAGTACACTAATATTTTTCCGGCAGAAGTAAAACCCGAAATATGCCAGCCAGGTTACGGCAAAAATGCGGAAACGAAAAATTTTATGTTGTTTGGTTAAAATCATCTTTTTTAAGATATTTTGTTCATCATAGATTAATACAAAGTCTATCTTAAGTTTGGGTTATTATTTCATTTCAACCTATAAATTGCTTATTACTTAATGGCGTTTCTCCGTGTTTAATTTGGCTGTCAATTTCCTGAAGCACTTCTGCGCATTCCCAGATGCCTTGCACCACATAGTGGGCCCCTGCCTTTTTCATTTTCACTTCTGATTGTTGAAGTCTTTCTCTGAGCCATGTTGGATCAGCATTTTGAACATCATGTTCCGACAGGCCAACCTCGTTGCCCGATTTGGTAATCCCTATGGTCCACATACCGGCATTTAATCCTTCTTCAATGTCGGCAATGGTATCACCTATTTTAACTGTGTGATGCATGGGAAAAACATTCAGCCTGATGGCATTTAAATAGCACATCCAGGGTTTGGGTCGTCCATCAGTAACGTCTGACGAGGTAATAATAGCATCAGGGGTAAATCCATGGTTCCCGGCCACCGGAATTACTCTGTCCATCATTGTAGATACATAGCCTGTGGTAGAACCCACCTTCACATGATTTCTTCGTAGTTGTTCCAGGAGGTCTACCGCACCGTTTATAGGAGTTGAATAATCGGCAACAATAGCGGCCAGTGAGGGTTCTAAATCGTTATATAATTTATTGGGTATATCCTCATCCATTTCAACCTGGTATTTTTGTTTCCATTGCTGTTGAACTTTATCCATTTTTAGCAATGCCACCAAATGATCTTTTTTGGCTAGTCCCATTGGTTCCCGGGCATCCTGCATGGTTATTTCAATACCTTTTTTTGCCAATACTTCTACAAAAACTCTTGTTGGGGCAATACAGCCATAATCCACGGTAGTACCAGCCCAATCGAAAATTACTGCCTTTAACGATCCTTTTAATTGCATGTTTACTGATTAATTTATTCGTGAATGTTAATAATGAGCTTATCAACCACATCGCCGTTTGGTTGAATGGCTTTCAATAAAACCTGTTGGTCGATAAGCTTAATTTGTGTGTATAAATGCGATTTAATAACCGTGTCCATAACCGGATATTCAGATAATTCAGAGGGTTCAATATTACCTCCGCCGGTACCTGAAATGACAAAGTGTGTTGTGTGATTGCCATATTGTTTGGATAAACGCTCATAATCATGGGTATGGCCGGCAAGCACAAAATCAATCCGGTATTTTTCAGCCAGTGAGTCAACCAATGCCTTTACCATCGGAGCACCATGATAACCGGGCCAACCCTGTGAATACGGTGGCTGATGCAGCATCAGGAACCGAATTTTGGCGTTTTGCCAGGCCTTACTATTTATTTGATTGTACATCCACTGAAACTGCTCTGATTCTTCAGGAATGGAAAGCGGAAAGAATTCATTGAAATCGATGGCCAGGAAATAGTAATCCTTAATGTTGAATGATTTATATCCTTGTTCTTCCAGGGTATACCGGCGTAGATGAGTAGGGTTGAAGTTATGGAAAACCCCGTCGTAATCGTGATTACCCGGTACAATCAGCGTTGGTAGAACCTGCGTGCCTTTGGTTAAAGAACGGGTAAAATATTGATACTGCTCTTCGGATGATCCGTTGGATACCAAATCACCCAGACCAATTGAGAATTGAACATTATCCTCTAATTGAATGCCGACAATTTTTCTGAATGTATCCCAACCACCCTGACTGTCGCCCCAGCAACCAATGGTTAAAGTATCGGCCAATATGTTGGCTATACGAAAGGTATCTGTGTAATGATCCTTATGCTGAAGCCAGCAGGTTAAGCCATCATGAGCTTCTGTCAATGGTAATTCAACATATTGCAAAGACTTATTGAAAAGGGTTTTTGAAGTGATGATTTTATTGTTATCGGAAGTACGATAATGCAATTCAAGTGTGTCTGAATTATTGAGTTGCCAGGCTATTTTAAGGGTTGAATCGAATAACAAAGCATACGGCGGTATTGTAAAAAACGTATTTGATCGGAAATATGCCATTGCTGTATCCGGTGTGGTGTTTTCAGCAAATGATTTTTCCAATTGTTGCAGGTCTTTTTCACCAGGACTGTCAATGGAAATGTAATGCTGCCAGATATTTTTTCGTATGCTGCGTTGATTTAATTGTTCAAAGTACATGGCGAAATCTTCTTCTTTTGCGATCTTTGCATGTCGCAGTCCGCCATGCATAGCCTGATTCATAACCCGCAAGACCAGCCAGGTACTGTCCGCACTTGCGGGCAGGGAATATATATTATCATGCAGGGGATCAATCCACCCGCCTTGGTAATAAATCCGGGCACCATCATCCGGGTTAATATGTAGTATGTTAGTGTTTTTGAATTTTACCTTTTTGCGATACCATATAGCGGTATAGGGAGCCAGGATATCCTTATCCGGTAAATCTATAATTTCGGTATCAACAAACTCGGGTATATGATCTACATAACTACCTTCATTTGTTTTTGAAACCATGCGCTCCCATTTTTCAAACGGCCTAAATGGTGTTTCTATAGGATCAAAAAGCATTGCACGGACCTGTGATTGTAAAGGTGATGGCAGTTCCTGATAGCGTATGTGTATGGTATCCATCTCGAGCAGCTGACCGATATATGTGGGTTGTTCATACTGTGGCCTGCATGCCCAAATACTAACTATGCCAATTACAAGGTGAAAAATATTCCTGGCTTTCATGATTAATTATTTATTGATTTCTAAAAAGTCGAGTAATTGACCATCTATCCCATGCATTTTCATTATGAGTTGGTTGTAATGGATGGTAAAAATGAGATAATGATGCCCCCGATGGGTTGCTGAACTAAACCAGGACCGGTTAGGTGTAAAATCTTCGAGATTACCACCGGCGCCACCGGCCTGAATATAAACCACTCCTTCATCAGCGTTTCTGTTATCCTTGATGGGAAAGGTACGTTGGTAGGTATGTAAATGTCCGAACATCACTATGTCTACGCCATACTTTTCATAAAGCGGTACAATTTCGCGCACATCCAGATCACCTAAATTTGATTTTCCTTCCCACGAATTGCCATAGTCGTTTTCATCCGATGAATATGGAGCGTGGTGGTGTGCCACAAATTTCCATTGCGCGGTTGATTGTTGCAGTTTGTTCTCAAGCCATTGGTATTGCTCCCCGCCCGGTTTAAACTGTTCGCGCTCATTGCTGTTGAGTAAAAAAAACTCGGCATTGCCAAATTGGTACGAATAGTAGGCCTCATTACCCGGCAGGTTGTGGTATTTTTTGTACCAGTATAAATCACCTTCTCCATTTCCGGGAACGGGTACCACCGGAATTCTGGAGGCCAATGGCGTGATACCTGTAAAATATTCGTAGTTCCATTCAAATTTATGGGGCTCTTTGCCACCATCGGTCAGATCCCCCAGGTTTACAACAAACTCAGGACGTTCATTCCAAATCTTTAAACCCAACGCATGATTGATCCATGGCCGCGCTTCGGTGTCTCCTATAACGGCAAATGTGAATGCACTGTCAGGCGTGGCTGTTTTAAATGTATAAACACCGGTACTTATTTCTTTTCCTGATTTATTTCTGGCTATTATCTCATAAAAGTAGGAAGTTGCCGGTTTCAATTCCGTGAGGGTGGCTTCATGAATACGGGATTTATGTTCGATTGTGATTGATTGATTCAGTGGTAATTGCTCGCCATAACGGATCACAGCAGATGTTGTTTCACTGGTCTCCCAATTGATGCGGATGTCATTTTCTCGGGCTAGTTGTAAATACGGACCGGCATTAAAATGAAACAACTCCGGAAAAACAATTCCCTGCTCAACACGGTCGCATAGCGAATCGTAGCGCGCTTTTATATCGGATGCAGAAAGGGCGGATTTATGGATGCGGGAGGCTTTTAACAGGTCGGGGATAGTCATGTAGGGTTCGTTTTTTGTATAGGCCGCAATTTCTATTTCAGGCTGATCCCGGTTATCAGCATTAAATTCGCCCGTTACGGCTTTTTTTATCTCCCTGCCATTTAGAAATATTTTGACAGCTTGATTATCAACTACAGCAACAATGTGATGCCAGTACTTTTTAAATGGATTTTTATTGGATACGGTTACAGTTGTATATTGCTGACCATTGCCTATAAAAAAGCGGGTTGTATCATCGTAATATCCCAGTACCCAATAGGGTAGGGCAGTATTGTTTTTTTCTTTTAATCCAATGGTAATGCCAATGGGCTGGTTCACATGATTGCAGAGCCATAACTCTGCTGAAAATTCACGGGTTGGAATTTGTTGTTTTTCAAGCAGATTGGTCAAACGATCGGTCGGGAATTGATTATGAAATAGAACCGGATCACCGGGAATTTCAATGATGGGTTTTGCAACAGAAGGATTCGGGATAAAAGGCCCCGGGTAAGCTGAAGCATTCCCTGGTAATGTATAATGCGGATGGAATATCCAGTCGGAAACAACATCGTTCGTTTGCGTATAGCCGTGTAAAGTGATAATTGTCAGTATTAAAATCAGGAAGTACTTCATAGCCTTCAGTATTTGTGAACAGGTTGTCCAAACCATAATGGTTTTTGGACAACCTGTTGAAAATTATTGTTTTATTTCGGTTAAAGCCTTGAACGCAGGCTAAAGTCTACTGAAACGGTACTGTCATCAATTCGGTTGATGGCTGTAATAATCATTACTGCATATTGTGAACTTCCGGTCTGATCGCCAATTTTCACCAATATTGCTTTATTGTTGGCAAGGTTGGCAATATCATCGATTTGTGTTACACCGGTTCCTCCGTTATCATCAAACTCATCGCGTGCACTCTGATAGGTGACATTCCCAAAAACCTGGTCAGAAACCAGCAATTCAGTGTTGCTTTCAGCCGTTGCAGCAATATTGGTTGCGTTGGATTCTACATCCAGCAAAATATCAACCTTATCAGGATCGGCATTGACGATTGAATCATTCAACGCGGATGCAGCAGAAAAATCATACCCAATCTCATCCTGAGCAACGGAAAGCCCAAAACTGCTAACATAATCCAGTCCGATTGCCACATTTTGAATTGTCAATTCTTCTTCATGGGTTAATCCGTTTTCGGCGGTAATAACAAATCGAACAAACATATTGGTGTCCAGGGCAATGGTTGATTCATCGGGCACTGTAAAGTCCAGCTCTTGCTCATTCAGACTGTTAGCGTTCACTGTTACAGTTGTATCAGGTGTACTGTTGTAATCTGATGCATTACCAATTTTACTAAACACTTCCACGGTCGTAATAGTTGTGTTCACTGTAGCCACTTCGTAATATACATTAAAAACTGAATCGTTAAACACCTCCGAAGGTGTTACAAATTCAACATCCTCGCCATTTACGGATTTTTTGAAATCCAGTGAAAATGGTGTTGACTGGCTAATGGCAAAAGGCCAACGAAATGTAACCCCATCGGCTGTACCCACAAAGTGAAGGCCGGATAATGATTTATCAGATGCATTTATTTTGGCTGTTTCATTAAGTTCGGCCCAAGTTGTGTTTAAAGTGGCCTGTCCACCGGAAATTGATAATGTTTCCAGCAAATTGGTATAGCCATTGCTGCTGACAGCCTCTACATCCAATTCACTCAATAGCTCCTGATTTACGGCTACCGTAACCGTCAATTGAATGTCATCGATCGAGGTCCATTCACCATCGTTGTCGAATTCGAGTTTAACAGGTGCTTCGGCACCGGGGTCCTCTCCATGTTTTTCGCAGCTTGTAAGTAGCAGAAGCGACGCCAAAACCATAAGGAATAATTTATTGCTGATATTTTTCATTTTTCTAGTCATTTAATCAATTGGTTTTAAATCTAATTTTCCCACCAGACTTTGTTTAAAATCCGATCGTTGGACCATCCTTGCTGTTCCAATGCAGCTTCCCAACTTTCTTTGTTCAGAGCCTGTTCATCCGTAGGGTATTCAAAGCGGCTGGGATAGGTTGCATAAAGCGCATCATCACCGGGTATAATAATGTCTGACAAGATATCACGATGCCTTTTAAACTCACAAAATCCCTGATAATCGATGTAAAACAAAGCGATCCATTTTTGTATCATCAGGGTTTTCAAATCGTCATTGTAAGCTACACCGCTTTGTTTCAGATAATTTGACGGCATTGAAACGCCCCAGTAATCGAAAGAAGCCTTAACCCCATTTTCATAATGTGTTTTGGCATCATTGCCAATCCAGCCATTCATGGCTGCCTCGGCCAGGATAAACTCCACTTCGCTGTATTGCATTAACAGTCCTTCAACCAGGTTAGGTGCGAAATAGAAGAAATCCATACGGAATTTTGACAGGTGTGCATCACCGCCTTTGTACACATAAGCGGCCCCATCAACCAATCCGTTGGCCATTCCCGACCATTCCGGGCTGCCGCTTTCGACAGAAACAGCCGTTGGGTCGAACCATTGTTGTTGTCGCGGATCGTTATAATCAGCCAACACTTCTCCCAGTGTCTCACTCATCCGATATTCATTGAAAGAACCTACCCGGTAGCCCGATGCTTCTGCTCTGGGGTGGGTATTTGGTTTCGATGACAAATAACTTAAAGTAGCATTATCATCATTACTTGTGAATACGGGATAATTTGATGGTGCATTGGCTATTTTATTAATCCCTGCCTCAGCAGTGGTCGCATCAATTTCCGATAAGCGTATGTAGGCACGTAGCATTAAGGAATTTCCGAATTTGCGCCATTTCTCCAAATCGCCTTCGTAAATAAGGTCGCCTTTAATGGCTGGTAAATTCGATTGGCTCAGGAATATGTTGGCCGAGTCGAGGTCATTAATGATACCCTGGTATATTTCCTGTTGTGTGTCGTATTTTGGATGGGTAATTCCTGATTTGGCACGGTTGGCCTCGCTGTAAGGTACATCACCCCACATATCGGTCAATATCTGGAACATCCACGATTTCATAATCAGCGCTACACCGGCATAACTGGGATTATCGGATGCCGTGGCATTTTTATACAGATTATCAGCATCTTTTGTTGCGCGGTATACCAAATTCCATGTTCCGCTATTTGAGCCCCATGAGAATTGGTCGAAGGAGGTAAACACGATACGGGCTGCATATTGCGCCATTAAATTTCCGTTGCTCCATGCATCGTTTACAAATGTGTTTACAGGGTCTTTGCAAAGAGAGGTGAGAATCAATTCAGGATTGTTCTCGATATTCTTTGCTGCATTGGGGTTTTCGTTCATATCCCCAAACATTTCTTCTTTGTCGCATGCCGCAAATGTTAATAACAGCAAGGACAGAATGAATATACTATATGTTTTTTTCATTTTCATTGATTTTGCACTTTTCTGAGTCATCAGTATTAAAATTTCACATTGACATTAAAACCGAAACTACGGGTTGACGGAAGCGACATATCTTCAACACCGGGAATAACATCTCCGCCTGAATTGAATGATACGGTTTCGGGATCGCCATGATTAAAATGTGTCCATAACATAAGGTTACGCCCAACAAAGGATAGTTTAATGTCGCCTACAAAACCCAGAAAACTGTTTTTATATAAGTTGGAGGGCAAGGTATAACCAAGTCGTACCTCACGCAATTTTACATAGGTTGCATCGTACATGCCTTGTTGTTCGTTCCCCCGTTTATAACGAATATTATGATAGGCAGAAGCTTCAACAACTACATCATTCTGAACAAATTGGGTTACGGGTTCACCATCCTGCATGACAACGTTACCATTGTTATCATAAGTGTTTACTTCTTTAACACCATTCCCGATCATACCAGTTTCACGCCCTTTTACTGTTTCTGCTGCATTTCCTGCAGTAGCGCCAATCAGGCGGAAAAGTGACATAAGCTCTCCACCTTCTTTCCAGTCAAATAAGAAACTAAAAGACAGGTTTTTATAACGGAAGGTGTTGTTCAGTCCCATAATGAAATCAGGATTGTAATTACCCAGCAATAAAAGTGTGTTATCCTTTTCGGGTAAGCCATTGTTCCAAATAATTTCATTGTCATCGTTTGTTACAAACCCGGTGCCGTACATATTTCCAAGTTTTTCACCCGGGCGTGCAATAAGGGTAATACGATTGCTGGTTAATACATACTCATCAATACCCTCGGTTAGCTCAACCACTTCGTTGATATTCCGTGAGAAAGTATAATCAATACCCCAGCTAAATCCTTTTTGTGTTTGAACCGGTATGGCATTTAACATCAACTCGATTCCCTGGTTTGATATTTTCCCGGCATTGATAAACTTGCTTTGATAACCAGTGGTACGAGAAAGCTCAATGGCCATAATCTGGTTGCGTGTTTCCTCATTGTAGTATGTGAAATCAACGCCCAAGCGGTCTTTTAAGAAGCGCAGGTCAAAACCTGACTCGAAAGATGTTTTAATCTCTGGCTTTAAATCGGTATTGGCAATGGTCGAAGATTCATAAGCCGTAAGGTTGTCGCCGAAAGGTACACCAAAGGTATAAAAGTCGGATGTGGCATACGGATCAGTATCGTTACCCACCTGCGCCCAACCTGCACGGAGCTTGGCAAATGATATGGCTGATGGCATGTCAAACATTTCATTTAAAACAAAGCTGGTGGTTACCGATGGATAGAAATATGAGTTGTTATCAACGGGCAATGTGCTCGACCAGTCGTTACGCGCCGTAACATCCAAAAAGATCATTTCCTTGTAACCTACCTGTCCGAACCCATACAAACTGTTGATTTGTTTTTCTCCGCGATACAGATCAGATTGCAATGCGATATCCGTGTTTTCAAAAGTATAAACTTCCGGAATTACCAGTTTGTTATTACTCACGCCATTAAAATAGTCGCTTTGGTACATGATGTTTCCGCCTACCGAGGCAACTACATCCCAGTCGAGTGAGAGCTTCTTGGCATATTTCAATAAGAAATCGGTATTGATCTCGCGGAAACGAATTTTATCTTCGCGATACTGTCCGTTTGGAAAACGCTGTGTACTGTAAGCTCTCTGAATTGTACGGGTTTCGTTAAAGTAATCGGTACCTGCACGGAGCAATAAGCTCAATGAATTGGTAATATCATAGTTTAGCGCAACATTACCAATGATTCGGTCTTTGTCCAATGCATTGGTATTTTCATATACATTGAAGTATGGATTATCGTGGTAATTATAATTGTAATTAAACTGCTGAAACCCTTCCAGTCCTTCCTGCCAGTAATCTTTCAGATTATCGGTATTTATTTGCATGCCGTACCAGGTCCAGAGGTACATTACACTTTCTGTACCGTAGCTGTTTGCATGGCGGTGGCCACTGTTTGCCTTGATGTAGTTAACATTTGTGCTGATGGATAATTTGTCGGTAAGGTTGTATTCACCGGATACGTTAAAGGTGTTCCGCATAAGATCCGTATTGGGCACAATGCCTTTATTATCGAAATTGGTGTATGAAAAGCGGAAATTACCCATATCACTGCTACCGTAGAAGGATACATTGTTGGTAAGTGTTACGCCCGTCTGAAAGAATTGCTCCACCGGATCGCCATGATGGGTCCATGGGGTGGCAGTAACTGCGCCGCGCCGATCAAGGTCCACACCTGATGATCCAAGTGTATAGCTCAGTCCGTGTACATCACCACCACGTAATCCGTTTTCGGTTGGGGAGTCGAACTGGGCAATCATGCGACCATCCAACGCAGGTCCCCAGCTTTCATCCACACCATCGAAGGTACCACTTCCATAACCATCAACGAAGGAGAAGTCGCCATTTTTGCCTTGTCCGTATTTTGTTTGGTACTCGGGGTAAGCCAATAATGTTTCGAAGGTGGTTGTTGAGTTCACGGTCACCCCAAATCCTTTGGTTCCTTTGCCTGATTTGGTAGTTATAAGCACAACCCCGTTGGCCGCTCTGGAGCCGTAAAGCGCAGCCGCATTAGGCCCTTTCAGAACACTGATTGACTCAATGTCTTCCGGACTTATCTCTGCAGCGCCATTTCCGTAATCCAGTTCCATGTTGTCGGCAATGGAAGAGTTACTGCGGGTATCCGTATTGTTATTGATCGGTATACCATCAACAACAAACAGGGGTTGGTTGTTACCGGCAATGGAAGACTCGCCACGAATAGTTATACGAGCTGAAGAGCCGGCGCCCGAATTACCATTGGCAATATGCACACCGGCCAGTTTTCCGTTTAAGGAATTTACCAGGTTGGCTTCACGTGCTTCTGCCAGGTCATCACCGGATACTTCTTCAACAGCATACCCAAGTGTTTTTTCTTCTCTTTCGATACCCAGGGCAGTAACAACTACCTCGTCAATCGACTGGGTTGATAAGGGCAATGCCACGTCCATTGTTCCGCTGTTTACAACCACTGTTTTGGTTTGATAGCCAACATAGGAAACAGTAAGTGAATCGCCCAGGGACACATTGCTAAGCGAAAACCGGCCGTCCACATTGGTTACTGTACCATTGGATGTGCCGGTTTGCATAACCGTAGCCCCGATTAATGGAGTTCCGTCTACGGCATCTTTAATCGTGCCGTTCACATCAATTTTTTGTGCCATCGCAACTACTGATAGCATCAAAAAACCAACAAGGACAAACAAACTGCGCATTTGCCAGCTTGTTTTACGTTTTTCAGGTGTTAAATTCATTCTCATCTAGTTTATTATGGTTTTGAATAGTTTCTCATCAATGGCCAAAACTAGATGGTGAATATTAGTTTATTGTTTGGGTAAAATTTTTTATTTGTTAGGGTTTTGTTAGCCGAGGATACAATAATTTAATACAGGCATGGTTCAGGGTTCAATAAGGGTACGAAAAGGCTTTTCAGAAATTTGTGTTTGAAATGCTTCATTGATTGATTGAAGTGTGAAGATGGTCTCGTGGAAAATATAATTCTTGTGTTTTTTTAAGTCTGATTGTTGCAGGAAATGGATGGCCTGTTGTAAATCATCGGGTGTATAATTATGGATGCCTTCAATGCGAATGAGTTTACGCAGCAGTTTTTCTGCGCTGATTGATATATTGGCTTGGGGATATACCGATCCGACTACTATAAGCCTGCCGGCCAATCGTAGTGATTCAAATCCGAATTCTACTGCCTGTGGTTTTCCGCTTGTTTCTATACAAATATCAAAACCTTCATACCTGTTCAACCAGGCTGTCAGGTCATGCATGCTTTGATAGTCTTCTTTTAAAAGATAGGTGGATGCCATTAACATATTATTTAATTTATTCAGACGGGCATGATTTTTATCGATAATGGCAATGTTCATTGCGTTTTCAGTTTCCGCCCATTTGGCGGCTACCAGGCCAAGCATGCCACTACCAATTACCAAGACATTATTGTGTTTGCAATTGCCGGCTAATCGCATGGCTCCTGCAATAGTAGCATAAGCGCAATTCAAAGGTGTGGCCAGTACGGGATCCAAGTCTGTGGGAATTTTAAACAGGGGTGTGTTTTTTTTAAGAAGAATATATTCCGCATATCCGCCGCTTAACGCATTGTCTTTATTAATCATTTCATGTCCGTATTTGTGCAGGTTCCGACATTTTTGCGGCAGGCCCTTTTGGCAATGATCGCATGTGCCGCAATGTGCATATAATGCCCAGGTAATTAAATCACCGGGTCGGATGGCAATGGTGGAATTATAGGCAAATAAATGACCTTGTGAATCCACTACTTCGCCAATTATTTCATGACCTAAAACCGACGGGTACTTTTCTTGGCGAACACCTCTCCAGGAGTGTATATCGCTGCCACAAACGGATGTATATTTAATTTTAACCAGTACTTCACCCTGTGCCAACGAGGGTATTGTAAATTTACGTATATTAAATGGTTGATTAATACCGCAAAATACAGCTGCTTTAGAGGTTTTTTCCATGATTACTTTGAGAAATTAAGTAAATGACCAGTAATTTTGCATGTTTGCCATAAGGGTTGCGGGGTACATGCGGAATTCTTCCATCAAAAAATAGTGAATCCCCTTCTTTCAGAAATACTTTTTGCTCGGCCAGGATATAATCCAATTCCCCTTTTAGGATATACAAATACTCCATTCCATCGGTAACCACCATTTTGCGTCTGGCATCCGGTTCCAGATCAAGGGTTGCAATTTCAAGTCCTATATCTCCTACACCCTGTTGCAATATGTTTTTATAATGAAAACCAATGGCGTTTTCCTTGATAATGGCTTCATAATCATCTGTTGTTCGATGAATAAAAAATGAATTATTGGTAGATGAAAGTCCGTTAAAAAAATCGTTCATGCTTGTTTTTAGGGCTTTAATAATACTGAAAAGCACCGGTAATGAAGGAATGGTGCGACCATTCTCGATTTTCGACAGTAATCCTTTGCTGATACCGCTGGATGAAGCTACTTCAATGAGTTTGAGGTCGTTTTGAATACGCAGTTCACGTATTCTTACACCCACCTTTAACAATAAATCTGAATTCATATCGAAAGTTTACTAATATTAAACCATTTTTTATAGCCATGAAGTGTACGAAAATACAATGCTTCACTATGTAAAACACTATCATTAATCATTTCTTAAGATTAAATTGATGCAAATGCAATCCTGTAGGTCTAGTTTTACAGGTGTAATAGTTTTAGTATTAGTAAACCGATTAAATGAATTCAAATCTCGCTAAATCGCTAATAAACCTTACAGGTATGAAACAGCAACAATTACTAATTATTGACGACGAATTTGATGTCCGTGAAATCCTGAAATATAACCTGGAGAAAGAGGGATTTGCAGTGGAAACCTTTGAAAATCCGGTTGATTGTCGTGAGTATCTTAAGTCCAACAAACCCAGCCTTATATTAACCGACTGGCTAATGCCTTACATGAATGGGTTGGAGTTTTGTAAAATATTAAAACAGTCGAATGAATATAAGGATATTCCGGTTGTTATGATCACCTGCAAAGCGGATGAAGTGGATGTGGTAACGGCATTGGAAATTGGTGTGGAAGACTATGTAACCAAACCTTTCAGAAGCAAAGAGCTGGTGGCACGGATCAGGAGAATATTAAACCGACAGTCGGTGACAGGAGGATATTTTAACTATTTCTCTTCGAGCACGCCCATCGGTAAAAAGCTAACCTATGATGATGTGCTGGAAGTACAAAACCTAAAAGTATTTAAACATAAACACCTGGTAACAATCAATGAAAAACAAATTGATCTCACTTATTCCGAATTCAAACTGCTTGAACTGTTAATGCAAAACCCCGGTAAGGTATATACCCGCAGTCAGATTATTGAAAATGAATGCGGACATAATTATTTTATTACCGAAAGAGCGGTAGATGTTAAGGTAGTAGGGCTGCGTAAAAAACTGGGAGACTCCGGAAAACTAATAAAAACCATCAGATCTGTAGGTTATAAATTTGCAGCATCATAACATAAAATTGATAATTAATTCAGAACCCCTTAAAACAATAACCAAAATTAAGTCCTGAAATTTGTAAAAACCTTTAATCATGAAAAAAGTTTTATTAACTATCGTTGTGTGTTTTTCCGTTTTCGTGCTTCATGCCAAAGGCACGGACAAAATGGAAGGTGAATCAGAAAAAACCGCCCGTACGGTTTTAGTAGTGGGATTTGAAAAGGAGAACCTGCAGTCAAACTACTATAATCCCTCTCAAATAGCTGAAAAAACAGGTATTAAAGAAGACAGTCTTCATTATCAGTTTAGTGAGGCTATTATTAAGCACCTGCATCAGCATTCCAATTTTCGACTGGTAGAGGTTGAAGATTACGGAAATATGTCGGATTTTTACCGGCAGGTTAACTATACCCGCGATGATAATGAGGTATATGTGGATCTTAGCAGCTATGATCAGGGGCAATATCAAAAATTGCTTAAAAAGTATGATGCCAATTATTTTCTATTTATTAATTCGTACAAATTATCATGGAAAGGTGAACCATTTAATACAGTTTTCCACATTATGAATTACAGTGTTTTCAATAATGAAAAAGAAAAAATGTATGAAGGTGTAGCATATTTTGATGCTGCCGGATTGACCTCATTGGATGAACTGGATAAAAAATACGACAAAGAAGCCAGACAAATAGCTTCCAGGGTGAAACGATCTATTAAGTAGTGCTTACTTTTCTTAGTCTTTGACCCTGGTTGTTATTACAATCAGGGTTTTTATTGATAACACGCCAGTAGTTTTGCATTGGTAATTAGGTGACCACTGGCTTTGAAATGCTCCCACTCACCAAATTTAGTGTTCATTTTATATTCACCTTTTGCTTTTAAAGCGCCGTTTTCCTGGTAGGATGTATATTTGCCATGTAATGAGTCCTCTTTGTAATGCACTTCATAAGCTTTCTTACCACTCTCGTACCAGCCTTCCCATTTACCCGACATCAGTCCGTCCTCATAATGGCCTTTGACTTTTACATCACCATTTTTATAAAATGTTTTTACATGGCCGTTTAGCTTACCCTCTTTGAAATGCATAATGATTTTTGCCTGATCACTTTTCTCATAAAGGATTTCACAAACACCACTAAACGGATAAATACTTCCGTTGTAATAAAAAATATCATTGGTTAACTCAGTCTCGGTAATAGTTATTTTTCTTTTACCACAGGATGATAACCCAATAATTGAACCCATAACGATATATAACAGTAGTTTTTTCATGTCTTATTACTTCTGTACTCAATTACGCCGTATATAGGCCAACGTTACTTATGTTTGATCAACCACACAAAAACCGACATAAATGAGAAAAACCTTCTGACAAAAGGCCATGCCTGCTGCATCAAAAGAAAAGTATAAATTTACTTCGGCAGGAAAATACTGAATACAACACCCTCTGTAGTATTTTCGGCAATTAATTTACCATTATGCTCAGTAACAAGCTTATAACAAATAGATAGCCCTAATCCCGTACCTTTACCGGGTTCTTTGGTGGTGAAAAAAGGGTCAAATATCATATTCAGGTTTTTTTCAGGGATTTTGGGGCCGTTATTGCCGATTCGCGATGCCAGAAATATGTTAAGCAAACAAAATACAGCCAGGTATAAAAGTTTTTGTGTGTAAATAGTAAATTCACCATTCAATATTTCTCTTATTATGGCAAATACCAGGCTGTAAAGCAATAACAGCATGAATAAAATAAAATTAATCTGATTTGCCAGCACCAAATTTCTGTTATCAATTGATTTATCCGAACCATCTAACCCCAGATATGAAATACGACTCCATATTTTCTTCATGAGAAAGGATATTGATAATTACATAATTAAAGTTTCGCACTTGTGTTCAAATCACATGATTTCAGCCAGGTATGAGTTGACTTCACATGCTAAGTATTAGTATT
>JAAAOM010000031.1 GCA_009908855.1 Bacteroidota bacterium
CTCTCAAGAGGGGAATAAGAGACTTCGATATGATCATAGAATAAAATTTTACTGACGTACTTATTGTTAAACGATTAAAGACTTATTTTTTACTCTAATCTGCTGTATTATTCTTTGATCAGTTTTTGAGGCAAGACCCGGCCGTTTAATCGAATCATGTACATACCCGATGCTACGTGAGAAACATTAAGTTGTTCGTTGATCGATCCGTTTGTATTGGTAACAGTCATTTTGCGCCTTACAATCCGGCCTTCTATTGAATGGATAATCAATTCATAAGGTTCACCTGGTTCAAGATCAAATAATTCGATATGAAGCATATCTTTGGCAGGATTTGGATAGATTTTACCGGATACAATGCGGTTATGTTGCCCAACTGAGGTGATTTGTACTTCAAACGGAGTGCTTTGCGCCTCACATCCCAGGGCATCGGTAATTGTTACAATATAGGTTCCGTTTTTTGAAACGGTGAATTCGCCATTATCCTGCACCAAATCGTTCATCGAATAACTTAAATTACCGGTTCCGCCAACAGCAGATACGGAGATATTTGTACCATCCAAATTCTCTTTCACAACTGATATTGCTTGTGGCTCTTCAACAATCGCCTCAGTGGTATCCAAACATTGATTGGCGTCGCGGGTATAAACTGTATATGTGGTAGGGGATAAATCGTCAAAGTCGCCATTCGCCTGCCAGTTAACATGATCGGAACTAAAGGAATAAGGCGACGTACCGCCGGAAGCTGATAATGAAATGGAACCATCGGTATCACCGTGACAAGTTGCATCAACTATGGTCACATCCGTCGAAAGTGCGGATGATGGCTGACTGATGTTGATGGTTATAGAGTCGGGGCAGTTATTGGCATCACGGACTTTTACCTTGTGGTTGCCTGCATGCAATCCGGTAAATGAAGGACTGCTCTGGTAATTGACATCGTCAATGGTATATTCGAGTGTGCCGGTTCCGCCCATAGCTGTAACGGCCAACTCACCGGTGGCATAGCCGTGGCATAATACATTTACATGAGAGGTGGTATCTTCGGCGATCACCAGTTCATCCGGATCGTTTAATGATAATTCAGTTGAATCCAAACAGCCCATGTTATCTCTTGCATAAAAGGTGTATAATCCGGCCGTTAAATCATTGAAGGTATTTACTGTATTCCAGTTGATCTGATCGTCGGAATATTCAAAACCTGCATTACCACCTGATACGGCCAGTTGAGCGGTTCCATCGTCCAAGCCAAAGCAGGAAGGATCGGTTTGTGTATCGGTAGTCAGGATCAATGAATCGGGTTCGGTAATATCAATATTGATGGAATCCATACATCCCAGATTATCGCGCACCTTTAATTGGTAGGCAGCGGCTGCCAGGTTTTCAAATAAACTATCGGATACCCATCCATTGTTATCCTGCTGAAATTCAAAAGTGTCGTTTCCGCCGGTTTTGGTAACCATTAACACGCCATCATTGTGTCCGTAGCAGCTCACATCCTGGTGATTGCCTGTTACTTCTGCAATGTTTAAAACATCGGGTTCCTGAATGGTTATGTCAACTGAATCGGCGCAATTTTTATTATCTCTTATTCTGATTCTGTAAGTGTCAGCCGGGAGATCGCTGAAGGTACTATCGGTAAACCAGTTTGTATTGTCCAGGCTAAATTCAAAGGTGCTGTTGCCCCCTGTTTTGGTGGCGGTTAACAGACCATCGGCAAGGCCATTACAACTCACATCGGTATGATCAGGCATGTATTCGCCGGCTACTAATTCATCCGGTTCATTGATGTCTATATCCATCGAATCCACGCAGCCCTTGTTATCACGTACTTTGATTTCATAGGTTCCTCCCGGAAGATTTGGATAGGCTGTTTGCGCACCATACATACCATCGTCGAAAGCATATTCGTTACCGCCCCATCCGCCCGTGGCGGTTATTTCAAGGGCGCCATCGGTATGACCAAAGCAGGTAACAGGATCAACAGACCCTGGCAGGGTATCGACGGTTAACGCACTGGCCGGTTGGTCAATGGAAATAACCTGAACGGACTGGTTACATTCGTAAAGATCGGATACGGTTACTGTGTATGTACCTGCGGATAATTCGTTTCTTATGGAGTCGTTGGAGGCATCCGTCCAAATAAATTGATGCGGTGTTGTTCCCCCTGTTGCATGAAAGGAAATAGCACCGTCATTGCCATTATAGCATGTTACATTGGCGGAATCAATGGAATTTAGCACAAATTCATCCGGTTCACTTAATGTGATTGTATCGGTGATGCTGCATTGGTTTTGGTCAATGATTTCCACTTCATAAAAGTCGGCATTCAAATTGGTTGCGGTACTGTCGGTTTGATTACCCGGGTCATCCCAGAAAAAACTCAGCGGTGAAACGCCGCCACTGGCATGACTGGTTAATTTACCCGATGATTCGCCGTTGCAGAATATGATCTGGTCAATGGTAATATTACTGGTAATGGCAGCAGGTTGGGTTAGTTGTATTGAATCAATTTTTTGACAACCGAAATCATCGGTCACGGTAACTTTGTAATATTCACCACTTGCCGGTAAACTGCTTAAATCTTCTGTGGTTTCACCGTTATACGACCATAGATAATCATAAGGTACCCGGCCCCCCGATGTATTTAAGTTTATCACACCATCAGAATATCCGTGGCAGGATGGATTGCTGGCATCAAGCGCTGTGGTTAATGAATCGGATGCTTCCTGAATGATAAACTGGACCGAATCAATGCGTTCAGAACCTGCTACTTCCTGCCCGATGGCCCAATAAGTACCTCCGGGTAAGTTGGCCAGACTGAATTTACCGACTTCCGGGCCATGAATGATTGTATCGTTTTTTTTGTAGGTATACCTGATGCTGTAGTCATTGTATTCAACATTGGTGATAACGGCACCATTGCTGTCGTTTTTACAGGTTACAGGGGTTAAGTTGGAAATGCTTAAAACAATATTACCGGCATCATCCACATTCAGGGTGGTATCAGCCGTACAGCTATTGGTATCGGTAACCATTACCGTGTAGTTACCGCCAATTAAGCCGGTTAGGTCCTGCTGATCGGGATAGGGACCTGCAGGCCCTGTCCATGAATAGCCATAACCGGGAGTACCACCTACCACTTCTAAATCAATAGAGCCGTCGCTGCCCCCTTCGGTAGTGGTTCCGGTGGTGGCAGAGCCGGTAAAACGGATTTGAGCCGGCTGGCCGACTGTGAATGTATCAATGGCCGCACAGGCATTGTCATCGGTTACCTGCACAATATAATCGGCAGCCGATAGTCCATTTTGGTCTTCGTCTTCGGGATTGGCGCCTGATCCGCCCGACCAGTTATAGTTATAACCGCTTTGGGCTGTTCCGCCGGATACGCTAATAAATATCTCTCCGTCGTTGCCATTAAAGCAGGATGTATTGTTAATCGAATCGAGGGCCAGGTTTACGGCCGATGGTTGGTTGAGTTCAATGGTTTCGGAAGTGCTATTGGCCAGGGCATCGGTAATGGTAACCGAATAAGTGCCGGCACCCAGGTTGTAGGCCAGCGAGTCGTTAGAGTCGGTTACGTTCGGACTCCAGTTGTAGGAATACGGGGGTACGCCAAAATAAGGCGTGGCTATGAGACGGCCATTGGTATCCCCGTTACAGCTTATTTTATCGACAGTTGTATAGGCGGCGGAGTAGGGGGGATTGTAACGTCCCAGAAAAATATCTTTGGTGGCGTTGAGGTTAAAGGTGCTGTCGCCGATGGTGATGCTGTTGGAGGAATAATCGCCGATTACATAGGCTTTGTTGGTGTTGTCGAGGACGACGGAGACGCCGCGGTCATCACCCTCGCCGGTTCCATTGAGGCCTGTGGCTTTTAGGATATTGCCGTCAAGATCGAAGGTTGCCAAAAGCGGATTTTTGGTTGAATTGTTAACGCCTGTTAAGGTATCATCTTGCAGAGTGATTGAATCAGTGTAAAATCCGGTCACATAAATTATATCATTGCGTTGACTAATACCCAATGGTCTGTCTGCCTTGCTTCCGCCATATCTTTTTGACCATTGCAAGCGGCCGTTTTTGTTATATTTGAAAAGGAATATGTCTTCACTACCGGTAGTTTTTAATGAATCTTTTGATACGATACTTTCTGTTGAATCAACAGTTATTCCATCCGTATCGAAAAAGCCGGCTGTGTAGATGCCGCCATAATTATCTTGTGTTACATTTAAGATGCCATTGTTACCACTTGAGGAATAACTTTGTCTAATCCAGGACTCATTTCCGTTTAAATCTGTTTTGAAAAGGACAATATCGTAGTTAGAGCCTGCATCAATTGTTTTTTGTTCAAATTCTATGGTATTTTGAAAGTAACCGGTGAAGTAATAGCCATCATTAAAGGCCCTTACATTGGTAATTCTTGTTAAATTAGAATTACATGGTAAATTTTTGACCCAATTAAAATTACCTGAGGTATCGAATTGGGCATAAAAGTTATATTGATTTGCAGATCCTTGAGAGTTTAAAGTATCATTTTCAAAATAAATACTATCTTGAAAAAAACCAGTCACAATTAGATTATTATTTTTATCCAAATCAATATTATTAATTACATCCCAGCTTGGTCCATTTGCTACATTTTTTGTCCAAATTAATTGACCGTTTGTATTGTATTTGGCAATAAATGCATCAAAGAAATTCTTGTTTTCTAAAGAATCTTGTAGTGAAAAATATGTTTTGCTATTGAAACCACCGGAAACGTAAATATTACGTTGCTCGTCTAGAGTCAGTGATGCATAATATTCGCCACCAGTTCCTCCGATATGATTAATCCATTGCCTTTCTAAATCTGAGTTATATTTAGCAATAAAAATATCAAAATTGCCATATGCATTTATTATAGGTTCAGTATTATTGATATCACCTTGAAAACTTGCGATTACATACAGGTTATCATCTGAATCAATTGCTGAACTAAATATATTAATTCCGGCTGTTGTATTTAGTTTATTTGCCGTTTCCCAATCATTTTGGGCTTTATTATCTATGATATTAAAAAGAAAAATAAGAATTGCAATTGTATGAGTTATTAATTTTTGGTTCATCATTTTTTACTTTTGCGTGCTCTATGAGGTATAGTAGGCACCATATTGTTCCGGTCCTGCTGCTAATCCCCCCAAAGTCCTCTTCTGACTCAACACCTCCAATTTCGGTGTTTTCCATGCTCTCTTTTCAATTCCCGGGTTACTTTGTGTTTGGTTTTCCATGGTCTTTTTGTTTACGTGCTACAATGGTTTTCGTTGCGTTGTGTGTGGTGAATTTTGTAAAAAGGGCTTGTTTTTCAATAATTTAACTCCCACAGCGGATGAAAGGCTGAATTTTTTTGATAACCGAATGTTTGCTGTTGATCAACTTCCAGCCAGGCATGGGCCATTAATTTCTGCTGTTCGTTTTTGGCCAGTCCGAATATTACCTTGCAGGGCAATTGATGGCGATGCAACAGTTGGGCGGCGGTAAGGCTCCGCAACAGGCAGGTGTTTAAAACAGGAGCCAGTCGGCTGGCGCGTTTTACCGCCCTAAAAACCTGATTGGCAGTAACATTCGTGTGGGATATCTTATGGTTTTGTTTGTGTTGATATAAAAGGGCCGGTGCAAGCTGTTTGCGGGGAATGATAAACAGGATGAAACCATTTTTCATTAAACCCCATATTGCCTGTAATAGCAATGCCTTGTCGGTTGTGGGTAATTGTATGAACTTATGTAATTTTTGATATAAACTTATTTTCATTTTTTATCTCCAACTAATTATATAGGTACAACCTCTAACAGAACCACGCTTCCCCTGCGCAGGCAGGGTCTTTTTGGGTTTGGCAAGTACCAGGCCATGAGACCCCGGCTTTCGCAATGGAAGCGTATTGCTTATTGGTTGTGGTTTCTTTTAGTATCATTCTTCTACTACCTCAATTAAGTCCTTTTTTTGCAGGTCATATACGAGCCTGGTCACTTCATCCAAACAGGTATTTTCATCCACCTCATATTGTTGTGTGAGCTGCGCAACCAGTTTGTTAACAGATGATTCGTTCACCAATTCGTCCCAAATATAACTACCTGTCTCATTTAAACCATAATATTCCCCGTTTTTCAGGCTCATCATTACTGCTTCACCGTCAATTTGCGAAGAAATGACATCGGTTTTGCGTTTTATCCGTGTGTTTTTATGAATTGTTTTCATAATTATTGAGTTTTACCACAAAGGACCACTAAGGTATGCACAAAGGTTATTACTAAATGTTTATATTTTATGGCTATTATACAAGTGCTTAAAATTCTTTGTGGTCTTTTGGTTCATCAAGATTTATACATACATTATAGCTAATTATACCCAAAACGTTTCATAACATCCTTATGCTTTTCAACAATCGCATTCACCTGTTCCTGGCTCAGATGGTTTTTCCAGTCATTCGTAACTCCCTTCCTGAAAAAACTTTTGGCTTTTATGTTTTTTTCTTTAAACCCTTCCTGCTGCTCTTGTGCCTTCAATTGAGCAAATTTACTAAACTTTATGGCTTTTTCTATGTCTTCCTTTTTATAGCTTAAATCAAGGAATTCCAGTGCCTCGCTGAATGTTTTTTCCGGATTTTCCAGCATATCCTCATACCGCATTACATGCACCGGCAAGTGAGATTCAGTCCAGCTTTTCACATGGCTACTCCAGTCGGATACCAATTGGCGTAACTGGTGGCTTAAATTCGTAGAATGCATGCAAAAACCAAACGATTCATTGTTCAACACTTTCACGGCATGATCGATGTCTTTGGCCATGTGGTGGGCAAACGAAACACATACATCCAGCGGATTGCGTACAAAATACAGCACGCCTTTGGTAATTTCCGGTGGTATAAATAATTGTCCGTCTTTCAGCGGGAAATTGGCATCATGGATCTTAAAAAATTGTAATTCGGTTGAGTTGGCTGCTATATGTCTGAAAACATCGGGCTGCCAGGCATGGATGATATCGGGCGGAAGGTCGGATGATGCGATACCTGTTAATTGATCGAACATGGGTCGGCTGCTAATAATAGGCGTTTGCCTGAGCTCGTTGATGTGCGCAGGCGCATCCCGCACATCCAGTAAATTAGACAAAAACACCCGAAACCAGGTATTGCCCGATTTGGGGTACGATGCCAGCCATACTATGTTTTTACTGTAACGCATGCAGCAGCATTGATATAAGTTTGGGATGAATTTGGTGCGATGAAGGCCTTTTTAATTCAAATACCCGTGTTTGGGATAAGAAACGATTGTAGGCCTGAAATATTTCAGGATGGTTTTCGGTGTCCTTTAAAAAATGGGGCCTGAACAGGTTGTTCTTCATCCGGTTGAATTTTTGCATACCTGATAATTCGGTTATTTCCGGATCGGGCTTGTTTTGGGTTTGCAGGGCAACAATATGGCTAACCGGCCATGATTGCGGATTGTTTGCAGGCGGCGTGAAATAAAACTTCTCTAAGCCTTCTCGAATGCGGCTTAGTTTGGTAGAATCGATTTCCAGTTTTTCAAGTGTATCCTGCCAAAGTTTAATATACGGAGCGCCGGCTTCTACCATAAACTGTCCGTTTTCTTCCCGCAGAACGGCTATATCGTCGCATATAAAATTAAATCCCTGTTTGAGCAGTGCACCCGAGATGGTTGATTTACCCGAACCCGACATTCCGGCTATCAATAGGGTTTGTTCACGATTGGTAACACAACTGGCATGCAGGCTAAGCCGGCCGCGTTGATGAAACAACGCGCCCAGGGCCGACCCCAGTAAGTAGATCACTAGAATATTTAACTGTCCGGGTTCGTCCTCCACCCAGACTTCATTACCGTTTTTTACATAGATAGAACCGGTTTGCGGTACGCTCATCAAAAATTCACGGTTGTTGGCTTCGAACAACATACCTTTATTTATGACCGGCTGCAGTTCTGCAGGCACCTTATGTCGTGCAATGCGGATATCGGGATTACGGGTGTCTGTCGTATCCGCGTTCAGCGGCAAATCAATTTCCGATTCTATCTTTAATCCATAGGCGATGTATAACATCCGATTTTTTGTTATTTTTGACCGCAAAGTTATGTAATTTGCGCTATTTGCATGAACACACTTTTCGCCCTTGCCGGCAATGATCGTGATGTCATAAAACAGTGGACACGCAAGATCGTTAATCATCATCCGTTTCATTATAAACACATCAGGTTGTTTGTTGGCGAGAAACTGGTATTGGGTGAGGTATTTACCGACAATCAGTTTAAAAAAGGTACGGTAACAGAACAGCCATTGGCTGATGAGGTTCTGTGCATTGACGGACAACCCTACAATATTGATCAGGCACAATCATTTACAGATTATTTACAACTGGTAAAAGGGTTTTATGCTTTGTGGAGCGTGAATGCTCAAAAGAAGGAATTGGATGTTGCCACAGACTACCTTGCTTCACACCCGATTTTTTATACGCATGCCGGTCCCGTTTTCATGGCAAGCAATTGTTTTAAGCTATTAACTGGTTTTGTATCGGATAAAATGGATCACGATTGGCTCAGGGATATGCTTATGCGCCAATACTCGGGTTTTGATTATACCTTTATACAGGATGTCAAACGAGTACCACCTGGCTCGTTTTTAACTTTCCAACTGTCGGGAAACATCCGCATTCAACGGTATAAAGATGTTTACCCAAAGGATTTTACCACGCTTACCTGGCAACAAAGCACGGAACAATTGGATGCGCTGTTGACAAAATCCGTTCGGCAGGCTGTTTCAAACCATGAGAATATTGGAGTGGAATTGAGTGCAGGCATTGATTCGAGCTGTGTGCTGGCCTATTCGCATAAGTTAGCGGGACACCAAAAGACCCGGGCTTTTTCGCATGTAAACAAGCCTGATAGTCCTTTTCAAACCGACGAAAGGGAAGATATCCAACATATTCTTGCATTCATACCCGATCTTCAACATCATTATGTGGATGCCGGTAATGCGGGTATTCTGAATATCATAAGCCATACCATTGATCAGTTAGGATTTGTACCCAACCAGTTTTTTGAGGTTTTTACGCAAAATATTTATCAAACGGCTTTAAAAAATAATATTGACCTTTTGTTAAGCGGATTTGGCGGTGATCAGGGCATTAGCTACAAAGGGAAGATGTTTTATCAGCAGTTGTTCAGGGATCAGTATTGGCGACGGATGATCAAAGAAATGTCATGTGATCCTAAAACTACCGCTTTTCAATCCCTGAAATTAATCTTTTCCATGACCGCAGAATGGCTGATTCCTGTGATGTATGCCAATCTGAAAAACCGCAGGTATCAAAAGGATTTTGCAGCCCATCATGTACATGAATATGTAAAACCGGAGGTGATCGAAAAATACCGGCTGAAGGAACTTTTTGTTGAAAACAATCTTCAGCGAAATTTATACCAACCGGTTCATCAGGCACAATACCAACAGCTTGTACATCCATTTGTAACACAACGCCTGCAAATGGCTTATGCAATTTCACAATATATGGGCTTTTCATATAAACATCCGTTGCTGGATGAAGAATTGATCCGCTTTTTCCTGCAATTACCTTATCAGCATAAGTTCAGAAATGGTGTTAACCGCTTTTTAATTCGTGAACTGATTAAGGAAAAAATGCCACCTTCCATTTATACCAAGACGAGTAAACAGGGGGCGGCTGTTCCGTCTGTTTTTGACCGGTTATTGAACGAAACCGATCGTTTATTGGCTTTTGTACTGTATTGCGAACGTAAAGAAATCGGGACTGAATGGTTTCAGCTAAACGCCATTAAAGATGCGCTGCACAGGATTAAAAACAGTGATGGTAAGGACTTGCAAAATCTGCCCAGGATTATTAATTATATCACATTAATGGTTTATTTTGCAAAAAAAGAAGGATTTCATGCTTTCTTCGAAAAACCGTAGTGTAAATCACCTGGTTATATTGCCCGGATTATTGTCCAATCCGTTTATCGCCAAAGAAGAGGTATTGGATTATCTTCGGCAAACGGGTAGTTTTCGTTCCGCCTCCTTGTTTTGGGCAGTACGCAAGCATCGCTTACCTGTAATTTGGGCGGAGGAATATAAATCTTACCCCCGGTTAAACCGGATTAAAAATCAAATTCGGGATTATAATCAACAACGCGCACTTTTTTGGTTACAATTGAAAAATGAATGGCTCGCGCTCACAAAAATATTGCAGGATAAGAACATTCCATTTATTTGGGTTAAAGGATTTATTTTGCAGGAATGCTATTATCCGGAAGGTGAGCATCGGTTTTTTAATGACCTCGATTTATTAATTAAACCTGAATACCTGGATGAGACCATTGCGGTTTTATATGAACAGGGGTATGAAGCACCGGCAAAAATAACAAGCACTCCGAGGCATTATCGCAAAAGCGTATCATTTCGAAAACAGGATACCGGTGTTGAGCTTGAACTACATTTTTCGTTACTTGGGTTCTTTTATGAGCAATGGACTTTTAAACGAATAGAACCTTTTTTAAAAAGCCTAAACTTATCGGATGGATTACAGGTGCATACACTACCCGATGAATTATACCTGATTTATATGGCGAAGCATGGATCGGTTCATCGTTGGCATCGTTTATTTTGGTTGCGGGATGTAATTATGGTATTTCAAAAAACAGACCCGCAACTGGTTTACTCGGCTTATGAGAAAATGAAAACGGATAATGCCCATCGGTGTTTGCTGCTGATGCTGGCCCTTTGCAACGAAATTTATCAAATGCCTGTAGATGCGTATCAGTCATTACCGGATACCGAATCTAAAATAGTGAAAAAACTGGTAAAATATTGCCTGAATGCCATGCGGCAACCAACTATATTATCGTTTATGTTGAAATGGCAGAAAATAATTTATTACTGGTATTTGTTTCCGCATTTCCGGTTGCGGTTTAAAATTATTTCACATATTTTGTGGCGGAAGGTGGGGGTTTAGGAGATTTTAGATCATCAGCTTAAAATGACTGGTGATACGATTCGGAAATGGACAACAAGACCTGCTATATCAGTAACAGTATTAATTTGTTATTATTTAATAACCGGGTAGTGAAACTATAGACGAGTTACCAACAAGCCGAAGAAACGAACTACGATAATGAAAATTTTGCTGCAAGAAAAACATAAGATGATTGGCCAACCCACATTTGGTACATCCCGAAAAATCGGGAAGAGCCAAACCGACCAAAGGGAGCTCACGAACACATTTAAAAATAAACATTTCGTGAGTAATTTTTGCCAGCCCGCACGGGAGACAGAAACAGAATTTGTATCTTGCAAGATTGAAATAACAAATAGAATTGTAAATTTTAATGACAGAAAATATCAACCAAAATCCTGAACAAATAGCTCGCGACCGCATTGATAAAATGCTGACAGATTCCGGGTGGATTGTACAATCCAAAAATAAGGTTGATTTATCGGTAAGCAAAGGGATAGCGGTTAGAGAATACCAAACAGATGTCGGCCCGGCAGACTATGTGCTTTTTGTTGACAGAAAACCTGTTGGAATTATAGAGGCGAAACGTGAAGATGAGGGACACAGGCTTACCGTGGTAGAGGAACAGTCGAAAGATTATGCAAATGCAAAACTGAAATACCTGCAAAACGACCCGCTTTCTTTTGTTTATGAAAGCACTGGTGTTATTACCCGATTTACAGATTTCAGAGACCCAAAGCCACGAGGAAGAAATATTTTTAACTTCCATAAACCAGAGACAATTGTTGAATGGGTAAAAAAAGGTGACAGCCTTAGAACAAGGATACAAAAATTACCACAACTTGACCCAACAGGATTACGACCTGCACAGATTGTTGCCATTGAAAACCTTGAGCAATCTTTTAAAAACAAAAGACCTAAAGCATTAATCCAAATGGCAACCGGTGCTGGAAAAACTTTTACCGCTGCTACTTTTATTTATAGATTATTAAAATTCGTTGATGCCAAAAGGATTTTATTTTTGGTTGACACAAAGAACCTCGGTGAACAGGCCGAACAGGAATTTATGACATTCCAGCCAACCGATGATAACAGAAAATTCACTGAATTGTACAATGTACAGCGTTTGTCATCGAGTTATATTGCTTCTGACAGCCAGGTTTGCATTTCGACTATTCAGCGTTTGTATTCCATTTTAAAAGGTGAAGAACTGGAAGAAAGTGCAGAGGAAGCAAATCCGAACGAAAGTACATGGATGCAACAACAACTGAATAAAAAACAAGCCGTGCCTGTTGAATATTCAGCAAGAGTGCCCGTTGAACAGTTCGATTTTATCGTGGTGGATGAGTGCCACCGCTCTATTTACAATTTATGGAAACAGGTATTGGATTATTTTGATGCTTTTCTGATTGGTTTAACTGCCACGCCCGATAAACGGACTTTTGGTTTTTTTAATGAAAACGTAGTGAGCCAGTACACCTATGAGGAATCAGTTACCGATGGTGTTAACGTGCCTTACGATGTGTATTCCATTGAAACCGACATAAGCCAAAAGGGTGAGGTTGTTAAAACCGGCTGGTTTGTTGACCGAAGGGATAAACTCACACGACATAAACGCTGGCAGCAAGAAGATGAAGACACCGAATATTCCAGAAATGATTTGGATAAAAAGGTTGTAAACCCAAGCCAAATCAGGAACATTATTAAAGAATACAAACGAGCATTAAGAACGGAAATCTATCCCAATCGAATTGATGAAAACGGAGATTACGAAGTGCCCAAAACATTGGTTTTTGCCAAAACTGACAGTCATGCCGATGATATTATCAAAATAATCCGAGAAGAGTTTAACGAGGGAAACGATTTTTGCAAAAAGGTAACCTACAAAATAGATGAAGACCCAAAATCGGTTTTAAACCGTTTCCGAAATTCATACTACCCTCGCATTGCTGTTACTGTTGATATGATTGCTACGGGTACAGATGTGAAACCATTGGAAGTTCTGCTTTTCATGCGGGATGTGAAAAGTGTCAATTACTTTGAGCAGATGAAAGGACGTGGAACACGCACCATCGACAAGGACAAACTTTTGCAGGTTACCCGAATGGCAAACAGCAAAACGCACTTTGTAATTGTAGATGCCATTGGTGCCACCAAATCAAAGAAAACAGATAGCCGCCCATTGGAGCGCAAACCATCGGTTGCCATGAAGGATTTGTTAGGGGCTATTACCATGGGCGTAGAAGATGAAGACCTTTTCTTATCATTATCGAACCGGTTAATCCGGCTGGAAAAACAAATCACAGAAAAGGAAAAAGATAAATTGCTTGAATATAGCGGCGGTAAAGACCTGAAACAAATTACCAAAGAACTAATCACTGCATTTGATCCTGATGCCATAGAAAAAAAATCACAGGAGAAGATACAGAAGCATTGTACAGACAAGGCATGCCTTGTCTCCGATTTACCACCGGCCGAAATAGACAACTTCAAAAAAGAAGCACAGCAGGAATTAATCCAACAGGCTGCAAGTACTTTTAACGGCGAACTCAATGAATATTTGGAAAACGTGCGTAAAAAACACGAACAAATTATTGACCACATTAACATTGACACCGTTACCAAATCGGAATGGGATTCATTTTCTGTTGACAAAGCCAAAGAAACGGTAAAAGACTTTTCTGAATACCTCGAAAAACATAAAGATGAAATAAAGGCCTTGAGTATATTTTATAACCAACCCTATAACCGCCGGAACATTACGTTTAATATGATTAAAGAAGTAATGGAAAAGCTGAAGCTGGAAAAACCACAACTGGCACCTGATTATGTCTGGGAAGCATATTCTGTATTAGAAAAAGTACAGACAAGGCATGCCTTGTCTCGACCTAAAGATGAACTAACAACCCTCGTATCACTAATACGCCGTGCCTGTGGTATTGACAGTGAGCTAAAGGCTTTTGACAAAACCATTGATGAGAATTTTAAAACATGGATTTTCAAACAAAATGCCGGGCAGCACAATCGTTTTACACAACAACAAATGGACTGGTTACGCATGATTAAAGACCATGTTGTATGTTCGTACCATATCGAAATCGATGATTTGGATTACACACCTTTTGATGCCCAAGGTGGGCGTGGCAAAATGTATCAGTTGTTTGGAAAAGAGATGGAAGAAATTATTGATGAATTAAATGAAGTATTGGCTGCATAAAAACCAGGCATGCCTTGTCTAAATGATATAATGACAAAATTTAAAAACAAATACAGGATAGAATCAGCACGATTACAAAATTGGGATTATGGATGGAATGCATCATATTTTATAACCATTTGCACCCAACAAAGGGAACATTATTTTGGAGAAATTGAAAATAATGAAATGATTCTATCAGAAATGGGTAGAATGGCAGAAAAATTCTGGCATGAAATACCCAAACATTTTCCATTTACCCAATTGGATGCATTTGTGGTGATGCCAAATCATGTGCATGGAATTATCGTTATTGATAAAAATGGCAACGATGGTGGTGGAAACGGCGATGGTCATGGCAACGGCGGTGGTGACGGCAACGGCGATGGTCATGGTAACGTAGAGACAAGGCAATGCCTTGTCTCTACCACCAATCCCACCGCCAATCCCACGTCCAATCCCACAACAAAAACCATTGGACAAAAACGTTTTCAAAACCAGGGTAAAAATACCCTATCGTCAATTATTGGTTCCTATAAATCTGTGGTTACGAAAAATGCCAGAATAATTCATGCAGATTTTGGGTGGCAGTCACGATTTCACGACCACATTATCCGTGATGATGCATCCTACCAGCGCATTAAAAATTATATTATAAACAATCCTAAAAAATGGAATGATGATAAATTCAATAACTATAATTCCGTCAATTAATGAAAATAATATGTATTGAAAAACAATGGGGCGGTACCAATAAAAAGAAAAATGGCCGTTTGCTGGACGGGAAAGAATACAATGAAATGCCAAAACCGGAAGTTGTGTTATGAGGGAAGATTGGACAGAAACATACTTGCCAAATGTCTGTGATATTCTTGATAATTTGAGAAAACCAATCAATTCAAATGAAAGAAAAAAAAGAATTGAAGGTAAGCCTGAAAGTGAATTATATCCTTACTACGGAGCAACGGGGCAAGTTGGATATATTGATGATTATTTAACTGATGGTGAGTTTGTATTGATTGGGGAAGATGGCGCACCCTTTCTAGACTATACCAGGGCTGTAGCGTATAAGATTAACGGAAAAACATGGGTAAATAATCATGCACATATTTTAAAATCATTTTTTAATAATGATTATCTCCTTCATTACTTGAATCAATTCCAATTCAGGGATTTTGTTACAGGTACTACAAGATTAAAGTTAACACAAGGAGCTTTAAAAAGGATGTCTGTAAAATTGGCTCCATTACCAGAACAACGTGCCATCGTAACCAAAATAGAAAACCTCTTTGCCTCGCTCGACAAAGGCATTGCCGACCTGAAAAAAGCACAGGAGCAATTGAAAGTGTACCGGCAGGCGTTGCTGAAAAAGGCGTTTGAGGGTGAGTTGACGAAAGATTGGAGGAAGAAACAAACCAAACTTCCCACAGCTGAAGAACTTCTGGAACAGATAAAACATGAACGCCAAAAATATTACGAGCAACAACTTGAAGATTGGAAACAAGCCGTTAAAGACTGGGAAAACAAAGGGAAGGAAGGGAAAAAGCCTAGTAGAATTTCAAAGCCTAAAGAATTTGGAAAGGTAAGGCTAATCGATGTTGAAAACTATGATACTATTCCTGATAATTGGAAATGGTCAAGATTTGGAAATGTAACCTATAAAATTGGAGACATTGACCATAAAATGCCAAAAACAGTAGACAATGGTTATCCATACCTATCAACAGGTAATTTAAAAGTGGATGGAACAATTGATTTTACTGAGGCTAAAACAATATCTAAAGAAGATTTTGAAAGATTATCATTAAAAATAGAACCAGAAAAAGGAGACATAATTTTTCCAAGATATGGCACAATAGGAAGAAATGTTTTAATTGATGTTAACCGGGAATTTTTAGTTTCATATTCATGCGCAATCATTAAAAACATTACGAATATGATGAGTGCAAAATTTGCTTTGTATTATTCTTTGTCTCCAATAATAAAAAAAGAGATAAAAAAATATACAGTTGAAACCACTCAGGCTAACGTAGGAATTGCTTCTATTGAAAATTTTGTATTTCCTTTATGTTCAGTTGAAGAACAACACCAAATTGTCCGCGAAATCGAGTCCCGCCTCTCCGTTTGCGATAAGGTGGAACAAAATATTACCGAAGGACTGGAAAAATCGGAAGCCCTACGTCAAAGCATCCTGAAAAAAGCCTTTGAAGGCAAATTGTTAAGTGTGGCAGAAATAGAAAAATGCAAACAGGCAGCGGATTATGAGCCGGCGAGTGTATTGTTGGAAAAGATAAAAAAAGAAAAGCAAAAATGAAACGACCACCTGAAATACAGATAAACCAGTTTCAACTGGCTCTTTTGCTTAAAGATGAGCAGAAGAAGTTTTTTGAAATGGTTATAGCAGATAATGTGTTTTGCAGCCAATGCGGCGGTTCAACTAAGGAAGGAATTACTATTAATGAAATGTTCCTCACCGACTTAAACGATATTTTGGTTAAAGGCACATGCAATACTTGCAACGGAAAGGTTGCCAGAATGATGGAATTTGGAGAGGACAAAGATTTTTACAATAAAGCCATGGATTTTAGAAATTCAATAAGAAATTAATATGACCGATACAGCAATTATTTCAAAAATATGGAACCTGGCCAACGTTTTACGTGACGATGGGGTAAGTTATGGGGATTACCTGGAGCAAATCACCTACCTACTCTTCCTGAAGATAGCTGATGAATTGAATAAACCGCCATACAACAAAGGATTGAAATTCCCTCGCCTGAAAGATGTGGAAGGTAACGAAATTAAAGACGGTGAGTTTTGCGATTGGGAAACGCTTTCAGGCAAAAGAGGTGCAGAATTAGAAGCCTTTTATAACCAGTTGCTACGTAGCTTAAGTACGGAGAAAGGTATTTTAGGTCAAATCTTCACCAAAAGCCAGAATAAAATTCAAGACCCGGCCAAACTTTCCCGAGTCATCAACATGATAAACCAAGAACAATGGTCAATGATGGGCGCAGACATAAAAGGAAAAATATACGAAGGCTTGTTGGAAAAAAATGCCGAAGACACCAAATCTGGTGCAGGACAATATTTTACGCCCCGTTCCCTCATTAAAACCATGGTTAAGTGCGTTCAGCCAAAACCCATGAAAACCATTGCCGACCCGGCATGCGGTACAGGTGGTTTCTTTTTGGCTTCTTATGACTGGATTGCCAATAATCATGAGTTAGACCGGGAAGAAAAGGAATTTCTTAAAAATGAGACTTTCCACGGAAATGAAATTGTTGCCAATACCCGCCGTTTATGCCTCATGAACATGTACCTGCATAATATTGGCGAAATAGAAGGCAATAGTTACATTTCACCAAACGATGCACTGGTATCTGACGATGGAAACCGTTTTGATTACGTGTTGACCAATCCGCCTTTTGGTAAAAAGAGTTCCTACACGGTTACCAATGAGCAAGGAGAAGCCGAAAAAGAAGACATCAGTTACAACCGTCAGGATTTTTGGGAAACCACCTCAAACAAACAGCTTAACTTTTTACAACATATCAAAACCATGCTAAAGGTTACTGGTCAGGCAGCCGTTGTATTGCCTGATAACGTATTGTTTGAAGGTGGTGCAGGCGAAGAAGTCCGCAAACAACTCATGAAAACAACCGATTTGCACACTATTTTACGTTTGCCTACCGGGATTTTCTATGCACATGGTGTAAAAGCAAATATTTTGTTTTTCGAAAACCGACCTGCGAGCAAGGAAGCCCAGACAAAAGAAATATGGTTTTACGATTACCGTACCAACGTGCATCATACCCTAAAGAAAAAGCCAATGACATCGGCGGATTTGGAGGAGTTTGTAAAACTCTACAATCCCGAAAACAGGCATAAACGAACCGAAACATGGAGCGAAGAAAACCCCGATGGCAGATGGCGAAAATTCACCTATGAAGAAATATTAGCAAGAGATAAAACCAATTTGGACATTTTCTGGCTACGGGATAAAAGCCTCACGGACTTGGATAATTTGCCCGACCCTGATGTTTTAGCAAGCAAAATAATCGACAATATCGAATCAGGCTTGAATAGTTTTAAAGAAATTTTGGAAACGATAAACGGAAATACAGAAGAGTGAATTTAATTGAAAAACATATTAGAAAAACCGAAAAACTACTTAGGGCAATTGAAAAATCGAAAATTGCCGACTGGTTGCTAAACGAAGGAATCAGAAAAAATTCTATGCCATGTTTTGGCTGTAATTGAATTGATTTATTTAAAAAACCGCAAATACTTTGACCTTAAAACACCTCTAAAGCAGCTAATAATTTCAGAACTTACAAAGGCTTCTAATAAAAATTCAGTATTTGAATTAGTGTGGCTTGTGTTCTTTTCAAGATATATAGGACTTGGAATTACAAATTTTAGTGAGTACAAAACCGGGAAAAATCCGGAGATAGATTCTAAATCAGTTAATGACCTCGAAACTGAAGCAATAAGGGTGATAAAACTACTTAATGGATTCACTCCGGCTGAGAAGAATGGAAAGAAAGTGAGCACTCAATTTACTTTTCCTATAAACTTTGTGTTAGACGAAAAGCAGAGTTAACTCAAGAAATCGGCCACTATCAGGTGGTCATAAAAGATTGGGGTGATGTGGTTTATTCAACTGCATCACTCCATTTGAATATAAGTGGTAAATTGAAAGGCCTGTTCTTCGAAACCCTGACGTATTCATATCCCCAATCTCTAATACCGCTGTAATATTGGAATGGCTTTAAATGCAAACCCCTTATCCGTAAAATATTCCAACAAATGCTCTAACGCAAACAACATGTTATCAGCGGCTTTTACCGAGTCATGAAAAACCACAATGCTGCCCGGTTTGGTATGTTTGATGACGAAATTCCTGCATTGATCATTTGTAACCTTTTGGCTGAAGTCATAACTCATCACATCCCACATGATAATTTTGTATTCATTACGCAGGTACTTGAGCTGTGAACGTCTGATTTTACCATAAGGTGGCCTGAAGAGGTTTGAAGGGATAAACATTTTTGCCAATTCAATATCCTTAAAATATTCATCATTGGATGTCTGCCAACCTTTTAAATGGCTGTATGTATGGTTGCCTGTAACATGGCCGTAATTTAAAATTTGCTGATAGATATCGGGGTATCGTTCCACATTACGTCCAATACAAAAGAAGGTAGCTTTGGCCCCGTATTTTTCCAATAAATCAAGGGTTTTTTCTGTTATCTCCGGTGTTGGCCCGTCATCAAAAGTCAGGTATATACCCTGGTTTTGCCTGGATAAATTCCAGTATAACGAATAATACAGTTTTTTAACAATGCCCGGTGTTTTAGCGGCTATCATTGCACATTAAAATTGGTCTTCATTACCAGATCCTGGATATTTGCATCGAATTGCGTAGCCATTTCTTTTTGGCCAAACTGTCGTGCCAGCTGCATGGTGCCGCGCAATACATATAATGCCAGGTTTTTCTCCTCTTCCAGCTTGTCAGAAATTTTCGGCGGCAGATTAAGGTAATAATCCATTTCCTGATATGCCTTTTGATGCGCTTTGGTAAGTATATCAATACCTTTATCCGCCTGGTTGATTCTGAAGTAGGATTCGGCCATAGTCAGACTGAAATAGCTGTAGGGGATGCGTTCATGGGGCATTAATTCAATGCATTTGTCCAGCACCTTATGTGCAGAATCTGGTTTATTTTCTTCAACTAATTGCCCTGCGAGCCGACTGAAACTGTTGCGGAAATTGGTAATCATACGCCGGTTATTCTCATTCAGGTATACAGTAGAATCCTGAATGTTACCCCATTTGTATACATGCATTAAGTTATGATACATTTCATTGGTGTTCACACCGCCTTTTTGTCCACGTTCTCCTTTCGATTCAACGGGCACTACCTGGTAGGCCAGTCCGGTAGACAGAAAATATTTTTCCATATTCAGGTAATTCTGATCAGATACGGTTATGGCATAATACACGGGTCTTTCCCATTGATTGTCGGCCAGCAAATCAAGTATCATTAGATGATTTTTGGTGAGATACTGACGATTGATTTTCCAGTTCATTTGATCAACAATTTCCGGATAATATACGGAATCAAGCGTTCCGGTACTGGTAAAGTGTTCTTTATCGATGGTCAATTTAAAATTTTTGGAGGGCAGGTGGTCCAGCTTCTCTCTATAGCCTGGTAATTGCTTGGTGCGTGCATCGTCGCTGGCAACCCAGTCAATGGCATCTTTGAGCTCGGCAGCCCCCTTTGTGCGTTGTACCAGATATACTATATCCCGTGTTCCCTGGATGTATTGATCGGATGTTAGTGAGAATGGGACGGGATCCGATTGATAGGCTTTACGTTTCATTTGATCGATATACCAGCTGGTACCAAGATAGCTCAGGTTCATCACCCGTACATCGGTTCGTACACCTTCCACTTCCTGGACATACCATAGCGGGAATGTATCGTTATCACCATTGGTCATTAATATACCATTTTCTTTGCACGAATTCAGATAATTATAGGCAAAATCACGGGCTGTATAACGTCCGGAGCGGTCGTGATCATCCCAATTTTCTTTGGCCATAATCGTGGGTACGGCCAGTAAACATAATAATGTAGTTGCCACAGCACTTGCTGAGCCGTTTAATTTTTTAGATAACAACTCCCATATTCCCAATACACCCAATCCGATAAAGATGCTAAAGGCATAAAATGATCCGGCATAGGCATAGTCTCTCTCTCTTGGCTGAAACGGAGTTTGGTTGAGGTATATCACAATGGCCAATCCGGTAAGTATAAATAGTGTGAATACAATCCAGAAATCAAGCTTACTTTTTCGGTACATATAAAACAAACCTATCAGTCCCAGCAGCAACGGCAACATATAATATTGATTTCGTGCCGGGTTGTTTTTTAATGAATCGGGAAGTTTTTCCTGGTTACCCAGTCGTGGATTGTCAATAAAAGGGATACCCGATAGCCAATTGCCTTTCAGCACATCCGTTTTCATGTGTCCCTGAATATCGTTTTGTCGTCCGGAAAAATTCCATAAAAAGTAGCGCAGGTACATATAACCTACCTGGTATTTTATAAAAAAGCGGATGTTTTCGCTAAAGGTAGGTTTTTGTACCGTTTTCTGTTGTCCGTCTGGCCCGGTTATGCGTACAGGGAGTCCTTCTATATCACCCCAGGCTTTATACGCCTCAATATGTTGCGGATCGGGACTGTACATTCGTGGAAACAGTGTTTTGAACTGATCGTCATATTCAATGTCCGTTTTGTAATCGGTAATTTCGTATTTTCCGTTCTTTGGTGTGTATTGCGGACTGCCCTGAACATATTCTTCAACGGGAGCATTGTAATAATGTCCGGTGAATATTGGATGTTCGCCATACTGATCGCGGTTTAGGTATTTAATCAATGAGAATACATTCTCCGGATTATTCTGGTCCATGGGAGGATTGGCATTGGAGCGTATAATAATAGCCGCATAAGAGGAATAACCGATAAGGATCACCGCAAACGAAATCAATATGGTGTTCATAAGCGCATGTTCCTTGTAAGCATAAAAATATATGAATGAAACCAAACCGGCAGTTACCAGCAAAAAGGTAAATGCCCCGTCACCAACCATGGGTAAACCCATCAAAATAAATGCAGATGAATAAATTATGGTATTTAAATGGCGGTCTTCTTTAGGCTTGTGGGTTAAATAAATCCCATAAATGATGAACCCTGTCAGCAGCAACAGAAATAGCCAGGCACCTGAATTAAAAGGCAAGCCCAAACCATTCACAAATAAGAGTTCAAATTTGGATGCCATTTTAATCAATCCCTGAATTATACCATACATGATAAAAACCAATAATATCCCTGAAATGGCCAGGGCAGCGAACACCCCTTTACGACCGGGCTTATATTTTTTAAAATAATATACAAGCACAATGGCAGGTATAGCCAACAGGTTTAATAAGTGAACACCGATGGATAACCCGATAAGGTAGGCAATAAGGATCAACCATTTATTGGCATGTGGTTTGCCGGCATTGTTTTCCCATTTAAGAATGGCCCAGAATACAAGGGCTGTGAACAACGATGAACTGGCATAAACTTCCCCTTCTACCGCTGAAAACCAAAAAGTGTCGGAAAAAGTATAAGCAAGTGCACCAACCAATCCGCTACCGATAATGGCCAATATCTGTCCGTTGGTAGCTTTATGATTTTTCACAATTAGTTTACCGGCCAAATGTGTAATGGTCCAGAATAAAAATAAAATTGTAAAAGCACTGGCCAGGGCCGAAAGGGCATTGATGGTTTTTGGAACCATTTCAACGTCTCCGCCGGCAAACAAAGTAAAGAAGCGGCCTAAGATCATAAAAAATGGTGCGCCGGGGGGATGGCCAACCTGCAGTTTAAAAGCTGAAGCGATGAATTCACCGCAATCCCAAAAACTGGTAGTTGGTTCAATAGTCATTAAATATACAAAGGCGGCAATCAGGAATGTCAGCCATCCAACAAGTGAGTTAACCAGATTGAATTTTTTCATCGCGTGTTTTTTACATTGAAGATTGAAATAGTCCCTAAATAGAGGAAAATCTTTTAATAACCATTTTGAAATACATTACCTAATTTCCAAATAACGAGATTTTTTGTGTAAATTTAAAATGCAAATAAAGATGAAGCCGTTAAATATTGTTAAGTATATATCGCCAGGGCTTGTTTATCCAGGGTACACCAGCTGAATCGATATTGATTCGTGGTGTAACCCGATAATCCGGGCAATCATCAGCCGTTGCCAGCCAAATTCTGGGTGAGGTAACCAAATGTTCGCCATAATAACTTTTATCCAATTGTAATACCTTTCCCAATCGTCCGGGTCCTGAAATTCCTTTTACCCCTCTGATAAGTACTGCCTGTGGGTTTCCCTTATCACCGGTAACAATATTCATCATCCAGTACATACCGTATATTAAATAAACGTATACAAAGCCCCCTTGGTGATACATTATTTCTGTCCGTTTGGTTCGTCCTTTGCTGGCATGGCAAGCCAGGTCTTCTTCGCCCCGATAAGCCTCTACTTCGGTTATCATATATTCCTGCTGCGGCTTACTGATGTTATGAACGATTCGTTTACCCAATAACTCCGGGGCTACTTCCAATACATCACGTTGGTAGAATGAATCAGGAAGTCGTGTCATGTTCAGGATAGTTGATTTTCTCACGGAAAATAAAAAAGGCATAAAAGAAGGCTACGAATGACACACCAATATGGGTTTCAAGGGTATCTTCATTAATCATTGACAATAATACAATCATTATAAAAACCTGAGCCAGTTGATCTTTGTGGATGTTCCTGGCAAACAGGGGGTAAAAAAATGCAAACCATATCCAGGTACAACCAAAAATTCCGAATACCAGCAATGAGGTTACATATTGATTATGGGCACTGTGCCAATAGGCCTTTTTAAGGGTTGTATCCGTTTGTTGATAAGCATTACTAAAAGCCTCATGAACATCACCGGTTCCTACACCCCACCAGAAATGTTCATCAATAATGTAGAAAGCTATTTTTAAGAATTCAATACGCTGCAATAATGAATGGCCACTTGCATTACCTCCTTTTTCATAGATATCAATCTCCCAAAAAAGTTGGTAAATTCTTTTGAATATCCCGGATCTTTTATCAAACAGATAATTGGACATGCCGCCTTCTATATTTTTGATATCCTGTTTGTTTAATGACCATACGCCTACAGAATCTTTGGTTAATTCTTTCGAGGTAAGGTAGCGGATCAGGGTATGCTTGATGGCCTGGTTGCGCTTGTCATGTTCATTGTAATCAATATTGCTTCGTTCGTTCCATTCTTCCATAAGTTCAGTTTCAGCAATGTGTACCCAGATATAATGATTGTTTTCAACGAATGTTTGGGATGTATCGTTGTAATAAGTATTTCCTTGGATACTTTCGGTTTTTAATTGTGAAAATCCTTCAGCCGGTTGCCGAAGCAAACGGGCAATTGAATGGATATACAAAAACAGAACGAGGGCAATTATTATGGCCAATGAGATGCCAACCCATCTTATTTTTTTATTCAGAACCAACCTTCCTACGCCAATAGATGTTGAAACCACCACAAAAACGACAATACCGGTTAATGTATGCATTATTCCCAGGAATATTATAAACCATATTCCGACCACTGCCAAGGCCCATTTTTCCGATGGGTTCATTTTGTTTCGCTGGTAAATTAAAAAATATGTAGCTGTAAAAATGGCCATGTTTATGAGTAATGAAAACCGGATATGACTTATAAACACCGATAAATCACGCGTATCAAAGGCTTCAACATTATAAAAATTGGCATAACGGATCATACTGGCAACGGTTCCTGCAAAAACAGCCGCAATAAAAAAGTATAACACATTTTTAAATTGTATATTTTTTATGGGTGCTGATGTTCCGATAATCAGTGGTAGGGCCAATAAGGGGAGTTTAATACGCAAATCAACAATGCCGGCTTTTATATTTTCAGTATTTATTAACCCGAGTAGATACACCAAATATATAGAAATGAAAATGGCCAGGCTATATTGGTGTTGTTTGAGTTTGCTGAATTTATTTTTGAATTCGCCTTCCAGCAGCCAGTTTACAGCCAATAACAATTGGCCTACGCTTAATCCGAAACGCGATAATGGCAGCGAAACAACAATAAGTATAAGTCCTGCTATATATATTTTCCGGTGTAATTCTTTTGATAACATGCCCATGTAAAAAATCAACAAATATGTAAAATTAAATTAATACAATCGTATGTATTCCGGTCATTAAAATCGTATTTTTAACAAAATGTGATTTAATCGTTTTAAAAAATTATATTAATAATTTCTTTAATGTAATTGTACATTTTTATATGATACACAATTCCATACAATATGTTTGATACCAGCTCTGAGGTTTATATATACGGTATTCTTCCCTTTCTTATTTTCCTGGCCCGGGTGGCAGATGTGAGTATCGGTACCTTACGTATTATTTTTATATCACGCGGGCGAAGGTATTTTGCACCCATTATGGGATTTTTTGAAATCCTTATATGGGTACTGGCAGTTACCAATATCATGCAAAACCTGAACAACTGGGTATGTTACATAGCCTATGCAGGCGGATTTGCAATGGGTAATTACGTAGGACTGATTATCGAAGAAAAATTGGCAGTAGGAGATATTATTTTCCGAATCATTGTTACCTCCGATCACAGAGAGCTTATGACACGGTTAAATGCGGCAGGGTTTGGCACAACAGCTATGAAAGCAGAAGGAAGCAAAGCCAAAGTACATGTGGTTTATTCCATTGTGCGCCGCAATAACGCTGATAAAGTCATGGCCCTGATCAGAGAAACAACCCCGGATGCTTTTTTTACAATGGAAGACATTAAAATGGCCAAAAGCGGAAAAATACCCGTCCCCGGTGCGCAAAAATCAACCAAACGTTTATTCAGGCGCTGGCGAAAAGGGAAATGATCGAATTTGAAATCATTCAATTTTATTGCATTATCAAAATATAATTGTATTTTTGCAGTCCATTAATTCAAAGAGATTAGTTTAAGTATCTGATTGTTAATTAAAAAAGATAAAACGAAGTGGACACTTTAAGTTACAAAACCATATCGGCTAATAAGTCCAGCGTTAATAAAAACTGGTACGTAGTTGATGCTACTAATCAGTCTCTGGGAAGGCTTAGCTCTCATGTTGCAAAAATAGTCAGAGGCAAAAATAAAACCTATTTTTCACCTCATATCGATTGCGGCGACCATGTAATCGTTCTGAATGCCGATAAGGTAAGACTCACAGGTAAAAAATGGACGCAAAAGGAATATGTCCGTCATACGGGCTATCCGGGCGGTCAACGAATTGACACACCTGAAGAAATTCACAGAAAATTCCCTGAACGTCTTATTGAACGTGCTGTAAAAGGGATGCTACCCAAAAATAGACTGGGCAATCAAATAGCCAAAAATCTTCATGTATACTCGGGTGATCAGCATCCACATGAAGCACAACAGCCAAAACAATTGGATTTAAATACCATCAAATAATATATGGAAGCGATAAATACTTTAGGAAGAAGAAAATCAGCCGTTGCCCGTGTTCATCTGCGTGAAGGCAAAGGCAACATAACCATAAACAATGTTGATTTGAAAGAATATTTCGGTCTGCAGCAATTACAATACATTGTAAACCAGCCGTTCTTGCTTGCCGAAATGGAGAATCAATTTGATATCAAAGCCAACCTTTCGGGTGGTGGAGATAAAGGACAAGCCGAAGCACTTCGTTTAGCCATAGCCAGAGCCATTATTAAGGTTGATGAAGAAAAACGAACGGTGTTAAAATCAGCCGGCCTGCTCACACGCGATCCCCGTGAGGTAGAACGTAAAAAACCCGGCAGACCAAAAGCACGCAAAAGATTTCAATTTAGTAAGCGTTAAACCAAATTTTTGTTTAGTATCTAAATGGATCAGACTCCTGAATACAAGGGCTACTCATCCATTGCTAAATAAGAATGTAAACAAAACAATATGCCCAGAACAAATTTCGATGAACTATTAGAGGCAGGTGTACATTTCGGACACCTGAAAAGAAAGTGGAATCCGCAAATGGCTCCTTATATTTTTATGGAGAAAAACGGAATTCACATTATTGACCTGCAAAAAACCGAGGCCAAACTTGAAGAAGCATGCAACGCAATGAAGCAAATTGCTGCCGGCGGGCGCAGAATTCTTTTTGTGGCTACCAAGAAACAGGCCAAAGACATTGTCGCTGAGAAAGTGAAGGCTGTGAACATGCCTTACGTTACGGAACGCTGGCCGGGCGGGATGTTAACTAATTTTCCCACCATTCGTAAGGCCATTAAAAAAATGACTTCCATTGATAAAATGTCCAAAGATGGAACATTTGATAACCTCTCCAAGAGGGAAAAACTGCAAATCCAGCGTCAACGGGATAAACTGGACAAAAACCTGGGTAGTATTGCTGATCTTACACGTTTACCAGCAGCCCTTTTTGTGGTTGATGTAACCAAAGAATATATTGCGGTTAAAGAAGCCAATCGCTTAAATATCCCGGTTTTTGGATTGGTTGATACCAACTCAAATCCGGTGAATATCGATTTTCCAATACCTGCAAATGACGATGCATCCAAATCAATAGCCTTGTTAATTGAAATTGTAACCCAATCCATCAAAGAAGGACTGGACGATCGTAAAATGCAACGCGAAAAAGACACCGAACAGAAAAAAGCAGGTACACCTTCTGATGATGAAGAAGGAGAAGAAGAGACGGAAGAAGATACCGACGCTAAAGAAGCTAAAAAAGCAAGGGCCCGAAAAGCTGCTTCTCAGGCCAAAAAGTATGAAAGTAGTGACGATGACGATGATGATGAAGTCGCTTCCACTACTTCTGATGATACCGAAGAATCAGACAATGAAAAATAAAATATTAATAAAAAAATTACTTATAAGTCATGGCTCAAATAACTGCTTCTGATGTAAATAAACTTCGCCAATATACCGGTGCAGGTATGATGGACTGTAAAAAAGCCCTTGTGGAAGCCGATGGGGATTTTGACAAAGCTGTTGAAGCAATTCGTAAGAAAGGACAATCATTAGCCAATAAACGTGCTGACCGGGAAGCAAGTGAAGGAGCGGCATTGGCTAAAGTTAATGAGGATGGAACACATGGTGCACTGATTGTGTTAAACTGTGAGACCGATTTTGTGGCCAAAAATGAGGACTTCCTCAATTTTGCAAATGCTATTTTGGAGGTGGCGATTAACGAAAATCCGAAAGATTTGGATGCTTTGGCGCAATGTAATCTCAACGGCAAGTCGATTGCTGATAACATTACGGATCAGATTGGGAAAATTGGCGAAAAACTTCAATTGGCCTATTACGAAAGTATTGATTCACCCTTTGTAACAGCATATATTCACCCGGGCAATAAAATTGCATCATTGGTTGGATTGAGTAAAAACGTGGATGTACAAATCGGAAAAGATATGGCCATGCAGGTGGCAGCCATGGACCCGGTGGCCATTGACAAAGAAGGTGTTCCTGCTGAAGAAATTGAAAAAGAAAAAGAAATCGGTCGCGATCAGGCACGTCAGGAAGGTAAGCCGGAGAATATCATTGAAAAAATTGCCGAAGGTAAACTGCAGAAATTCTTTAAAGAACGTACCCTGTTAAACCAGGATTTTATTAAAGAAAGCAAAACATCGGTGCAAAAGTATTTGCAAAGTATTGATAAGGACTTAAACGTATCCGAATTCAAAAGGTACAGTCTTGCTTAATAAAATATAAAAGGTATTGAATTATGAAGGGATCATGTTACAAATTGATCCCTTTTTTTGATTTATTCGGCTGATAAATAGTTCGGAAAAACTATATTTGAACACATATACTTATTACGACTAATATTTTGATAGGCGGTTATGAAATATAAACGGGTTTTACTTAAATTAAGTGGCGAGGCCCTAATGGGCGAAAGTAATTATGGTATTGATGCCAACCGGTTGCATGAATATGCTGAACAGATTAAAGAAGCATCCCAATCAGGCGCCAAAATTGGCGTTGTTTTTGGGGGAGGAAATATATTTCGTGGATTAAAAGGTGTAAGTGCCGGATACGACCGTATAAAAGGCGATTATATGGGTATGTTAGCTACCGTAATCAATGGTCTGGCCCTGCAATCGGCTCTGGAAAGTATGGATGTACCTACACGTTTGATGACTGCCTTTAATATGGAGCCTGTTGCCGAACGTTATGCACCCAAGCCTATGGAAGATGCCTTTGCCAGGTCGGAAGTGGTTATTTTTTCTGCCGGAACAGGGAATCCCTATTTCACTACTGATACTGCTTCAGCCTTAAGAGCCGTTGAAATGCAGGCCGATATCCTTTTAAAAGGAACACGTGTTGATGGCGTATATACGGCCGATCCGGAAAAAGATACAAATGCCACCAAATTTGATGAGATTACATTCGATGCGGTTTATGAAAAAGGTTTGAAAGTAATGGATTTAACCGCATTTACTATGTGTAAAGAAAACAACCTCCCCATTATGGTTTTTGACATGAATACCAAAGGAAACCTGAAAAAAGTACTTCAGGGCGAACCAATCGGGACGATTATTCATTAGTTAATAACCAAAATATTAAATAGCAGTCTTGATAAATGCATATTTTTTTAAATTTGTAATCAGATAAACATACCCGAAATGGAAGAAGAATTACAAATGAGCATTGAAATTGCTCAGGAAAAAATGGATAAGGCTGTTGATCATTTGATTGATGAACTGGCCAAAATGCGTGCCGGTAAAGCCAATCCGTCTATGCTGAATGGCATTACCGTTGAGTATTACGGTGTAAATACTCCGCTTTCACAAGTATCCAACATCAATACACCGGATGCACGAACCATTGCTATTCAGCCCTGGGAAAAAGGCATGATTGAACCTATTGAAAAAGCTATTCTGGCCTCAAAATTGGGTATAACACCTGTTAATAACGGGGAAATTATTCGTATTGTGTTACCCCCTTTAACCGAGGAACGCAGAAAGGAATTGGTTAAATATGTAAAATCAAGTGGTGAGAATACCAAAGTTAGTATTCGTACTGCCCGCAAAGAAGCCAATGACGAATTGAAAAACCTTCAAAAAGATGGTGCAGCCGAAGACATTGTGAAAGAAGCTGAAGATAAAGTGCAGGAAATTACCAACAAGTTCTCAAAGAAAGTAGATGAGCTGATAGAAAGTAAGGAAAACGATATATTAACGCTTTAACAGGCCGCGGGTTGAAGTGAAAATAGTGATCGTATCATTTTTTCATCCTGAAAAACAGAAATAAAATGGTGAATGATGTTGAAGATTCGATCAGCCTACACTTGACAGCACTTTGGGGACCAGCAGTTTTTTAACTTCTTTATAAATGCTGTCTTCATCTAAACCGCATTCCTGCCTTAATTGTTCAGGACTACCGTGGTCTACAAACCGATCAGGTATACCCATTCTTTTAAGGGTGCTCTGGTAACCGTTTTCAACCATAAACTCAACAACGGCACTGCCAAAACCACCTACAACGGTTCCATCTTCAATGGTTACAACATATTTATATTTGGCGAAAACCTGGTGCAGTAGTTCTTCATCAAGCGGTTTGGCAAAGCGCATATCGAAATGGGCTACACTAAAATGATTTTTATTGAGTTTATGAATGGCCCGGGCTGCAATATTGCCAATTGCACCAATACTTAATATGGCAATGTCATGTCCGTCAGTGAGTTTTCGGCCTTTGCCAACGGGTATTTCTTCGAAAGGTTGTTGCCAGCTTTTGAGTACACCCCTGCCTCTTGGATATCGAATTACAAACGGGCCTTTATTGGAACACTGAGCGGTGTACATCATGTTTCTCAATTCTTTTTCGTTCAGCGGTGATGCTATGGTTATGCCGGGGATGAGTCGCATGTATGCCAGGTCAAAAGCACCATGATGGGTTGCTCCGTCATCACCCACCAATCCGGCACGGTCCAGGCAAAAAACAACATTCAGATTTTGCAGGGCCACATCGTGGATAACCTGATCAAAAGCACGTTGCATAAATGATGAATAGATATTGCAGAAGGGTAGTATACCTTGTGTGGCCAGACCGGCTGAGAAGGTAACGGCATGCTGTTCGGCAATACCCACATCAAATGCTCTCTCGGGAAGGGCGTCCATCAATATTTTTAATGAGCAGCCGGTGGGCATAGCAGGGGTGATACCAACTATTTTTTCATGTTGACGGGCCAGTTCAAGCAGGGTATGCCCAAATACATCCTGGAATCTGGCCGGTTCGGGATCGTTGGTTTTAACCTTTAATATCTCGCCGGTATATTTATCAAATTTTCCGGGTGCATGGAAGGCCGTCTGGAATAATTCAGCCTGTTTAAATCCTTTGCCTTTCTTGGTTAGTACATGCAGCAGCTTGGGTCCTGGTATGTCTTTAAGGTCTTCCAGCAGCTTGGCCAGGTGTGTAACATCATGGCCATCAACCGGGCCAAAATACCTGAAATTTAACGATTCAAATAAATTACTTTGCTTCAGCAGTACCGATTTAACGGCATTTTCCAATTTTCGGGCGTGGGAGCGGGCATGTGGGGCTACTTTTTCAATTTTGCCAAATAAATGCCACATATCAGATTTAAACTTATTATAAGTCCGGGACGTGGTAATGTCCACCAAATATTCGTTCAAAGCACCTACATTGGGATCAATGGCCATATTGTTATCATTCAGTATTACCAGTAAATCGGTATTCTGTGAACCGGCATTATTGAGTCCTTCAAAAGCCAATCCGCCGGTAAGTGAGCCATCTCCAATAACAGCAATAACCTTGCGATTGTCATGATTGATTTTACCGGCATTGGCAATGCCCAGTGCTGCCGATATGGAGGTTGACGAATGCCCCACCCCAAAAGCATCAAATTCACTTTCGCTCATCTTCGGAAAACCACTGATGCCGCCATATTTACGGTTGGTATGAAAAACATCGCGCCGACCGGTGAGTATCTTATGGCTGTATGCCTGATGGCCGACATCCCAAATAATTTTATCATGTGGGGTTTGAAATACATAATGTAAAGCTACCGTTAGCTCAACCACACCAAGACTGGCCCCAAAATGTCCCGGATTGGATGACAGTATATCGATTAAAAAACTACGAATTTCACCGCATACCTGCAATAAATCTTCATACGAATATTTTTTCAGATCATCGGGTGTCCGGATACTATTGAGCAGGTTGTTTTTTGCGCTGGTCATGTGTTGTGCTTTCGATAATCAGTATAATATTAGCAAATGTAGCACTTTCTTATCTTATTATTGTGCATAATTATTTAGAAATTATCTTGATTACCTGATTATGATGCATGGTATTTTTTAATTTTGAAGGAACCATCGGTATGGTAAATTGGAAGTCATACTAATTTTTAAATGGATGGGTTCTTATAATAAACTAAAATCAGCCAGGATGAAGAATAACATTATTCCATTTATTTTTATTTTATCAGCGATTGTTTCATGTGTACCGGCATCGAAATTTACGGAGTTACAACAGGAAAAAGAACGTTGCGTGGAAGAAAGGGAGTTCCTGAAAAAGAAAAATGAAGAGCTTTCTGTTGAAAATACCGAACTGAAAGATTATAAGAACAGGACATCGGGCATCCTGGATAAACTTGCCAAAGATACCCTGTCTATGCACAGGGAACTTGCAGATTTGGAAGACCGCTATAATCAATTAATGCAGGAATATGAGGCCATACAGGAAACACAGGAAACACTGTTAAAAGGATCAGCGCGGGAAACCAAGCGTTTGTTAAATCAAATACAGGCATCACAGGATGATTTGCAACAACGGGAAGATGAGCTGATGCAACTGGCCGGGCAGTTGGATGAAAAAAAGAAAAGACTTGATAACCTGCAATACGAATTGGAAAAACGCAATGCACGCCTGTTGGAACTGGAGCATATACTCAGTCGTAAGGATTCAGCTGTAAATGCGCTAAAACAAAAGGTTCAACAGGCATTACTGGGCTTTCAGGATCAGGGGTTATCCGTTACGCAAAAAAATGGTAAAGTATATGTTTCACTGGAGGAAAAACTACTGTTTGGATCGGGCAGCACAGTGGTTGATGCCAATGGAGTAAGGGCATTAAAGAGCCTGTCCGGCGTATTGGAACAAAATCCGGATATCAATATAATGATTGAAGGCCATACCGATGATGTGCCGGTTATTGAGAGTGAACGTATGAAGGATAACTGGGATTTAAGTGTCCTGCGCGCGACTTCTATTGTGCGCATTTTACTGGAAAATTCAACCATTGATCCGCAACGCCTGACAGTCGCCGGACGCGGTGAATACCTGCCATTAGACCCGCGTAAAACGGATGAAGCACGACGAATAAATCGTCGTACTGAAATCATCCTCACACCCGATTTGGATGAATTATTTGATATTCTCGACAATACAAGCATTTAAAAAAATACGGAAATGCAGGTTCAACAGATGGTGTATAGCAAGGACGATTCATTCAGGAAAACAAACTACACCATCGAAAATTCGGTTGACAGATATTCTGATCGGATGGCCTGTTTAAACTATCTTATTACCGAAATAAGATATGTATGGGGATACATTACCTTACAAAAATTGTTGAATCTGGTGAAATTAAAAATCTCATATGGCGTGTCAGTATTTTTTAGACGACCCTTGCAATGGGGACTTCCTGCGAGCATTGCCATTGAGCCTACTTCGGTTTGCAACCTGGCTTGTCCGGAGTGTCCGTCAGGTAATGGTTCGCTGATTAGACGACGGGGGAATATATCCTGGTCGTTATTTACCAAATGTGTTAATGAGCTCAAAAACCATTTATTATCAGCCACCCTTTATTTTCAGGGCGAGCCATTTTTAAATCCGCATATATTTGAGATGATTGCTTATCTTAAGCGAATGCGCATTTATTCCATCACCTCTACCAACGCCCAGTTTTTGTCGCCTAAAAATTGTGATAAGCTCGTAAAAAGCGGGCTCAATCGTATTATTGTCTCGTTAGACGGAACAGACCAGAAATCGTATGCGAAATACCGAATTGGTGGTAGTTATAGCAAAGTTATTGAAGGCATTCAAAACCTGGTTGCCGCGAAAAAAAGTCAGCGGAAAAAACAACCCGTTATATATTTACAATTTCTGGTTTTCAGGCACAATGAGCATCAGGTAAAAGAGGTAAAGCAATTGGGCAGGCAATTGGGAGTAGATAAGGTATCCATCAAAGCACCACAGGTGTATGATCCGGAACAAAACAATAACATGCTAACTTCCATACCGAAATATACACGCTATCAAAAAAATGAAAATGGGCAATATCAACTAAAAGGCAAATTAAAGAATAAATGTTGGCGCAGTTGGCAGAACCCGGTTATCACTGTTGACGGAGCATTATTGCCCTGTTGCTTTGACAAGGATGCCCGTTACACTTACGGAAATATTAAAAATTCGGACATACAACAAATGTGGACAAGTAAAAATGCCATTCAGTTTAAAAAAACGATATTAAAGAACCGCAGCCAGTTTGATATTTGCCGCAATTGTACCGAAGGCATAAAATACATGCATTGAGAAATGAAGGTAGATGGAGATATGTATAGATATGGCTACCAGGGACAATTTGCTGAAGACGAGACAGAGGAGACCGGGTACAACAGCTTCGAGGCCCGGATGTTTGATGCCAAAATTGGCAGGTGGACTACAATGGACCCATATGCTCAGTATTATAGCCCTTATTTAAGTATGGGCAATAATCCAATTAGTAGTATTGACCCGGATGGTGGTTTGGATGATGGATACCAAGTATCATCTAATGGAGAGATTAATAAAATTAGTAATGAAGGCGGAGTGACCAAAGATTTCCTTTACAATAGCAATATGACAAAAAAAATAGAGATAAATGATTTGAGTATAATGCCAAGTTTGGAAAAACAGGGAGTGAGCCAAGAGGGATATGGAATGCATTCTGCTGTAAGCACAAATAAAATTGAGATGTTTAAAACCTTTGATTTTGTTTCTACTTCTAGTAATGTAGAATGGTCAATGATAGGTTTAAATAATGGCAAATATTCTTTATCAACTTTTAATGTAGATTACGTAGCTCCTGGAATATATTCACATGGTTATGCAGAAAAAGCTATTAAATTTGACATACATAGTCATGCAAGAATTAATGGAAAATTTGGAGCGTCCCCTGGAGATAAGAGTTATTATAAAATGAAAGGCATAAAGATACCTCATTTTGTTTTTGAGAAAGAAAATAGAGGATTATATCAATATAATGGATATGGGTCTAGTTCTGAGGGAAAAATGAATTCATATGGAGATTTTCTAAATAAGTTTTAACTGCAAAAATGAAGTCCACATTATTATTACTTTTATTTGGAATTATTCTAGTCAGTACCATTGGTTCAAAAAGAATCAATGATAGTGATTATGTTAAACAAGCCACTGATACAATACGTTTAAATGACTTGGTAATTAATAATACTTTTGAATTAGAGTTACGTTCTTTTATTTCAATAATTGATTCTCTTCCAAGAAGTAAGGAGTTGCAAAATGTTATAACAATTACTTTTAATCATAAAAATTATTGTGAGATTACATTATCTTCGAATTATTACTATGATTTTGAAGAATTGGTAGGTTTTTTCGTATTTAATGATTATTTGCTTGCGTTTTATGAAAACAACGAATGCACAAACAATCTTCTTTGCAAAAGTCTTTTAGTTAAAGAAGCTCCGCGAAAATATAAACATGTTAACAATGTAATATATAAACCATATAACGCGACTTATAAAAAAATAATACTCCCCAACTAAGCGTAGAATAAAATAAAAAAACGAAAACTGAGCGTCAGCATTTGCTACGCTCATTGATTTGTGTAGCATTTGCTACATGCTATTAAGCCGGGTAAGCTTGCCTGGTTGTAGTCTCTTAAATAGGTATCAATAATATTTCTCCCGCAATTAGCGCAAGCATCCGCTTGTGCTCCTGCTAGTCCGGGCATACAAAAATAAAACAAATGGCTGGTTCGAGCTTGTAGCTCGGACTACCATTGATAAAACGAAATAAGCCTTGCAGGAATGTAGGTTTTTTTATACCAAGGCGAAATATTAACTTTGCCGGATCATGAGCCGGAGCCATAAAAATAGCCATTCACTAGTGCCAAGCTGGTTTAAGCGTTTGCAGATGCGTTCGCAGAAACAAAAGCAAAAAGCAAGCGACAGGAAATTATTTGAAAACTCCGAAGCAGAACCAGCAGCTAAATTTAAGAAATCACACCGTTGGGATTGGTTTTAGGCTAATTCAATTAAAAGGATTTACAATGATAAGGCTGTTTTCAATAACCTGTTCGTCTTGCATATCCTCCGAATAAAGGGTGCTGCAACCGCATTCAAGGGCTGCGGCAATGATTAAGCTGTCGTAGAATGAGAAACCGTACCTATCAGCAATATTACAAGCTGCCAATATTGTATCATTTTTATTCGTATGCAGAACGTTATTTGTTGCCGCTTCTTCAAGGACTTTAGATATCTCTTTCCAAGTATGTTTGAACTTCCTGGTCAATGTATTAGCAGCTTCTTGTAAAACTTGGGTACTTATTGTTGTCTCGTTTTCAGAAATAATCCTTTGTGCAATTTTTTGCTTTTTCGGTTCCACATCAGAATGTGCGTAGATAATAATATTTGTGTCAAGAAAATGTTTACCGCTGGTTTGCTTCATCCCTGTTGAATTTATAATTTTTTATATCTGTGTGAAGCACCGTAAAAGACACTTTCTTTTTTGCTTTGTTTCCTTCGAAACCTTCATCCCTTGTAAAAGCGATTACCTCCAGCTCTTTTCCAATATACTCATCAGGTATAGGAAATGAAAGGGTATTGTTATTTGTTTTAACTACAGTTCGTATCATCTTCTTTAATTTTAGCGAATAATCCCATAAGCTGAACGCGTTTTTGCATCCCTCAAAAGGGCATCTAAAGTAAACACAATATGTTCTCTTTCTTCATCTGGCAGCTTTTGGATAGTTAAGATTTTATCCCTGATAGATTTATCCATTTCCAAATCGGTTTTACCAACTAAATAGTCAAGAGAGACTTCTAAAGCTTCAGCCAATTTAGTAGCCGTCTCAACTGATGGATTTGCTAAATCCCTTTCGTATCTTCCCAATACATTTGCATGTATACCAACCATTTTAGCCAATTCGTCTTGTGAAAGATTTTGCCTTTTCCGCTGTTCTGCTAATTTTTTCCCAAAAGTCATTTCGTTGTGTATTAAACTATTTAGTTGTAATAAATACAAATATATCACACATATTCGTCAGAAAAAAATCCTAAAGATTTTATAATTCAAACTAAAATGTTAGATTTGCAACTAAAGAGTTTGAATTAATTTTTTTATGGAAATCTCCCGATAATAGAATGGTGCACCCCAACTTCTTTAGCAAGCCTGGCTTGGGAATAGTTTTTAGTTTCTCTGCATTCTCTAAGTTTTTTACCAAAAGTATCCATGATCAATACATTATACGCTACAAAAAACGCTTTAAATAGCTGTTTACGCAAATATACTTCGCTTTTAGTGAATAAAAAAATCCCCAACTAAGCGTAGAATAAAATAAAAAAACAAAAACAGAGCGTCAGCATTTGCTGCGCTCATTGTTTTGTGTAGCATTTGGTACAACATGCTATTAAGCCGGGTAAGCTTGCATGGTTTTGTAGTCTCTTAAATAGGTATCAATTATATCCCTCCTGCTAGTCCGGGCATACAAAAATAAAACAAATGGCTGGTTCGTGCTTGTAGCTCGGACTACCATTGATAAAACAAAATAAGCCATGCAGGCATGCGGGGTTTTTATATGGTCTGCCGGTTTTCTACCTGGTTAAACGAAAAGCTGGTAATTTCGGTTTGCTGTTTTGCATGTTCTATTGTCATGCTCACCACGTTACCGCTTTTGTCGGTCTCGATCAGCACATTTTCGTTTAAATCCTTTGTTTCAGCAATTTCATTGTTATTGAAATTAACCAGCAAAGTGTCTGTATCTTTAAAATATGTAATCTGCATTGTTTTATTTTTTAAAGTTCCTGTCAAAAAAGGCATTGTGAATCGTTTGTTCATCCTCCAATACAATAATGCGCAAATATTTGTTAACTTCTTATATAAAGCCCCATTTTCTTTTACGTCCATCGCTTTGGATTTGTTCATGTTCGGGAAATTCAAAAACCTGTTCAATCCATTTCATTTTAATATCTTTACGTTCTGGGCGCTCACGGGTATAAAGATAGTAATTTGTAAACTTCATCCTGCTTTTATTACCGGGCAGCATAAGCCTGCCTTGTTTTAGCGTTACGGATATAAGTATCCATTAAATCAAAGAGCGTTTTTCTTTTGTCATCTTCAAGAAGTTCCAGTTCCTGAATTCTTTGCAAAGTTTTTTCATCAAATTGGGCATTTATTCCTTCGCCTACCAGATAGTCAAGCGAAACATCAAAAGCGTCAGCTATTTTTTTTTGCAGCCTCAATAGAAGGAACAGCCTCACCACGCTCATATTTACCTACCATCTCCCGGGAAACCCCGCATTGTTTAGATAAATCGGTCTGCGACCACCCTTTACCCTTTCTTAAAGTAATAATAATATTGCCTGTATTCATTTTTGCACCTCAAAATGCCTAATAATTCAACATTTGTGCAAAAATACGGAAATATTAGGCATAATAAAAATCCAAATGAATCAACAGACAATTTTAATAGTCTGTCCGCTCCTTGTTCACCGATACGTTTCCCCCCGCTGGCGCGAGCTTAATTACTTATCAAACAACTCAATCTCCGGATAAAAAGCCACAAAGGCAAACCAATAACCCATTATTTGGGTAACAGATTGTAATTGTTCACCTGTTCGCGGTCCGCTGATGGCCCTGCCTGATATATCCCAAACATTTCCCTGATTGTCTCTCAAAATGCCTGGTAAATTATTGTGCACAACATCAAATTCAGGTGTGCTGCCATCGTTTAGCTTATTTTGAAAGGCTACTATGAGATTGGCTTCTTCACTGCCGGTTACCACAACATCCTGTCCCTGAAACGAATCGATAATAAGATTTTCATGGGCAGTCAATTTTTCAAATGTATAGGCCTTTACAGCCTCCTGGATAAAAATGGCCAGCACACGTTCTTTCCTGTTTAATCGATCATCTGTATTGCTCACCGGAAACAACAATAGTTCGTCATCCTTGTAGTTGCCATACGGATAATTGCCATAGGAACGACTATAACCTGTATTCCTTGAAACCACTTTTGTAGAAGGATAACTTGTTTTCCAGGTTTCCCATGATGTTTCAATGAGATTTATGGTCTCTGCCTGTTTCCCGGTAAGTGGTCCGTTAACGGCACCATTAATGAGTTGAGACCAATAACTATCTGTTTTACGATCGTAAGGTATAATATTCGAATTATATAGCAGCCCGGATACCCCAAAAGTTGTTTCAATACTGTCCATTATCCTGTTCCAACCGATACCGGTACCGGTAAGCGGGCAATAAATAACGGCCAGTGAATGATTATTTGTCTGGTCATTGATAATTTCATGCCAATCTAATATCTGATGTGGATAAGCACGTATATCATCTCCATCTGCAATGCCCAAAACAAGATCGTTACCGGAGAGCCATGTTGCCTCATCAGCAGCTATTAATTCAGGTTCAGAAATAGCCGGGATTCCGTCTTTCCCCGGACCACCATCGTATACCTGATTTTTTGGAATTAACCAATCTTTATTGGTATCATCATTCCTATTTTCTGATTCGTTTGGAATGGTCGGACTGTCTTCCGAACAGCTTATAAATATGATTAAAGCAAAAATGTGTATAGTTTTCATAGCGTAATATTTTCGTTTACAGTTATTTCTTCTTTTATTAAGGGAAAGGTATAGGATACTGCGGCCTTTATTTGGTAGCCGGTTGTAAGTTGTGTTCCATTTAGCTTACGGTAAAGCGGGATGGCTGCAGAAATTCTGACGGACCCATTTGTAAGAAAGGGCATGCTCATGCCGGGCAATGTATATATCCATTGTCCACCTGTTTGCGGAAAAACACTGCCATCCAGATAATCTTGTGATTGATAGCGGTAGCGCCCATAAACGAAGAGGTTTACGGGCCAGCCTAAAAATATATTGTACATCACACCGAGGTTATACTGTATTTCGTTACCAAACTGAAAGCGTTGTGTTTCGTTGTAGGTATTATTGGTTCCTGAATGGCGGTAGGTCACCACCGAAGATAATCCCAGGTTTGGCCATGCGATATTGTCCTTCTGAAAATAACTCCACAGAATAGCATCCCATGATCCCGAACCCGGTTGCATATCAGCTGCCAGGGTAAAGCCCTGTTCACTGGTATGGTCCGTTTGTCCGGTAGGAAATTTGGGTCCTGCACCAACTACCCAGCTGGTAGTGGGATGTTTATTAGGATTCAATATCCGGTATTTGAGCAATAGTAGCATATCACCCAAACCGTTTACATCGGTAAAATTGGTATTGCCCTGAAAAGTTTCAACGGACCGGGTTTGACGTATGTATGGAATAACACCGGCAACAGATATTCGGTTGCTGATGCCATAATTAATCTCCAGTAGGGCCGATTGGGTTGTTCTGGTACGATGTCGGTCATTCAGTATTTCTGTTTCATTCACCAGATCGTCAAGGCGGTTGTAGTCGTACGTAAGCAACACCTGCATTGTCTTACCATCAGCCGTTCCTGGCCCCAGGCTACCACCCAGCGGCACTCCTCCCGAACAACAGGTTTGAGCCATTAAATGACTGGTAAAATGGCATGTGAACCATACGTATGCAAATACTAAAACCCAATTTGTTATTTTCATGATGCCTGAATGAAGATTAATCATAATAATCTTAATGTATTAGAAGGACATTTCCTGAAAAACTAACAGCCAGGGAGCGCCTTTAACAAATTTTTAATAGATAGTCAACAACAACTTAAACTGGTCAAATACAAAAAGAAATGAGGTAAATAAACCTTCAGCCATAAGACAGAACTGCTATACGTATTATTGCGAACACTACTTTTGACAACTATGAGGATGATGAATATTCATTTTTTGTATATTGCAGTAAAACCATTTAATCATTAAAACAAACTACCATGTCAATTTTCTCAAAATTATTTAGCGGAGGTATTTCAGATGTTATCGACAGCGTAAGCGGTGTTGTTGACAAATTCACTTTATCGAAAGAAGAAAAACAGGAGTTTAAATCCGAAATGCAGAGCCGTTTGATGCATATTGAAAGCGAGTTGGAAAAGACTTATCAGAAGGAGATTGATGCACGAGCTGACATCATTAAATCGGAAATGGCACAGGGCGACAAATATACCAAACGTGCCCGTCCATCTATTATATACACCGGCCTGGCATTTATTTTTATTGTTCATGTTATTGTTCCGGTGGTGGCCCTTATAAATGGTAATCCCATAGCAGAAGGCAATGAAATTACGCTCCCCCAGGAGTTTTGGTGGGCCTGGGGTACCGTGGTAAGCGTGTATGGTGCCGGACGATCAGCCGAAAAAATGGGCATCACCAATAAAATAACCCAATTGGCAACTGGTTCAGGAGCGCATAAAGTGGATAGCAAAAAAAATATTGAAGGATAATGAAAATTAACAATCATACGTTAGAAGCAGATTCAAATGATTATGACATTTCATTTGAGGCAAGTCCCAATATCTCCGGTGAATTAGGAAGCGGATTACCCGATACCATTGTAATACATTATACTGCCGGGGCTTCGTTAAATTCTTCGGTTTCCTGGTTAAAAAATCCGGCTGCCAATGCCTCTGCGCATCTGGTGGTAGGAAAAAACGGAAAAATCGTTCAGCTCGCCCCTTTTAATATCAAGGCCTGGCATGCCGGCAGAAGTACCTGGAAGGGAAGAAGCGGTTTAAATAGCTACAGCATTGGTATTGAGATAGACAATGCCGGGGTGTTGGAAAAAAGAGAAGACGGGTATTATACCTTTTTTGATGCAAAAATCGATAACAGCAAAGTTGTATTGGCCAGACATAAGCACCAGCATGAAATTAAAGCCTGGGAAGCTTATACCAAAGAACAGATTGAAACAGTTGAGGCTATCTGTCTGTTGCTTAAAAGTAATTATAACATCGCTGAAATAGTAGGGCATGATGATATTTCCCCGGGCAGAAAAGTTGATCCCGGTCCCGCTTATCCGTTACAAAAACTGAAGGATAAAGTTATAGACGGTCGAAATATGGATGAACCGGAACAAGCATTCAACAGGGGGCAGTCGGGTATTGTTATGGCCGATTACCTGAACATCCGAAGCAGTGCAAAAATAGGTGCACCAACAGTTACCGAACCCCTGCCCAAAGGCACGAAATTAAGAATTGACAGGACAGAAGGCAACTGGTCTTATGTAAAAGTAGATGTAGAGGGTTGGGTATATAATAAATGGTTGAAGATGATGTAAGAGAGGCATTTCTTAAACAAACCCTTAGCATTATTTATAGATCAAAATGAATTTAGGGTTAATTGTCATAGTTGCTGAGTCTCGACCAGGGTTTCGATTCCCCGAGCCAACTGATAAGTCTTTAAAATAAAAAAAAGCCTTCACAATTTGTGAAGGCTTTTTCAAAGCAGTCCGTAGGGGAATCGAACCCCTGTTACCAGGATGAAAACCTGGCGTCCTAACCCCTAGACGAACGGACCATTATTCGCTTATTTTGATTAAGCGGTTGCAAAGGTAAAAATAATTTTATATCCACAAACATTTTATTGGAAATTTTCACTTGCTTTGCCTCTATACCGTGTCTTTAAAAAAGCCCCGCACATCAACATTAAAGAAATTTCCCGAACTCATAAACAACAATATGGCATCCTGCCGTTTTAAGCGATCTAACAAGGCCGCAAACGAGCCTGCTGAGTCTATTATATTAATATTTGAATGGTTAAAACCATTTCTGATTTCGTTAACAGTTAAGGGTTTAAGGTTTTTTTGTTCACTTGTTTGCCGGCTGTATAATATAAATGCTTCATCTGCAGCTGAAAGAGAGTTCTTATAATATCTTAAATATTCCGGTGTTAACGAACTAAACGTGTGTAGTTCATAAATGGCAATAATCCTTTGTTCCTTAAACTGATCCCTTACAGCCTGTAAAGTTGCATTCAATTTACTGGGAGCATGGGCAAAATCAATATACACTTTTTGACCGGGTTTGTCCAGTATTTTTTCCAATCGTTTGCCGGCACCGGTGAAACTGGAAATAGATTGATAGAATTCATCTTCCCGCACTCCCAACTCATTGCATACCAATTGCGCAGCCCGTATATTTTCCATGTTATGCTTTCCGAATAATGCTATTGGTGTTTCCCCATTATTATGTATAAGGCACGATTGCTCCCCCATATTCTTATAAGGGTGTTGCTCATAAGAAATTGCCTCAAATGCTTGATTCCCGGATAAAAGGCTGTTAACATGGTTATCGCCTCCAAAATAAAATAACTTCCCGCCTGGTTGTATGGAATCGATAAAACGCGCAAACTGATTTTTATATTCCTCAAAGGATGGAAAAACATTAATATGATCCCAGGCTATGCCACTAATTATGGCAATATGAGGTTTATACCATAGAAATTTGGGAGTATGATCCAGGGCCGATGTTAAATATTCATCGCCTTCAATAATAATCACCGGCGAGTCATTTTTAAGTTGAACCATCGTTTCAAAACCTTCAACATGTGATCCGACCAAATAATCGAATGCGCTGTTCTGAAACTTTAAAACATGCATTATCATGCTGGTAATAGAAGTTTTGCCATGACTACCGGCAATAACCACACGCTTTTTATTTTTTGACTGTTCAAAAACATATTCGGGGAATGAATAAATTTTCAATTCCATTTCACGTGCCTTTTGTAACTCTGTATTATCATTACGTGCATGCATGCCCAAAATGACCGCATCGATGCTTTTATCGATTCGCTCCGGAAACCATCCCATGGCCTGTGGAAGTAATCCTTTATTTTTTAGTCGGGTTTTGGAAGGCTCAAAAATTTCATCATCAGAACCGGTTACTTCATGACCCTCATTATGAAGAGCCAGCGCCAAATTATGCATAACAGCGCCACCAATGGCTATAAAATGTACTCGCATGAATACTATGAATTATTATTTTTATGGAAAATTATAAACATACTAAAAAAAGAAACAGGAATTTACCCGTCAATGATTTCAAAATTCATTTAATTAGGGGTAATTTGCAAAAAATAATTGTCTGATGAAATTACAAGTAATTGAAGCCGGAAATTTTATGCTGGATGGTGGAGCTATGTTTGGTGTAGTGCCAAAAACGTTGTGGGAAAAAACGTATCCTGCCAATGAAAAAAATTTATGTAACCTGGCAACCCGTTGTTTATTGATTGAAGACGAAAACAGAAAGATTTTGATAGACACCGGACTGGGGTATAAGCAGAATGAAAAATTCTTTAGTTTCTATTACCGCAATGGTGATTATACTCTGAAATCCTCCCTTGAAAATGCCGGTTACACCTGTGATGATATTACCGATGTATTGTTAACGCATTTGCATTTCGATCATTGTGGCGGGGCTATTGAATATGCTGATGGTGAATTAATACCTGCCTTTAAAAATGCTACTTATTATGTAAGCAAGGAGCAATGGAAATGGGCCCAACATCCGAATAAACGTGAAAAACCGTCTTTCATACCCGAAAATATTAATCCCCTGGAGGAATCCGGTCAATTACGATTTGTACATAATAACGGCAAGCTTACCGAAAATATTACCATTAAAACCTACGATGGCCATACACAAGGTATGATTGCACCTCAAATTCGATATGGTGAAAAAACCATTGTATATGTCGCCGATTTAATTCCAACATCGGCCCATATACCTGTTTCATGGGTATGTGGCTTTGATGTTCAGCCATTAAATTCATTAAAAGAAAAAGAGCAGTTTCTGCAGGAAGCGTTTAACAATGGTTACATCCTGTTTTTTGAGCATGATGCCTATACCGAATGTTGCAATTTACAAATGACCGAAAAAGGAATCCGTAAAGGCAAGGAATTTAAAGTAGCTGATATTATTCTTTAAGACCGGTTTTTATTGTAAAGGTAAAATATTAAAAACAGGGCCAACGAAAAAAAACCGTATATGCCTACAATCATATTAACATTTTGGTAAGTACGGTAAAAGGTAGGAAATAGCATGCCCGACAGGGCATAATAAACGAGGGCTGCCACAAAGGTAATTACCCAAATTTTATAACTTAAAGGCTTGTTTTTCATGTGCTTGCTATAATTTCTTCCATCGGTATATAAAAATAATTTTGCATATTTGAATGTATCAAATATACAAAATTATAGAAAACACATGACTAAGATGCGGGAAGTTGGTTATTTTTGAGATACGTACTCCGATGAACGGTTACGATGTAATGTTATTGTCTGATAATCCAGTACGGCGGCTTTCACCATTTTGTATTCCTGTCCTTGTAACAACGACCAATTTAGAAAAATGTTAGAGCCGTTTCGCTTGTATTCATAGAAACGGTCTAACATTTCCTGGTTAACTTGTACTTCAGGTTGGTTTCCAACCTCATTTAGGTGCTTAATTTGGCTTGTTTCGCTGTTTTCTAACCCCGTGGATTTGTTTTCCTGGGAATATCCACAAATTCCCGTTACAATGGCTATTATGATTATGATTTGCTTTAGGTGCTTCATTGTATTTTAGGTTTTTTGACTTCTTTATAGGTAGTTACGGGAGTAATTATGGGAGGTTGTTTTTCTTTTATGAATAGCAAAAAAGATGTGATTAATTATCTTTTGGTGATGATATTCGTCACCCCATACCGATAACAATGGTCATATTTTAGATATGAGATGATTCTATACAGAATAATATATATTATTCATAATCAATGAAATATGCATATAGATGTATTATTTGGCCAGGAATAAATAATTATAAAAGATTGGCACGATGATTTAAATCGGAATCATTATTGCATGGAATGATAAAGAGATTCACTTACAATATGAGAAAATACAATTATTAATCCTATTCAATTGTTTCCAGCAGGATTTCGAGTATTTTTTTACCGGCAAGCGAAATAGACGAACCGGGACCAAAAATAGCAACCACACCATGATCATATAAAAATTGATAGTCTTGTGCAGGAATCACGCCGCCTACTACCACCATAATATCATCTCTTCCAAGTTTAGCCAGTTCATCAATTACCTGTGGAACCAATGTTTTATGCCCGGCAGCCAGACTGGATACTCCCAATACATGTACATCGTTTTCCACTGCCTGTTTGGCGGCTTCGGCAGGTGTCTGAAATAGGGGGCCAATGTCTACATCAAATCCGATATCCGCGTATCCGGTGGCAACTACTTTGGCGCCACGGTCGTGTCCGTCCTGACCCATTTTGGCTACCATTATACGTGGCTGACGGCCTTCTTTCGCGGCAAATTGTGCGCATAACTCCTGTGCTTGCTTAAACACATTATCGTCGCCTGATTCGGCTGAGTAAACGCCTGAAATAGATCGTATCACAGCTTTATACCTCCCTGAAACTTTTTCAATGGCATTGGAAATTTCACCCAGCGTAGCCCTGTGTTTGGCAGCTTCAACCGACAACTCCAGCAGGTTACCTTTACCGGTTTCGGTTGCCCGGGTAATAGCATCCAGCGCCTGATGTACGGCCTGTCCATCCCTTTCGCTTTTCAATTTTTTAATTCTTGCTATCTGGGCCTGGCGAACGGCCGAATTATCTACCTCTAATATATCAATCGGGTCTTCTTTTTCCAAACGGTATTTATTGACACCAACAATCACATCTTTTCCTGCATCAATTCGTGCCTGTTTACGTGCTGCAGCCTCTTCAATCCGCATTTTTGGAACACCTGATTCAATAGCCCTGGCCATACCGCCCAAATCCTCTATTTCCCGGATATGTTCCCATGCCTTATCAGCCAATTGTTTGGTAAGACTTTCGACATAGTACGAACCGGCCCAGGGATCTACAGATTTGCATATTTGTGTTTCTTCCTGTAAATATATTTGTGTATTTCGGGCAATACGTGCTGAAAAATCGGTTGGCAGGGCAATGGCTTCATCCAGGGCATTGGTGTGCAACGACTGCGTATGCCCCAATGCAGCTGCCATGGCTTCCACACAGGTACGTGCTACATTGTTAAAAGGGTCCTGCTCGGTTAAGCTCCATCCACTGGTTTGAGAATGGGTGCGTAAGGCTAACGATTTCGGATTTTTTGGGCTGAAAGTATTCACTAACTTGGCCCAAAGCATACGGGCAGCGCGCATCTTGGCAATTTCCATAAAATGATTCATGCCGATGGCCCAGAAAAATGACAATCGGGGTGCAAATGAATCAACGTCCATACCTGCCTTTACACCGGTGCGCAAATATTCCAATCCATCGGCCAGTGTATAGGCCAATTCAATATCATTGGTGGCTCCCGCTTCCTGCATGTGATAGCCGGATATAGAAATAGAGTTGAATTTGGGCATGTTTTTCGATGTATATTCAAATATATCAGCAATGATGCGCATAGAGGTCTCAGGTGGATAGATATAGGTGTTTCGCACCATAAACTCCTTAAGGATATCGTTCTGTATTGTACCGGCCAATTCTTCCAGCCTGGCTCCCTGTTCCTGGGCGGCCACTATGTAAAAGGCCATTACCGGTAACACAGCCCCGTTCATGGTCATGGAAACCGACATTTGATTCAATGGTATCTGATCAAACAATATTTTCATATCCAGAATGGAGTCGATGGCCACCCCGGCTTTGCCCACATCGCCAACCACCCGTTCATGATCGGAGTCGTAACCACGATGTGTAGCCAGGTCGAACGCAACGGATAATCCTTTTTGACCGGCTGCCAGATTACGCCGGTAAAAAGCATTTGATTCTTCTGCCGTTGAGAATCCAGCATATTGTCGTATGGTCCAGGGTCGCATTACATACATGGTTGAATAAGGGCCACGCAAATAGGGCGGCAGACCGGCAGCATAATTTAAATGCTCCATGCCTTCAATATCCTTCTCGGTATAAAATGGTTTTACAGGTATTTGCTCGGCTGTTTGCCAGGATTCTCCGCCCGCATCACCATCGGTTTTTGATGATTGGTGCTGTGCTGTTTGGAAATCTATTTTGCTAAAATCGGGTCTCATATTCGTAAATCACTATTAATATCTATATAAACATTTACTTGTATGGATATTTCAATCCTTAAAATCTTATTGTATTCCCAGTTTGTGGTGATATTGTTGTAGTTCTTCCAGTACATTCGATTTAACATGAATGAAATTGTTCAGTCCTTGTTGTTTTAGCTCTTCGGCACAAGCCGGCATTCCTGCTACAACAACAACTGATTTTTCTTTTAATTGCTCATAAACGGGAACGGCCAATTCGGCGTATTCATCATCTGAACTGCAGATGACTACAATATCTGACGCTGCTTTAACAGCTTCTTTCACACCTTCGTCCACATTTTCAAATCCCGGGTTATCAATAATTTCATACCCTGCACAGGCAAAAAAACCAAAGGCAAATGAAGCCCTGGCCTTGCGCCAGTTTAAATTTCCGATGGTTAAAAGAAAAACTTTGGGTCGCCTGGTATGTTTTTCAGTCCGCATGCGCAATGCCTCAAACGTCTCGGCACCCCGATACATTTTGAGCGGCTTACACAATATATTGGCTGCCTCCTGATAAAATCGAATGGTATTACTTTCCCTGACTTCGTCTTTCAATATCTCTGCAGCATTGGGATATTGATTGGTTCCCAATAAGGTTTCTTTACGAATGGCAATATTAAAATCGCGCTTACGGGCAGTTTCTTTAATCATTTCCTGAATTTGGCCATCCAAAAAATGCCTGGCATATCCACCTTCCTTCTCAATTTTCTGAAATAACGTCCATGCATGCTCAGCCATTACGTCGGTTATATTCTCGATATAATAGGATCCGGCAGCCGGATCGGTGGTTTTATCCAATTGTGCCTCTTCCCGAAGAATGATTTGTGTGTTTCGTGCAATACGCTCTGCAAAATCGGTTGTGTGCCCATAAATTTCATCAAATGGTTGTATACTCAGTGAATTACAACCGCCAATTATGGCAGACATGGCTTCGGTGGTTAATCGCAGCATATTAACATACGGATCGTACAGCGTTTTATTCCACCTGGAAGTAAGACTTTGTATTTGTACTTTGCCACTTGCATGCGATCCGCCATAGGCTGTAACAATATTTGACCATAACAGCCGTGCCACCCTAATTTTGGCTATTTCTAAAAAATAACCTGAACCTATACCAAAGCTAAACTGGATATGCGGAGCAATTTCGTTAACTGTTAAACCCTGGTTGGTTAAATGCGCCAGGTAATCGGATGCCATCGCCAGGGAGAAGGCTAATTCCTGGCTCACTGAAGCGCCCGAATCAACAAATAAATGACCTTCTATATTAATCAGACGAAAATGTGGAAACAGGTCATTACATTTTTTTACGGCCGCCGCCAATAGTTTAAAATCATTTTCTGAATCCTGGTAATAATTCCCGGTAGCTGTAAGCTTGCTAAGCGGACATACATTTATTGATCCATGTATTTGTGATGCGTCAATGGATTCCTTTTTTACATAATCCGTAAACCATTCAAATACCTGAAAGTGATCCATGGGCACCTTAAAATGAATGGCCGTTTTGGTCAGGTCAATATTTTGTAGAAGCATATTCAAATCCGCTGCTTTGCTAACCATTTGCGGGAACATAAAACAAACTGAATCGGCTCCTTTCGACAATGCATTTACTGCCTGGGTATTGGCCTTAGCCGGACTATCAACCCAAATATCCTGTTGTATATTACAGCTTTTGCCATCGCCATTTCCGCGTAAATAGGGGTAGACTCCTGGCTGTACTTTTAAATACGACTTATTTTCAACATCCTCCTGACGATAATAGGGCCTTAGTTTGAAACCATCAATGGTTTTCCAAATCAGCTTTTTATCATAATCGGCACCTTTAAGGTCCTTTTGTATGATGGCTTCCCAAGCCTCGGTAGAAATGGCCGGAAATTCCTCCATAAAAGTCAGCGTATTATCTATATCAGTCATGTACACGATTTTTAAAAAGTTGTAAAAATAACTTTTCCCATAAATTATTCGCTGCATTTGCAGTGTGCACCAATAATTTAGAATGAGACTAATTAATCGTACAGCTTTCGTATTATTTGTATGAATTTACATATTATTGATGAAAATCAACAAAAAACCTTTTTTAATCCGTACGGTTTTTGTGTCCAAATCCGATGTGATTACCTTTAGCGTAAAAAGGTATGAATAAGAAAGCATTAATAACCGGTGCCAGTAAAGGCATTGGCAAAGCAATTACCTGCAAGTTGGCTGAAAATGGTTACGACCTGATAATTACGGGAAGAGATAGTGAACGGCTTGATCATATAAAAAAAGAACTTCAGCAATTCAAAGTTAAAATTTATACGGTCATTGCAGATTTTGCTGAACAATCAGCCATCGAACATATAAGGTTGGAGCTTGAACAGCAATTCGGACAGTTGGATGTGTTAATTAACAATGCCGGTATGGCGATTTCGAAAACCATTGAAGAAACAACCATACAGGATTGGGAGCTGTTAATGAACGTCAATGCCCGATCGCCATTTTTCTTAACGCAGGCATGTATTCCTTATCTAAAAAAATCACCGGCAGCAACCGTTGTGAATATATCTTCGGTTGTGGGCCGACTGGGATACAACAAGCAATCAGCATACAGTGCATCCAAACATGCGTTGAACGGTTTTTCAAAAGTACTTGCCAAAGAACTCCAACCCTTTGACATTCGTGTGCACAACCTGGCCCCCGGGGGTGTGAATACCGATATGGTGCGTAATATGCGTCCGGACATTGAAACACAACATCTTATTTTACCTGAAGAAATGGCCGAAATTACCTGGTTTTTGATTACCCATCGTGGCAATGCCATGATTGATAATATAAATATACGAAGAGCCAACGGTAACCCGTGGGTTTGAAATGAATGAATCAACATCGGTTTTAAAGCCGGTTTAATACGTGTTTTATTAATGTGGGTTGCACTGACAGAAATACAAAACAGTGAAGATATATGATGAATAGCTTACATCTGCACACCCTGTCTTGGCATTTTTCCCATTATTCTTTTGGTTTCCGGGTTAAATACCCAAAACCATTTTCCACAAATCAAAGGCCGGTCTTTCTTCCCCATCCTCGTCCAACAGTCCGGTATCACGCCATAGTTTGCCCAGGTCTTTAACCTCCGGCGGAAAAGTTTCCCACAGGGCATCAAAATCACGATGCGCCCACCAGATTATAAATTTATACTTCTGCTGGTGTGCATTGTGTAATAACGTATTTAAATATGCCTGCTGTTCGCAGTGATCAGAATCAATGGAAAGATTATATGATTCAACCACCAGATTTTCTGCCAGGTGAGTGGTTTCCACAAAGGCAATCGGCATGGAAACCTGGCTATGTAAATAATCAAATGCCTGTTGAAATTGCGATTGATTATGCAATCCTTTGAAAAAGGGATAAAAACTAATGGCTGCAAAATCCATTGGCATGGTATAATCATTTATTTCCTGTATAAATTCTTCCGGGTTATCTACTTCCGGATTATAAAAATTATGCAGTGTTATTGATTCGGATATCTGAAGATCAGGATATTCATCTCTTATTTTAGTACGGATATTGGCCATAAGCAGTTTAAACCCTTCCCATTTATTGGGTGAATTAATTAGTAAATCATTTACTTCGATGGCCAACAACATATAATCAGGCTCGAGTTTTTCAATAATGTATTGCAGGTGTTTTAAATAGGCGTCTTCTATTGTCTGATCATTAAAATTCTCATACGCAGGTGTTGAACCATCAAAATCTGTAGCGAGGTCATCCCGGCTATTATTCAGCAAACTTACCGAAACCAGCAGTTCATGATCATCGATACGATGGGTTACACGCGAATCAATGCCCTGAACAAATGCCGATGGCAGGGGGGAATCCTGCATCCATGCATTCCAGGGGATATGATCATCAATGTGCTCGGAATAAATATCCGCATGATCACCGATAAAAGCATAGGTATTCTTTTGGTCTTCTGAATTGGGAGCATAACGCCAGGTTGTAAAACCCATTTTAAAAGATCGTTGATCAATTTCATCAACTACACTGGTTTCGGAGCACTGGTTTTTATCTCCTTCGGATTGGTTTTCGCATCCTGTTATAATAACCCACAAGAGGGATGAAATGATTAAGAACTTTTCCATGATTTATTTCATACACGTTTAGTCTTGTATTAAGATACTTAAAAACATTAACATAAAAAAAATGAACCGCCGGGTGACACTTATATTTTATTTGGTAAGGGCAGGTTAAATGGCTTCATTTGAAATTGTCCGTAAAAATCAACTCATTTCTTATATTTGCATGCAAAATAGTGTGATATGGATAAATTATCAAGTGCGAATTTAAAATTAGGGATTATAGCAGGCGGACAACTGGGTAAGATGTTGATACAGGAAGCCAGTAAATGGGATATAGCCGTGTATGTAATGGACAACGATAATCAGGGGCCTGCCAGTGGTATCGCCACTGGTTTTGTGAAGGGCAGCAATATAAATTATGAGGATGTTTATGGTTTCGGAAAACAAATTGATGTGCTTACTTATGAGATGGAGAATATCCGGATAGATGCGCTTCAACGATTAAAATCGGAAGGCTATCGGGTAGTGCCTGACCCTGATATTCTGAAATTGATTCAGGACAAAGGGTTACAGAAGGAATTTTATACCCGGCATCAATTGCCAACTGCATCTTATAAGCTGGTAAACGATAAATCTGATATAATAACGGCCATTCAGCATGGTGATATATCATTTCCTTTTGTACAGAAATTGCGACAGGGTGGATACGATGGTCGTGGTGTAGCTGTGATAAACAATCAGGAAGAAATGGCAAAATTACTTGATGGAGCCTCCGTGATTGAAGAAAAAGTTGATATTTACAAGGAAATCGCGGTAATTGCAGCGCGCAATGCTTCCGGGGATATCCAATGTTATCCGTCCGTAGAAATGATATTTGAGGGAGAAGCCAACCTGGTTGAAAAATTAGCCTGTCCGGCTGATATACCCGTGGAAATATCGCAAAAGGCCGGGAAGCTGGCTACTGATTTGATTCATGCCCTGCAAATGGAAGGCTTGCTGGCCGTTGAATTTTTTATTGATAATAATGGTGAATTGCTTATTAATGAGTCTGCTCCCAGGCCGCATAACAGTGGCCATCACACCATTGAGAGTGTTGTAACCTCGCAATACGAACAGCATATCCGTGCCATATTGGATTTACCCCTGGGAAGTACCCGCCAGACAAGTCCGGCTGTAATGATTAATTTGCTGGGTGAAAGGGGGCATGAGGGGCCGGTTAAATACGAAGGACTTCAGGAGGCTATGGCCGTTGAGGGAGTGAAAATTCATCTCTACGGTAAAAAAACAACCCGGCCCATGCGCAAAATGGGACATGTAACAGTTATCGACGATAGTCTTTCTAAAGCATTCGAAAAAGCTGAAAAAATTAAAAACCAGATAAAAGTAAAAGCATGGGACAACCAACAGTAAGCATTATAATGGGTTCAGACTCCGATTTGCCGGTGATGAACCAGGCCGCAGACATTCTCGGTCAATTAGGTGTTGAATATGAGATTGATGTGGTTTCAGCCCACCGCACTCCGGAAAAAATGTTTGAATTTGCATCCAAAGCACATGAGCGGGGTATTGAGGCAATTATTGCGGGTGCCGGAGGTGCAGCTCATTTACCGGGAATGGTTGCCGCCATTTCACCATTACCGGTTATTGGTGTACCTGTAAAATCCTCGAACTCCATTGACGGTTGGGATTCTGTGCTCTCCATATTGCAAATGCCGGGAGGGGTCCCGGTGGCTACCGTTGCATTAAACGGTGCAAAAAATGCGGGTATATTGGCTGCCCAAATTATAGCTGTTGGCGATAAAAAAGTCAGGGAAAACATCATACAATATAAAAACGTGCTGCGCGAACAGGTACATGAAAAAGCCAAAAAAGTACAAAAAAAATAATCAAGGCAACGTAAAAGGGTAATAAGCGAAAGGCGTCTTATGAGCAGGGTAAGATTGTAATGGATAAGGAATATGAAAAGCAACTGAAAGAAAATGTAAAAGCCTGGAAATATTATGGCAGCTTATCCCCGTCTGTTCAAAAGTCCTGTATACACTGGGTAATGAGCGCTAAACAGGAAAAAACCAGGCTTAACCGATTGAAAATCCTTATTGAATCATCCGAAAAGGGTGAAAAAATTCCGCCTCTTAAATGGGGTGATAAAAAATAAACTAATCCTGCCTGTAATCTTCAATATTGTACAAGAAATCATTATAAGGGAAACGCTGCACATGGAGCATCTTAACTTCTTCATACAAAAAGTTTCTGAATTCAGTTAAATTGTCTTTTTCGAGGGCCGAAATAAATAAGGCCGGTGCATTGTTTTTGGCCATCCATGATTTTTTCAATTCATCCAATGTGAAATTGGCGCGGGTTTTGGGTGTTAAATCGTCTTCTTCTTTTTGATCATAATCGTAGGCATCAATTTTATTGAATACATAAATAACCTTTTTATCATTAGCACCAATTTCCTGCAATGTTTCGTTTACGATGCGTATTTGTTCCTCAAAATCAGGATGGGAAATATCAACAACGTGCAACAATATATCCGATTCCCTAACTTCATCCAGCGTTGATTTGAATGATTCAACCAGGCTGTGGGGTAGTTTTCTGATAAATCCTACGGTATCTGAAAGCAGAAACGGTAAATTGCCTATAACCACCTTGCGCACCGTGGTGTCCAATGTGGCAAAAAGTTTGTTCTCGGCAAACACCTCTGATTTGCTCAGCACATTCATAAGTGTAGATTTGCCCACGTTTGTGTAACCAACAAGAGATACGCGTACCAGCTTACCGCGGTTTTTACGTTGTGTTGATTTTTGGCGGTCAATTTTTTTGAGTTGTTCCTTGAGTCGTGATATTTTATCGCGTATAATACGGCGATCGGTTTCTATCTCTGTTTCACCAGGCCCGCGCATGCCAATTCCGCCACGTTGTCGTTCGAGGTGAGTCCACATACGTGTTAAACGTGGCAATAAGTATTGATATTGAGCCAGTTCAACCTGTGCTTTTGCATGGGCTGTTTGTGCACGACCGGCAAATATATCCAAAATCAGATTGGTGCGATCCAGGATTTTACAATTCTTTAATTCCCTTTCAATATTCCGCAACTGGGTGGGGGACAGTTCGTCATCAAATATAACCGTATCGATATGATGGGTTAAAACAAATTGCCGTATTTCTTCAAGCTTACCCGAACCTACAAATGTTTTGGGATTGGGTGTATCCAATTGTTGGGTAAATTGTTCGATGGTATTGGCACCGGCGGTTTCAGCTAAAAAAGCAAGTTCATTCAGGTATTCCTGTACTTTTTCCTGATTTTGCTCCTGGTTAATAAACCCCACTAATACTGCTCGTTCCTGCTCTTTTTTGGTAGAAATATAATTCGTCATTGATCAATATTAGGAGGCAAATTTAACCATTTATAAAATTATGTTGGATGAGTATTAATAGTTTTGAATTAAAAAACCCGGTTTGCAATAAAACCGGGTGTTCAATTAATTTTTTAATGAATGTTTAATTCAATACAAATACCACCGGCATGGTAAACTGCACTTTTACCGGTTTACCGCGTTGCTTACCGGGTGCCCACTTCGGAGAGGATTTTACGGCACGTATCGCTTCATTGTCAAGCGATGGGTCAACACCTCTTACAACACGTACATCCACTACCTCACCGTTAGAATTGACGGCAAACTGAACAATTACGCGTCCGCTAATACCATTTTCCTGCGCTATGGTAGGATAGGTCATGTTTTTCTGCACCCATGTTCTGAAATCGTTCAGGTCACCACCTTTAAAACTGGGCATGTCTTCCACAATAAAAAACACCTCTTCGGCGGCCGCTTCCTCTTCTTCCTCAAATTCCACAATATCAAAGGCCATATCCTGATCGGCTTCCACATCGCCCAAGTCAAGCTCGTCTTCAATCTCAACATCGTCTTCTACAATGGTAATTTCTTCAACTACCTGTGGCGGTGGTGGTGGGGGGGGTGGTTTTACTTCCTGTTGACGGGTAATGGGAATAATTTCTTCTTCCGCTTCCTGTTGATCGGTTTTAAGCTCTCCCGTGTCAATATCTCGTGTTGACCATTCAAATGCCAAAAGTATAACACCGAGCGATACGGCCAATCCTATTTGCAGAAATAATCCTCTTTTATTCTCCAGGTTTGCCTTATCTGTTTTTTTAGGTTCCATTATTATTTATTTTGAGCGCTAAATGTAGTTAAAAATTCAAAATATACAATTCAAAAGCCGATTACAAAGTTATCAAAAAAATAACGGGTTAAACAAAAAAGTATTTTGATTTAGAATAATTATTTTTTATGTAAAAATATGGGTATACCAGAAAAATATTTAATTTTGCGCGACAACTTTCAAAAATTCGGTTTTAATTAAATTCCATTTTTTACGGAAGTTTTTTATCGGGGATTTAGCTCAGTTGGCTAGAGCGTTTGGCTGGCAGCCAAAAGGTCAGGGGTTCGACTCCCCTAATCTCCACCAAATCATCTCCATTCTGATGAAATTCGATATCGCCAACCAATTTATTAGATTTACCATGTAAAGGTATTGACATGCGCGGATACCTTTTCTAAGATTTCATATATTTGCATGAATAGCCGGGGTTGACCATTGCAAACCCTGTTTGTCGAATTTTAACCCGTCTGGATTTGAGTCGGTATATTAAAAACTTGATTAGACAAGGGGAGTATCAGCAACTGGACTTTAAATTTGAAATTGCGGATGCCAAAAAAATAGCCCGCACATTTTCTGCATTCGCCAATACTACCGGTGGCACGTTATTGATTGGTGTAAAAGACAATGGTGTAATTGTCGGAATAAAAACCGATGAAGAGATCTATATGGCCGAAGCGGCGGCTGACCTTTATTGTCAACCCAAGGTATCTTATACCGGCCATAATTGGAAAATTGATGGCAAATGGGTGCTTGAGCTAAAAATACCGAAAAGTGAACATGGCCCTCACCTGGCTCCGTGGAAAAATAAAAAAATGGCCTTTATCCGTATCGGAGATGAGAACCACCTGGCAAACAGTGTTATTTACAAAGTTTTGCTTCAGAAAAGGCATCAAAACAACGGTGTTCTTGTTAAATACCTCAATGAAGAGGAATTTTTACTAAACTATTTAAAACAGCATGAATTTATTACCCTTTCGGCGTTTACAAAACTTATGAATGTAACACGTTATAAGGCTGAAAGAATTCTGGTAAATTTAATATCAGTCGGTATTCTTACCTATTCCCGCATTGAAAATACGTATGTGTATATGTTAAATCAGTAATATTTATTGCCGTACTTCCTGCAACAATGTAGTGGCTGTTTTATTACCTCTTTTGTCATAAGTTTCGCTTTTAACCAAGCCTATTTCAGGTGCAAACCATTCAACTGATTTGGTTTCCATGGTAATCATCATATCCGTTTTGGTTGTTGAACTGATTTTGTAACATGAAAAAGTTCCGGCAGGTGTCTGAATATCTTCTTTTGCTTCTACTTTACGGTTGGTTATGGTAATGGTAATATTTGCCATGGTCATTCCGCCACTTTGAACCGTAATTTTTATCGATCCGTCATTTAATTCATCACCTACATGCATTTTACCCGGAAAACCCAATTTATCACCAGTCATGGTCATATCCATTTCCTGGTATGTTTCCATCATTTCAGGGTTGATGTAAGATTTCATATCCACAAACAAATTTCCATCCTCGCAAGTTAATTCCATTTGTGCCTCGGTGATTAACTTGTCTTTTTTATCTTTTATTACCGTGTTTAAAGTAGCCTGCAGTTTATCGTTCTGTTGTGTTTTGGAGACAAATTCGTATGCTGTTACCGATGATAATTTATCTTTCTTATCCAAGTGATGGTAAATCAGTTTGTCGCCTTTGTCAAGGTTAAAATAGTAATTACAGGATTGACCTTTCAACAGAAAAGGAACTAATAACAGCGCGAATATTATATATTTCATGGTTTGTTGGTTTAATTATCTAAAGCGAAATATATTAAATATTATGGGCAATTAAAGTACATCAGCAAATTATTATTAATAATTCCTGAAATTGATTATATTTATCGTACATGTGATTGAGAACCATTGAATGGATAGTAAACAGTATAAATCTCAGCTTGAGGCTATCTTCGATAAGAGTAATATGCCTGTATGTTGCATAGATCATGAACTGAATATAGTTTATCGAAATGCACAATTCGAAAAAATCGTTTTCAAAAATGAAAATTCAGCGCATTTAAAATCTTACATTTCCTCTTATCCTTTTTATAACCGCCCTTGGATTCAGGAACAAATCAGTAGAAAATGCTGGCGCCATATTTTTACTGAAACATTTGATGATGCTGGAAACTATTCTATGCACTTTATTGTAAACATTGAAAAACTGGACGATCGTTATGTATTGTTTATTACCCTCAGTGAACACCGTGATGTTACAAATCAAATTAATAATCCGGCCATTAGTAATCTGGCTGAAGAATTGATTAACAATATTCCGGACAATATCTTTGCCAAAGATAAAGATCATCGTTTTATACTGGCCAATAAAGGGGTGGCCACTTTAATGGGTAAAACAGACCCGGCTGAATTATTAGGTAAAACCGATTTCGAATTTTTTCCTCATTCCCTGGCCAAAATTTATTGTGATGATGAAAACCGGGTAATGACAACCGGTGAGCCCCAGTTTGGAAAAGAAGAAGAAGTACCGGATGCAAATGGCATTATACAATGGTATTCAACCACTAAAGTACCATTGCGTAACGAACAAGAGGAAATAATAGGTGTGTTAGGCATTGGACGTAACATAACCAGTCAACGTGAAGAAAAAGAAGCCATTAAAGAAGCCAAACGAATGGCCGAAATGGCTGATCAACTCAAATCCGCGTTCCTGGCAAATATGAGTCATGAATTGCGCACACCTCTGAACGGCATTTTAGGCTTTGCCCAGTTTTTGAGACAGGAAAGTTTACCCACAGCTAAAAAAGCCAAGTATGTTGACATTATTTTTTATAATGGTAAACATTTACTCAGTGTAATCAATAACATTATTGATGTAGCAAAAATTGATACCGGAGAGATATTTATTAACAAACAACCCTTTGCCTTAAATCCGCTGTTGTATAAACTCAATCAGTATTTTAACGAGCTGCTTGATAACAAGATGAAAAAGGATGTAAATCTTACACTTGAGACTTCATTTACTGACCTTATGTGCCAGGTATATAGTGATCAAAATCGGTTATATCAGATTTTAGAAAACTTACTTAATAATGCCATTAAATTTACTGATTCGGGTGATATTACCTTGGGATACCGAACATATAATGAAGATTCCCTATTGTTCTATGTCAAAGATACCGGAACCGGTATTCCTACTGAAAAGCAAGAAATTATATTTCATAAATTCCGACAGGCAGATGATTCTTTAACCCGCCGACATGGTGGTACAGGATTGGGACTGGCTATTGCAAAAGGCCTTGTCGAAATCTTAGGTGGTGAAATTTGGTTTGAGTCCGTGTACCATGAAGGAACTACATTTTATTTCACCATTCCGTATCAGCAAAAAGAGGAAGCTGATATTTCCGAAAAACCGGTTCAACTGCATAAAAAATGGCAGCACAAATCCATACTCATTGTCGAAGACGATAATATGAGTTTTAAATACCTGGATACACTATTCAGGCACCATAAACTAAATGTAACACATGCGGATGATGGATTAAAGGCAGTTAAATTATCGGGTGAAAAATCATTTGACTTAATCATTATGGATTTACGTTTACCTGAGATTGATGGCCTTGAAGCAACACGGCGCATTAAAAAAGTTAATAATAAAATACCGATCATCGCCTTAACCGCATTTGCTTATGACAATGATGAACAAAATGCCTTTGAGGCCGGGTGCGATTACTATGTAAGTAAACCCATTAATAAGTTAAGGCTTTTTGAAATTATGAATAAAATATCGTTTAAGTAAACATCACAAGCCGGCCATTTACAATTACAGCATCTAATTTCATGTTAATCGCAGCCTTATAGGCATCTTCAATTGTATGCACAATAGGCTCACCTTTTTGGTTAAAGGATGTGTTCAGTATAGCTTTTATATCATGATTATACTCCAGGTATTCCAACAGGTCAAACAGAAAAGGATTTTCATTATTTTTTTCAAGTGTCTGAATTCGGGCCGATCCATCTACATGAACACCGCCTTCTATCTCATTATATGTTTCCTTTTTAATTGAATAATTTATAAGCATAAAACGGCTAAGGTGATGTTTGGCCATGTCGGCTGAAAAAAAAGGAAGGTTTTTTAATAACATCATGGGTGCTAACGGACGATACCACTCCCTTTTTTTATGTGTGATGCTTACTTTTTTGGCCAATTGCTTATTATTGGCCAGGGCAATAATACTTCGGTTGCCCAATGCACGCGGGCCTGCTTCGGCAAAACCATTACAAATGCCTATCACTTTATGCTGTAAAAGCAACTCCGCTGTTTCATGTATGGTATGCTTATCATATTGAATCCTGTAATCCTCAATTCCCCAATTGTTACAATAAGGTGAAACTTGCTTAATAGTATGGCCTTTACGAATTTCAGCCGCTACCGCTGCACCAATACTTAAACCCGCATCATTCGGACAGGGTGGAATATTTACTTCAGCAAATAACCCGGAATGAGTCAATGATGTGTTAGTTACAATACTCAATGCCGATCCGCCAGCATAATACAGATAATCAGCCTGAATGTCATTCTGCAGTAATTCAATAAATTGCAGGAACTGTTGTGTAAAATAATGTTGAATGGTAGCAGCCAGGTCCTTTATAAAAGGATTGTGCAGGTCTGTATGCTGAATATCTATGCCAAGTTCATTTTTGGCTGCCCTGTAAAAAGGTTCTTTGGACTTCCAGGTATCCGTGAAAAAGTGATGCCCGATCAACCATTTTTCCAGTTTTGGATCAGGTGTTCCATAGGCGGCATAACCCATAAATTTTCCGGGAACACTGTTCTGAGTCTTTCTGCTGTCTCCGGTTAATCCAAATATGAAGGCATTGGCATTAAACAACGCTGATAAATAATGAAGCTCCCATCCGTATTTAATAAGTGATATTTTACCGTTGCGGTACAACCATACCGAGTAATTGCCTTTGCTCGCTCCTCCATCAAAATGAATGAGTAAACTGTTATCAATAAACCAACCGCAGAACGGAACCATTGAATAGATATGCGCCAGTTCATGATTTAAAATATAACCTGTTTTATGCTTGTCAAGCCAATACACTATCCCCTCTTCTAAATCGTTCTGTAACAGCCGGCTGTTATCGACCTCAAATCGAATATTGCCATGACCCGAAATAAAAGCCCTTCCAATTGTATTATCAACAAAAACAATATCCGATTCCGTATTTAATAGGCCGGCTGACTGCATAATGTCATAAATTTTATAGGGCATTCGATGATCATATTTTAAGCGTGTGAGTCGCTCGAGATGTAAATATTTTTGTAATTCACCCTGCGAAAACAGAACTAATGAATGGTCATGTACGTAGACAGGATAATTTTCCGTGGCTATGTCATGTATTCCATATATTCCGATAGTGACTTCAGATGCTGTCATTTTTACATTTGTTGTTGGATTATGGAATTAAAATAAATATATTTATAAAAGAATTGGATACATTGAGAGGGAAAAGTTCAGAAATAAAGCAGTTAATAATTAAAATTAAGGTATCTTAATTTGCGTTAAGGGGGATATTTATAACAAAAAATGTATGGTTGTTACTGATCAGGATTATCAAATCTTTATTTACGCCATAAAAAGTTCATCAAATTATGATTTCACTGAATACTCCGAGAAATCATTGCGACGAAGACTTGCGAAGGTGATGCAGGATCACAACCTGAATATCTCCTCATTAGTTAATAAAGTTAAGTCAGACAAAAAGTTCCTTGAGCAAATCGTGAAAGAAATTACGGTTAATACCACCGAGCTTTTTCGTGACCCCCAGGTTTGGCAAAATTTACGTTACAATATACTTCCCCGGTTTAAAAACAATTCAGTTATAAATGTATGGCATGCAGGATGCTCTACCGGACAGGAAGTCTATTCCCTGATGATTTTGCTTAACGAGCTGGAAATGTTTGAGAAAACCAAAATGTATGCCACCGATTTAAACACGGATGTGTTAGAAAATGCCAATAAGGGTGAATATAAATACAGGTTTAATATCGGATATTTGGATAACTTCGATAAAGTTATTAAGGAAAATCCGTATAATTATGACGAATATTATGATATCCCTTATGATAAATATTTTACAATAGATAAATCAAGGGATATTATTAAAATGAATGATTTTCTGACACAAAAACCAGTTTTTAAAAAACAGGACCTGGTAAAGGATGAAAATACATTGTATGTTAAATTTGATTTGATACTTTGCAGAAATGTTATTATATATTTTAACTATAATTTACAAAACCGGGTTTTTGATTTATTTCACCGGAATTTGTACGAAGGAGGCGGACTGATTCTGGGAATGCACGAAACTATTTTGGGAAATTATTCACTCAAATATAAAAAAAGAGGACATGCTTATTTTAAAGTTTAGTGATTTTCCATTGAATTGAAGCAACTATTTATGAAAAGTATAGCGAAATTATCAGTAAGAGGGAAATTAATATTTACTGCATTGTCAGGAACGATATTTGTTTTTGCCTTTCTGTTACTGAATAACCTTTATTTAAATTATAATGTTAAACTCAATGAAAAGGAAGAAATTCTTCAGAACCTGAAAAAAGAAGTCATTCTTCTCCAAAATGAGGAAAACGCCTATCTCACAGAATTGGTTAACAACAATGATATTTTATTCCTAAATATCGACAATCATTTGGTTAAAATAGAAAAACGGTATCAAACGGCATCCCGGTTAATCGATTCTGTACGTCTTTTTAACATATATGCTTCGGATACAATTTGGCTTGAAACACTGGATAATGTAGATGCTTACCTGGATGAACTATATCATCAATACGAAGACCTGATTCTTAATTATAAAGAAAGAGGAACCGTACATCACAACTTAATTAAACAATGGACTAATGCCGGTGAAGAACTGGAGTCTTTAATGTTTGAAAGTAACCAAATTCCATTAATCGCTGAAATAACCACTTTACGGAAAAATGAGAAAAACTATCTGATTTATGCTGATATTGAAACCCTTGATATCATTATTAACACCATTGAGAATATCAAAGCACTGATAAATTATGAATACCCTGAATATTCTTATAAAACCATAGAGCTGTGCGATAGATATTTAATGTTGGCCAAACAAATTGGCGCCATTAATGAACGAATAGGGATTGGTGCAAACGAAGGGTTACGCCAACAACTTACATCTTTAGCCAACATATTGGATTCTCATCTGTACGATTTATCCGAATATCAGCAGGAACAAATACAACAATACAAGAACAGAGCGTACAATGGTATGTTAATCGCTTATGGTGTATTGATACTCCTGTATTTTCTATTATTGTTTTATATCGGTAATTCCATAAACAAACCACTTTACCGCGTGAATGAATACCTTGAGCGACTTACCAAAGGTGAACTACCCGAAAAAATAGACTGGAATATAAAAGGTGAACTCGGTATTCTTATTAACCGACTCAATCACTTTATTTTTACCTTAAAGGAAAAAAAGGATTTTGCCATTAAACTAAGTAATGGAAATCTCGAAGAATCCATCGATTTAAAAAGCCGCAAAGACATACTGGGTAAAACACTTATAAGCCTTCAAAATAATCTTAAATATGCCAATGAGGAACATGAGAAACACTTACAGGAAAATAAATTGCGACAATACATTAACGAAGGCATTAATAATATTTCCGAGGTTTTTCAATTACATAGCAACGATCTGGGTCATCTGGCCGACGAGTTTATCATACGGCTGGTGAAATACCTGGATATAGTTCAGGGTGCACTGTTTCTGATGAACAGAGAGAAAAAAGAAACCATACTGGAATTAAAAGGTGCCTTTGCCTACGATCGTAAAAAATACCTCGAAAAGGAAATTAAATTGGGACAAGGTCTGGTAGGAACCTGCGCACTGGAGAAAAAACCTATTAAACCCAGGCATTTACCCGATGACTATATCAATATCACATCCGGACTTGGTGATAGTCCGCCCAGTCACTTGTTTCTGGTACCCGTAATGAATGATGATGTGGTTGAAGGGGTGATTGAGCTGGCTGGTTTAAAAGAATTTGAGGACCACCAGTTGGAGCTTATCAAAACCATAGCCAATAATCTGGGCTCGGCGCTTGGCTCCATACGCGTCAATGCTCAAACAGCCGAATTACTTAAAAAATCACAGCAACAAGCCACCGAAATGTCGGAACAGGAAGAAGAAATGCGTCAGAACATGGAAGAGTTGCAGGCCACACAGGAGGAAGCCGCACGGCGAGAAGAAGAGACCAAAAATATTATGAGCGCATACCACAAAGCTGTGTTATATATGGAATATGACCTTGACGGCAAAATTGAAGAGGTAAACGATAATTATATCCGGTTGTTTAATCGCGACAAATCCAAAATTGTCGGTAAATTCCATAGCAATATTTATAACATCGATCATGAATCGGAAATTGAAAAGAAACTATGGGCCGATTTAAGAATGGGCGAGCAGCAAACCCGAATCGAGGCGTATGTTAACGATAATGGCGAAAAAAAATGGCTGTATCAGCAGTACACACCGGTTTTAAATGCCAGTAACGAAACGTACAAAGTAGTTAATATTGCTTATGATATCACTGAACAAAAAAATAAGGAATCAGAAATTCATGCCAGAGAGCAGGAAATTAAATCGGAAAAGCGTGAATTCGAGGTTCTTAAATACATTTTTGAACAAACCATTGCCAAAGCCGAGTTTAGCGTGGAAGGACAAATTGTAGAGCACAACAGAAACTTTGAGAAGCTTATCGGATTGGAGGCTGAAGACCTGAAAGATAAGCTGTATAATGAATATTTGAACAAAGTTGAAATTGAAAAATTTGACGGTATATGGGAACATATCCTGCAATCAAAAAGGTCAATTTCTTCATTATTGAGAAGAACAAAACCATCAGGCGAAAATATATGGATCAGCGCAACTTTTTCGCCCGTATTTCATGAATCAAAAGACCAAATCGACAAAATAATCATGCTTGGCAGTGATATAACTGAAAATATACAACGAATTACCAGATAGGCTTATGATTGAGTTAAGCGTTGTTGATACAAGAACAATTTGCAGAATAGTGCAGGAAAAGCATCAGTTTGATCTTTCCGGATTTGCACATACATCTCTCAAATACAGGCTTGCCAAACTAATGGCCCAGTATAAAATTCAGGAGCTTGATATCTTGTTGGCCAAAATTGGACAGGATGATGGATTTTTCGATTCCTTTTTGCATGATTTGTTGGTTCCGTCCACCGAAATGTTCAGAGACCCTTCCCTGTGGAGATGGCTAAAGGAAGGATATTTTCCTTCCATCAAAGATAAAATGACCGGTAATTATAAAATATGGCTGCCATTGTGTGTTGACGGATATGAACTACATACCCTCACCATTGTGTTAAAAGAATTGGAATTGCTCGATAAAGTAAAGATTATTGCAGGTGTACTTACCAATAAAAGCAAAGAAGTAATTGAGGAAGGTATTTTACCCCTTAAAAAATACGAGATCAGCGCTGAAAATTATAAGAGATACCAGGGACAGGCAAATTTTGATGACTATGTAGCAAAACACGATTATTATGTGGTTCGCGACAGGTCTTTAATAAAGAATGTACAGTTTATCAAACAAAATAATCTTTTTGATCATGCCCCCGGTAATGTAAAACTGATTTTATTCAGGAATCACTGTATCTATTTCAACCCGTCTATGCAGGAAAGGGTATTGGTAGAATTGCATCATAACCTTTCTGCAACCGGATTATTCATTATCGGTGCAAAAGAAAAGATTAAAAATATTGAATCAAGTGATACTTATGATTTAATTGATGAAGGAGAAAGCGTTTATAAAAAAAAATTCGTAAGTAAAAGTTAACATGTCGACTTATAAAGCAGTAATAATAGGCGGATCAGCCGGTAGTTTTCAGGTAGTAACTAAAATTCTTAGTTCCATACCTACCGGTTTTCCTTTGCCCATACTTTTATGTTTACACCGTTTAAAACATGTTCGATCAGGATTTGTGGAAGCATTGTCCTTAAAATCAAATATTCCGGTTATTGAACCCAATGATAAGGATTCCTTAAAACCCGGCATTGCCTATCTGGCCCCGGCCAATTACCACATGTATGTTGAACTGGCAAACCGGATTGCCTTATCAACCGATGATCCTGTAAACCATTCGCGTCCGGCCATTGATCTGTCATTTATTACAGCCGCCAACGCTTACCGCCAAAAATTAATCGGCATCATTTTATCAGGAGCCAATCGCGACGGTGCCATGGGACTTAAAAAGGTGCATGAACACGGCGGAACGACTATCGTTCAGGACCCGGCTGAATGTGAGGTTAAAACCATGACGGAAGCATCATTACAGATTACACAGGTGAATTACGTTTATCGATCCGATGAGATCATTAATTTTTTAAAAAAATCAGTTAGATCATGAATTTGCCAAATAAATATCGCAACATCGGATTAATAATATTGATTGTTATGATCCTGATATTATTGATTTCCGTTGCTATGGTACGGAACATCATAATGACAGGCGGAATAGAAGGAAAAGGGTTGGTGTATATACTACTGAGTTTTGCCATAGCAGGCGTATTTTTGTTGTATTTAATAATTTTACGGCTCACTGGTTGGGAAATAAAAAATTATTTTATCGCCGAATATAATGCTGAAAAAAATGAAACCGAAGAGGAAGAAAAAGTAGAAGAAGTTCAGGAACAAACCGATGAAAAGATATTAACTTTAGAAGAGCTTGAACGTAACATTTTCCCGCAAAAGAAGTTTAAATACCTCGACAGTTATGCTGAAAAATTACTCATTAACCTGGGTAAGTTTATGGAAATTAGTCAGGGTGTTTTTTACAGGTTGGATGATAATTCGGGAAAATTCAGGCTAATAGCTAAATATGCTACTGCCGTTGAAAAGGAAGCAGAAGAAATTGGGCCGGGTGAAGGATTAACAGGACAAGTGGCAATCGACAAAAAAATGAATATTATTGACGAAGTGCCTGAAAACTATTTACAAATTGTATCCGGTCTGGGCAAAGGACAACCCGCACAGCTGGTTATCGTACCCATACTTAAAAATAATGAAGTGTCGGCTATCATGGAGCTTGCTTCACTTAAAAAGTTTAGCGATAGTTTTTTATCATTGCTTCCTGATTTAGCCAATAATTTAGGTAAGCAAATAGATAATTTTGAATTGAGATAGTACAAAACAGGGTAGGTATGTTTAAGAAAATAACAGATATCATTAAGAATAATACCATCATTTATGGTTTTGTAATAGGTTTGCCTATTCCCATTTTAGGATGGATTCTTGATTTTGTAAGCAGTAAGGAACCCGTTACCTTTTCCTATTTCATAGGTCTTTACTCCGAAAACCTGCTGCACTGGATGTTGCTGATTTTCCCGTTTGCCCTTTCTGCCCTTTATTACCGCCAAGCCAACAGCAAAGAAAATTTAATTGAGGAATACAATACCGAAATAACCAAAACCGAAAAACGCATCGAAGAAACCGCCAGATTTGCTAAAGAAATCGGTGAAGGTAATTTCGATTCCGAGCTTCAGGTTGAAAAAGAAGATGCGCTGACCCAGTCGTTGCTGTTAATGCGCGATAATTTAGCTGAGAATAGCCGTCGCGAAGCCGAACAAAGCTGGATTGCAGCCGGAAAAGACAAGATATCAAACATCCTGCGATTGCACACAAAAATTGATGAGCTTTGCTATGAAGTCCTGGTAGCATTGGTTGATTACATTGAAGTAACCCAGGGTGCTATCTATTTATATTCCGAAGAAAATAAAAAACTGGAAAACAAAGCTACTTATGCCTATAATCGCCGTAAATACATTGAGCAGGAGTTTGAGGTAGGGCATGGCCTTATTGGTCAATGTGCTTATGAAATGGACTATGTTTACCGTACCGAAATACCCGAGGGATATGTTTCAATAACATCCGGTATATTAGGTGATAAAAAACCATCAAGCATTTTATTGGTGCCATTAACCAGCGATGAAAAACTGCAAGGTGTACTGGAATTTGCATCCATCGAAATCATTCCTGATAACACCATTGTTCTGCTCAAAGAACTGGGGGAAATTATTGCCCGTACCATTTTCAACCTTCAGATAAATGCCCGTACAGAGCAATTGCTAAAGGAATCGCAGGAGATGACTACTGAACTTCAGGAGAATGAAGAGGAACTCAGACAAAATGCGGAGGAAATGCGGGCAACGCAGGATGAGCTAAGAAAATCAAATGAACAGCTTGAGAAACAATTTCAGGAAGTTGAAAATGCTCAAAAAAGACTGTATTCGCTACTTGAAAATGCCTCTGAGGTTATTGCCATTTATGACGAGGATATGGTCATGAAATATGTCAGCCCGTCAGTAGAGAAAATTCTGGGATTTGAACCCGAGGAAATGATGTCGGGAAAAGATATGGACCGCCTTACACGCAAAGGAGAATCCGCCTTGCGTAATATGTTTAAAGAATTACTGAACAGCCCTGACGAAGTACAGTCCATTCAGTATACCTACATGAAAAAAGACGGGCACAAAATATTCCTGGAAACAACCGGTCGCAACCTCTTAGAAGACCCTGCAATACAGGGAATAATTCTCAACTCCAGGGATATCACCGAGCGCAAACGTGCCGAGAAAGAGGAGCGAATGAAAAGTAAAATGCAGGCTCTGTCAGAGAACTCACTCGATATGATCCTGCGTCTGAGTACGGTGGGCCAGTTCTTCTATGCAAACCCGGTGGTGGAGGACTACTTCAACATTTCGGCCAAAGAGATCATCAATAAAACACTGAACGAAATAGTAATTCACGAAGTATTCTTTAACTACTTTAAAGAAACCATCGAGGAAATAAAAGCCAAACCCTCGAAACACAACAAAGAAATAAATGTGCCGCTTAAATACGGTGAGAAAGAAACACACCGGATCATGAGCATTGATGCCATCCCTGAATTTAACGAAAATGAGTTGGAAACCATTTTATTTGTGGGGCATGATATTACCGAAGCCAAACGAATTGAAATGGAGATTCAGGAGAAAAACAAAAAGATCGAAGACTCCATCAACTACGCACAACGAATTCAAACATCCATATTGCCCAACAATGCCGTAATTCGCGATGTGTTCCCGAAATCATTCATTTTTTACAAACCACGTGATGTGGTAAGTGGTGACTTCCCGTGGTTCTTTAAAAGAGGAGAAAATATTTACATTGCCGCGGTTGATTGTACCGGGCATGGTGTGCCTGGTGCATTGCTGTCGTTCATTGGATACTTTATTCTCAATAATATTGTTGACCATGACAAGGAACAAACAGCCGCACAGGTATGCGATGCTTTGCATTATGGTGTACGCACAACATTGCGTCAGGACAGGGCCGATGCTAATCAACGCGATGGTATGGACATTGCCCTGTGTAAGATAAATCCTTCAAAGAATGAATTACAGTACGCCGGCGCACATCGCCCGTTGTACTATTTATCAAAGGGTGAGTTGGAAGAGTTCAAAGGAAACAGGAAAGCAATTGGTGGTATCCCTCACCGAAAAAAGCCGGAAAAAGATTTTGAAAATTATGTTATAAATTACAAGCCCGGAGATAAAGTATTTTTCTTTTCTGATGGTTTACCCGACCAATTAGGTGGCCCGGAAATGAAAAAATATTCTCCGAAAAGAATACGCGAAACCATTTTGGAAAATGAAAATTACTCGATGCAGGAGTATAATGATCATTTTGCAAAAGATTTTGTAAACTGGAAAGGAGACACCAAACAAATTGATGATGTCTTGCTAATTGGAATAGAATTTTAGAGTATTAACTTAAATATGTCATTATAATAAACTAAATAATTATGGGCAAAGAGAAAGATGTGAAAGGATTTCTGGAATTTGTTTACGAATTCTACAAATCCATGAAAGCACACGAAATTACATTGGTGTACGAGGGCGAAATAACGCACCAAATCACCAAAGCTTTTACCTCGCTTGCTGAATCAAACATGGCGAAGGAAGATGAAGCAGGTACTGTACAACGAAAAGTATTTCATGTAATGGTCGAATGTTTACAAAATATTAGTAAACATGCCGATGATTTTACGTCTAACGATTATCTTTTCTCCGGAAGAGGTATATTTTTAGTTAGTAAAGGGGAAAATGAATACAGCATCACAACCGGCAATGCCGTGGAAAATGACCGTATAGAAGAATTGACCACCATGCTGGAAGACATTAACCGAATGGATAAGGATGCGTTAAAAGATCTTTACAAACGCCAAATTAAAGAAGGGCGATTGTCCGAAAAAGGAGGTGCCGGCCTCGGCTTTATCGATATTAAACGTAAAACCGGGAAGGAGCTTGAATACCATTTCCTGCCCATTTCGGATAACACTTCATTCTTTTTATTAACTTCGACAATTTCCCGCGAACTAAATTCACAACAAGATTAATATGGAAGCAATAAAAATTCAAGGAACAGAGGACACACCTAAAATTATTTTGGATGCGGATAACGATTTCTTTGAAATTTCAGGTCGTTCATTGCCGGAAGATGTAACATCCTTTTACGAACCGGTTATCAATTGGTTGGACGAATATGCCGAAAGTCCGAAAGATAAAACGGTTTTTAATTTCAAACTGGTATATTTCAATACAGCTTCCTCGAAATTATTACTCGATATTTTAATGAAGTTGGAAGAAATACACGAAAATGGTAATGACGTGCTCATACGTTGGCATTATCCCGAAGAAGACGAAGATATGCAGGAAGCGGGCGAAGAATATGCCGATATTGTTGATGTACCATTTGAACAGGTAGGTTACCCGGGATAAAACTAAAAATTCATTGTTACCGTTGCCATTAGCGGACGGCACAACCTGTAAATTATGAGTGAAGAAATTCTTAGAGCCCTCATGCAACTTTTTGCGATCATCGCCAAACAGGATGAAGGCGTTGAATCGAACCAGGTAGAATATGTCCATAACTTTCTTACCCAGCAATTGGGGGATGAAGAAGTACAGGAATATTTTACTCTTTTCAAAAAGCAGGCAGGATTTGATGAAGATGAGGAAGAAGAAACAGATGATAAGGGGGAAAAGAAAAAGAAAAGGCTAACATCCGTAAAGGAGTCAGTGAAGGTATTGGGAATATGTAAAAAGATTAATAAAACCCTTACCCAGAAACAAAAAATCGTTGTGTTGGTGAGGCTGTTTGAAATTGTTAATACCGACCGTAAATTTACCGAACAACGTATGGCCATTATCAATACGGTGGCCGAGGTATTTAACATTCTAAAAGAAGAGTTTGAAGCTACACGACAATTCGTGATCAACAATGACCCCGCCCAACTGGATGATCCTAATTTGCTCGTAATTAATGATAACGATGAACCCTTTGGTCAATGCAAAAGAATTAAAACCAAAGAGCTAGACGCCCATATATTTATTCTGCGCATTAAAAGTGTTGATCTGTACTTCTTAAAATATACCGGTCATGAAGACCTGTTCCTGAACGGATTACCAGTCAATAATTCACGTATTTATCTGTTTGCCAACGGGAGTACCATTAAACTCCCTAAAGGACGGCCCATTTATTATAGTGACATCGCCGGTCGATTCCTGGCTGATATGTCTGCCAGTAAAATTTCGTACGACTGCAAGAACGTATTTTTTCAATTTCCCAATGGTAACATCGGACTCAGGGATATCAGTTTTTCGGAAGGCCATGGCCGTTTAATAGGTATTATGGGAGCCAGTGGAGCCGGCAAAACTACCCTGTTGAATGTATTGTGCGGTATTGAAAAGCCATCCGATGGACAGGTGCTGATCAATGGTCTCAATCTGCACACCGAAAAAGATAAACTCGAAGGGGTGATCGGTTACATCCCACAGGATGACCTGCTGATTGAAGAATTAACCGTATTTCAAAATTTATACTACAATGCCAAACTTTGCTTCAAAGACAAAAGCGAAGAAGAAATAACCCAATTGGTTAATAAAACCTTATCAAATTTAGGTTTGATAGACCGTAAAGATCTGAAGGTTGGATCACCGTTAAACAAATTTATCAGCGGCGGCCAGCGTAAACGTTTGAATATTGCGCTCGAGTTAATCAGGGAACCCTCCATACTGTTTGTGGATGAGCCAACATCCGGACTCTCATCGCGTGATTCGGAAAATGTAATGGACCTGCTGCGTGAACTTACCCTGAAAGGCAAACTGATATTTGTGGTCATTCACCAACCATCATCAGAGATTTACAAAATGTTTGATAAAATGATCATCCTCGATACCGGTGGATACCTGGTTTATTATGGCAACCCGGTTGAAGGAGTGATGTATTTCAAACGCCTGGATATGCAGATTAACAGTGATGTAGGTGAATGCCCTACCTGCGGTAATGTTAATCCCGAACTTATTTTTAATATAATCGAGGCTAAAGTGGTGGACGAGTACGGAAATTTAACCGATCACCGTAAGGTATCACCTCCCAAATGGGAATCGTATTTTAAAGATAATCTCGAAATCGATGAAGCCGAGCAGATTGATGATCCACCGCCAAAATCATTAAATATTCCCAACTGGCTTAAACAGTTTAACATTTATACCATACGCGATTTTCTGTCGAAAGTAAGCAATCGGCAGTATATCGCCTTAAACCTGCTGGAAGCACCTATACTTGGTTTTATATTATCATTTATCATCCGCTATATTGCCGATCCCGAATCGAACATTTACATATTCAGGGAGAACGAAAATATACATATATACATTTTTATGTCATTGATTGTTGCCTTGTTCCTGGGTTTAACGGTCAGTGCCGAAGAGATTTTCAGAGACCGGAAAATTCTTAAACGCGAATCGTTTTTGAATCTCAGCCGGTCAAGTTATTTACTGTCAAAAGTATTGCTGTTATTTACAATTTCAGCCATACAGGCCATAACTTTTATCCTGATTGCCAATACTATATTGGGCATCAAAGGTATGACCTTTAATTACTGGTTTGCCCTGTTCAGTACGGCAGCCTTTGCCAATATGCTGGGACTTAATGTGTCGGCATCATTTAATTCGGCGGTTACCATTTACATCATTATTCCGTTATTAATGATCCCGATGATGATTTTAAGCGGTGCCATGTTCCCGTTCGATAAACTCAATCGTTCCATCAGCTCGGTAGGCAAAGTACCGCTCATTGCCGAGATAATGGTAACCAAATGGTCGTATGAGGCTTTAATGGTTCATCAATTCAAAAGCAATAAGTTTAATAAAAAGTTTTATCCGGTTGATAAAGTAGAAGTTGAAACGGATTTTAAAAAAGTATATTTCCTGCCTGAGATGAACCAGCGACTGGACAAAGTAATTGCTGAATTGGCTGAAAATGGCCAGGTGGAAGAAACTGCTGCTGACCTGGAATTAATTCGCAATGAAATTCGTAAAGAAATGCGTTTGGTGCCACAGGTTGAATTTGACATGATGGACCAGTTAACACCCGGGAATTTCTCCAGGAATGTAGCCCGCAAAGTAAGGGAATACTTTAAAAAACTGGATCAGCATTACAGTCAGGAGTTCCAAATCGCCAATAAGAAAAAGGAAAATATGATCAATTTCTATATGGAACGAGATCCTGAACTGTTCAAATCAATGCGAAATACATACCACAACGAGGGAATTGAAGACATTGTGCGTAAAATTTATGAGAAAAATAAAATCGTTGAATATGAAAATGAGCTTATTCAGCAAATTGAACCCATTTACCTGGACCCATTGCCCGATCATCAATTTGAATTCAGGTCACATTTTCTGGCTCCGCAGAAACATTTCCTGGGTGTTTATTTTGATACCTACTGGTTTAATTTATGTGTGATATGGCTGTTCACCCTTATCCTTTATGTGAGTTTGTATTACGAATGGCTTAAAAAGCTATTGAATATAAATTTTAGCATCAGATTGAAAGGGAAAAAATAAATTTTTATATTCATCTGTTTTTTAATATTTTTATTTTAAACATTGACAACCGTTGAGTAATAATCAAAATGAGTGCAATTATGTATAAAAAAATACCGTATATCCTGTTGGTCATTTTGTTCGCTTTTTCCTGTAAGTCGGGGCAGGAAAGTGGAGGAGAATTTGGTGAGGTACCCGATTCAGTATTAAGCGAAGGCTTACTGGAAATAAATGAAGATGTGATGCAGGATATTGTACAGAATATATCCTCGCCCGTGGAAATGGCCGCATTATTAAAAAGTTTGGGCGTTCCTTTTTCAAGCGAATATTTAGCACCTACCGACAAAGTGGACAATCTTACAACCAGCTTTAAGCAGGCTTTTAATCTGGGTGTTTACGGCGCCGATCTGGGATACCTGAATATGTACAACAAAACCAATGCAGTATTGGATTATATACAGGCCATTAAAGTACTTTCGGATGCAATTAGGGTAGGACAATTTTTTGACTTTAACACATTAAAACGGCTGGCCACCAACAATACCAATCTCGATTCGTTGATGTACATCTCCGTGCATAGTTTTAACCAAATGGATAAATATTTACGGAGCAATAAGCGCAGTAATTTAAGTACACTAATTCTTACCGGTGTATGGATTGAAGGATTGTATCTGGCCACCCAGGTAGCCAAAGAAGAGGATAATGCCGACCTGAAAGAACGCATTGGTGAACAAAAATTAATTCTTGAAAAATTAATTATTGTGTTGGAAAATTTCAGCAGAGATACCAATTTCGCTAATTTGGTTGCCGATTTTAAAGATTTGCAAGAAACATTTGAACCTGTGGAGATATCTTATGTTAAGGGTGAACCCGAAGCCATTGAAGAAGACGGCATGTTGATAATTGTACAAAATGAAAAAAGTGTAGTAGATATTTCTGACGATACACTTACAGAGATTATCGATAAAACCGAGGAGTTAAGAAATAAACTCATTAGTGCTATCTAAAAAGTGGCCATTTAAAACTAAAAATCAACACGGATGAAAAAAATATGCTATATACTCACGCTCTTTTTCTTTACTACTGTGCTTGTTAAAGCCCAGGGTACAGACATTTTGGTAGCTCAGTGCGCGGCAAGTGCCGGTGAAAATGTAACCTACTTAAAAGATTTCGTTGTTGAGCTTGAAGCGGCTACAGCAGGCGAAAAACCGCCTCAAGCCAAATTTTCAATGGTTTTAAGTAAAAATACCATGTACCGATTTACGATTTGTACAGCTCCTGATTCCGAAGGTGAAGCCATCATCCAGTTGTATGATATGAATACACTGTTGGGCAGTTCATTTATCATGGCCACCGGTAAAAGCTATCCGGGATTTAATTTCAAATGTCAAAAAACGGGTGTGTACCATGTATTTATTTCTATTAAAGATGGTAAACCAGGTAGAGCAGTGGGAATATTATCGTTTGTTGAAAAACTTTAGATAAAACCATTCATAATAAAACAACAAAGCCGTTAAGTATTTCTTAACGGTTTTTTTATGCCTTACCGCTGTAATAACAATTGGATTGTTAAAGCCCATAATTATCCCGAATTCATGAACGCTATTCAATGTAAACAGTTATAATGGCGGTAACTATGAATATAAAAAACAATAAACGGTTTAATATAACAGGTCTGACATTTGAGAAATAGTGTGAGAATAGAAAGGAACAGGGTATGGCAATTAGGTAGATAATTTCATTTTTTATCTCCGGAATCAGAAAAAACAATACCACACAAAGTATAAACATACACCAGAAAATAAGATAATAACGCCTTGCATATATTTTCATATTCATAAATCGGGATACAGTATGGATGCTGGATATGATAATTAGTAATCCCGAAATACCCAGAAAAACTTTATCAATAATTGTACGGTTTAAAACTGTTTTATGTTCGGTAAACAGATTATTAAAATATGCGGTAAAATGTGAAAAAGAGAGATCGAAAATATAGAATATACCCCATAAAGCGTAAAACACAATAACCACACCAACCACCGGATATATGAGCTCACGCCAGTTTGGTTGTCGAAGCAGGCCGTAGCTAATATAGATCAGCACGATAAATATGAGTGAAGGTGCATATAGGGCGTTTATAAGGCCCAATATTAATCCGGCATAAAAGTAGTTGTAGGAAATCCCTTTTTGTTTAAATGAATGAAAAATGGTAAAGAAAATAGCCAATAAACCTAAGGAGGCAAACATAACAGGCTCAATGCTGTTACCACGGGTAACCGGGAAAACCAAAAAAACATAAAAAAGAGCAGGAAAATAAGTACGTACACGGATAAAATTGAATACTACATTCAATCGCACCATACATGCGGCAATAATTATGATTAAACCTGTTGCTGCAATTTTCGAGAACCAGGCATTCCAGTGTATTTCAATATGTTCGCCAAGTAATGGCAGTGTATTTATACTTTCATTGGTCGTTGGAATAAAAATAATCGTAGTAGCAATAAATAGAAGAATAAACAAACTGATCAATGACTGGTCTTGTTGAAAAAGCCTTAGCATAGTCAAAAAATTTCAGTAAAAATAAAAAAAAGCATAAGAAATTAATCTTATGCTTTTTACATGTTTAATTTTTTTGATCTATTAAAGTATCGCCTCTAATTTATTCACTAAATTACTTTTGGGTACTGCACCTACCTGTTTGTCAACCACTTCGCCATTTTTAAAAAATAAAATGGTAGGAATATTGCGTATACCGTATTTCATAGTAACCTGCTGATTGCTGTCAACATCCAGTTTACCCACTACTACTTTATCGTTGAATTCGTCTCCAATTTCGTTTACAATAGGACCGATCATTTTACAGGGCCCGCACCATTCTGCCCAAAAATCAACAATTACAGGTTTATCTGCGTTAATTACCTGTTCTTCAAAATTCGCATCTGTTAATTCTACTGCCATAGTTGTATTATTTAAGTATATTATGATTTAATTTTAGTCGATAAAAATAAGTAATTCTTACATTAAGCAGATACCGCATATTCAATATCGACATTATTTTCTAAATAATCAATGAGACTTTCCGTTATTTCAACTTTCTTATTGCGTGAAAACAACTGAACACTCATATTTGTTTCGGTGTCGTAAATGTTGAATTTCAGATTCAGGTTTCCCCTGCCGTTGGTAAAGGATTCAATGTCGTTAATCAGTTCATTGGTAACTTCCGACAGGGGTAGTTTGATTAACATATTTTTAAAATAATCTTCTTTAATATCTGATAACATTCGGATGGTGTGAATTTTGAATTCCAACTCCGGATTATCGCGGCGCCAGGGATTCTCCTGTACTTTTCCCTGAAGCATTAAATAATAATCTTTGGCAAAAAAGTTTTTGAACTGCATGTAGTCTTTGCCAAACATCAAAAAGCTGTATGAATCGGTATAATCCTCCAGGGTCATGGTACCAAAAGGTTTACCTGTTTTGGTGAGCCGCTCACCGGCAGCTGTCACAACGCCTGCAATGGTTATTTCGCGATTTTTTAATGCTTCAAGGTCTTTCATTTCCGACAACGGTATACAATTCAGGTTACTCAGTTCAAACCGGAATGTATCCAGCGGATGGGCTGACAGATACATGCCAATGTAGTCCTTTTCTTTATTCAGCCTTTCAAAAATGCTCCATGGTTCAGCTTGCGGTATGGCGGGTTTGGCAATTTCTATGGCTGTATTTTCGCCAAATAAATTGGGCATCCCGTTATCGTTATTTTTAAGATTGATACTGAATTTAAGCAACGCATCAATAAAATTAATATCATTGGTAGATGCGCCAAAGAACTGGTGGCGGTCAATTTCAGGAAAGGAATCGAATGCACCGGCTATCGCCAGGGCCTCAATACTCCTTTTATTAACTATGGATGTATTGATGCGTTCAGCAAAATCATAAACCGATTTGTACAGTCCATGGGTCCTTCTTTCCTCAATAATATGCGCAACGGCATTTTCACCCACACCTTTTATGGCTGCCATGCCAAACCGGATATTTCCTTCATTATTGACAGCAAATCGCGAAATAGATTCATTTACATCGGGCCCAAGCACTTTGAGCCCCATGCGACGGCATTCATCCATGAAAAAGGTAATTTTCTTAATATCATTCAAATTACGGCTCAATACGGCCGACATAAATTCAGCCGGGTAATGGGCTTTTAAATAGCCGGTTTGATAAGCAATGTATGAGTAGCATGTAGCATGCGATTTGTTAAAGGCATATTTGGCAAATTCTTCCCAGTCTTTCCATATTTTCTCAACAATCTTTTGTTCATAGCCTTTTTGGGTACAGCCATCGATGAATTTTACTTTCAAGTCATCCATCATGGCTTTAATTTTTTTGCCCATGGCTTTCCTTAGTGAATCGGACTGCCCCCGTGTAAAACCGGCCAGCTTGCGGGCCAATAACATCACCTGCTCCTGGTAGACCGTAATTCCATACGTGTCCTTCAGAATCTCTTCCATATCGGGATGGTCGTAGGCAATTTTGGAGGGATCGTGCTTGCGCTGAATAAACTGCGGTATGTATTCCATTGGTCCCGGACGATAGAGGGCGTTCATGGCAATAAGGTCTTCAAATACCGTTGGTTTGAGCTCTTTAAGGTATTTCTGCATGCCGGGCGATTCGAACTGGAACAAACCGACGGTCTCGCCCCGGCTGAATAACTCGTAGGTTGGTGCATCATCAAGGGGTACATGATCGATGTCAATTTCTTCCTGTTTCGATAGTTTGATATTTTCAACGGCATCTTTAATAATAGACAGGGTTTTAAGCCCCAGGAAATCCATTTTTAACAGCCCTATATCCTCCACATGTTTGCCATCGTACTGGGTAACATAGGTAAGCTCGGAGTCTCTGGCCGTTGAAATGGGCACGTATTTCTCCAGGTCATCCTTACCGATGATGATACCGCATGCATGTGTACCAGTACTGCGGACCGACCCTTCCAATACTTCGGCATTTTTTAGTACGGACGCAATATCTTCATTGGGACTGTTTTTTTCTTTGGCCAGTTCTTTGTTTTCTTCATAGGCTTTGGTGAGGTTCATACCGGGCCGTTCGGGAACCATTTTGGCCAACCGGTCTGATTCGGAAAGTGAAAGACCCTGCACACGTGCCACATCACGTATGGCCGATTTGGCTGCCATCGTGCCAAATGTGATGATATGCGCTACGCGCTTGGCGCCGTATTTATCAACTACCCATCGCAGCACTTTGGCACGGCCGTCGTCGTCAAAGTCAATATCGATATCGGGCATGGATACACGGTCGGGATTCAGGAATCGCTCAAACAGCAGTTGATATTCAATGGGATCAATCTCGGTAATACGCAGGCTGTAGGCAACGGCTGACCCGGCTGCTGATCCGCGGCCAGGGCCCACCGATACATCCATTTCGCGGGCTGCTTTCAAAAAATCCCAGACAATAATAAAATAACCCGGGAATCCCATGTTATCAATGGTCTGTAATTCAAAATCCAGGCGGTCCTTTATTTCCTGCGATAAATTTTCACCCCAACGCATTCTGGCACCTTCGTAAGTGATGTGTCGTAAATATTCCGATTCGTTGTTGAATTCTTCAGGCAATGTAAAGGCAGGCATAACAGGTTCCCGGTCGAGCGGATAATCTTCGATCTTATCTACAATCTCTTGTGTGTTTTCAAGTACTTCAGGTATGTCAGCGAACAACTCCCGCATCTCGGCCTGTGTTTTAAACCATTCCTGCCTGGTGTAATGCAGGCGGTTCTCATCGGTGATATCCTTGCCGGTGCTTATACAAACCAGCCTGTCCTGGGCTTCGGCATCTTCCTGATTAATAAAATGAACATCGTTGGTGGCAATTACCTTAACAGCATGTTTTTTGCCCAGTTCAAGCAGCTTTTGGTTGGCAAAATTCTGTCGTTCAAATACATCGGCGTCTATTTTGGGGTTCCCCGACGGATGCCGTTGCACTTCCAGGTAAAAGTCGTCTTTGAAGATAGCCTGAAGTTCCAGCACCACTTTTTCGGCTTCTTCTATTCCTTCTTCAAGTAATACGCGATTTACCATTCCGCCCAGGCAGGCCGAGCTGGCAATAATGCCTTCGTGATACGCTTTAAGCAATTCCGTATCGATGCGCGGTTTGTAATAGTATCCCTCAAGCCAGGCATAAGAAACCATGCGAATTAAGTTATGATAACCGGTTTCATTTTTGGCCAACAATACCAGGTGATCACCACCGGCATCCACTTTGTCTTTTTGCTCATGCCTGTTACGACGTGCTACATAAACTTCACAACCCAGAATGGGTTTAATGCCTTCTTTTAAGGCTGTTTTATGAAATTGCTTGGCACCAAACATATTCCCGTGATCGGTTATGGCTACGGCAGACATACCGTCTTCCCTGGCTTTTTTAATAAGTCCGCCAATTTCCGCCGCTCCGTCCAGAATGGAAAACCGGGTATGCACGTGAAGGTGATTAAAAGCAACCGAATGGTCAATTTCATGTTTATCAACATCGGGTGGAGCCGGCGTTTCTGCCGTTTCCTGCATATCCCAATGCGATTCAATGTCGATCTCCTCCAACGGTATGGTATCAGTATGTTTTTGCAGGAAGCGAATGAGCGTTTCCGGCTCAATTTTAAGCTGATGGGCCGTGAGAACTTTTTGCCGTATAAGCTCCAGGAAAGCCCTGGCGGTAGCTGTCACATCGGCAGAAGCATTATGTGCCTCATCAAACCCTTCATTGAATAGCCGTTGATATAATTCTGTTAAATTGGGCCATTTGAATCGACCTCCTTTTCCGCCCGGTATGGCGCAGAAATCGGTGCTGGTTTCCTTAGTGCAAAGCGTTGGGATGTTTAAAAATGGCGAATCGAATTGATAACGCATGAGTTCAGCACCAACAATACTCACATCAAACGCTACATTGTGGCCTACCAATAAATGCGTTTTTGCCAGCGATTTATTAAATTCTTCAATAACAAATGCCAGGTCATGTCCTTTTTCGTTGGCAAGTTCAGTGGTTATACCATGCACCTTAGCAGCATCAAACGGTATTTCATAACCATCGGGCCTTACTATGTAATTTTTGGCCTCGATAAATTGGCCCGCCTCATCATGAATTTGCCAGGCCAATTGAACCATGCGGGGCCAGTTATCCGAATCGGTTATGGGTGCCCTGAAATTCTTAGGCAGCCCCGTGGTTTCCGTATCAAAAACTAAATACATACCGCTTTCCCTGTGTTAATTATTTGCTGCCCGTCTTTTTATATATCAGACCGGCGGATATACATATCATGTTAGGTTAACATCTCGATTTACAAAGATAAGTCGAAAAGACAGCAAAGGGGAAATATGTTAAAAACTATTGAAAACTCAATCGATTCACAAATTCCGCATAAATGTTTTTAGCTTGCAGGCAATTAATTGGAACAATTCACACTTTTCATTGGTTTAATTATTTCAAAATCTATGGCGCACGGCATTTTATGCAGGCAATTGTAAGGTGTGAAAAATGGAATAAACATGATAAGAAGATACGGAATTCTATTTATATTTCTCTTTATTGCTGCGGCTTTGAATGCACAGCACAATACCATTCACGGAATCGTTAAAGATGCCCAAACGGGTAAACCGATTGAAACGGCAACCATTGCATTGCTTCATCCGGTGGACTCAGGTATTGTTAAAGGAACCATTACCGATTCAACGGGAAAATTCAGTATTAAAGCCTCTGACGGGGAATATATGGTTAAAATTCAATATGTTACGTATCAATCGGTAATTAAATCCGGTATAATGACAGGCCCCAATCATCGCAATGTTGATATCGGCAAGGTATTTCTGGAGGAATCGCATCTTGAATTATCAGAAGTGGTGGTGGAAGGTGAACTGAGCCACATGACCATGGAAGGTGGTAAAAAAGTATTTAATGTTGGCAGGGATTTGAGCTCTGCTGGTATGAGTGCGGCAGATGTACTGGAAAATATTCCGGCCGTAACGATGGATATTGAGGGGAACATTAGTTTGCGGGGAAGTCAGGGTGTACGGGTATTGGTGAACGGGAGGCCATCGAGCATGATGGGACTGTCGGGAACCGAGGCGCTGCGATATTTTCCTGCCAATCTGATTGAGAAGGTGGAGATCATTACCAATCCATCGGCCAAATATGAAGCACAGGGAGCCGCCGGCATCATAAACATCATTTTGAAAGAACAACAGGCGTATGGCTTAAATGGTACTTTTAGCTTTGAAGCCGGTTATCCAAAGGACTACGGGGCCTCTGTAAGCATGAACTACCGGAATAAATGGTATAATATTTTCGGAAATTATAATATCAACACCAATGAGAATCCGGGAGGCGGATGGAGCGAACGCACCTTTAATTACCCTGATACTACTTATTCACTAAGAACGGATAACGACCGTATAAGAGGTGAAATTAGCCATAATATACAGTTTGGTTCCGATTTTTATTTTACACCCAACGATGTATTAAAAATATCAGGTGGTTATGAAATTGATGACGAAGATAATTATACCGATATAACGTATTTTGATTACAGTGATGCCCGTATCCATCCTGAAGACCTTACCAAACGTTCAGTCAGAGATGAACTGGAAGAGGAAAAAGACGGTGACTATGAGTTGAATGCCAACTATGAGAAAAAATTCGGCAGCAAAGACCATAAACTAACCGCCGATGCGCAATGGCGTAACAGCATTGAGATTGAAGATGCCAGCCTGATTGAAACCAGCGGCTTACCCGGGACGGAAATGGATACATCGTTGTTCCAACATTCACTAAATGATTCGGAAGTAAAAGCATACCTGGCTAAAATAGACTATACATGGCCATTTAGCGAGGATGGTAAATTTGAAACCGGATTCAGGGGAGAAATGCGTGAAATTGTAAATGAATATTATGTGGATCAAAGGGAAACGGAAGCAGACCCATGGAGCAGACTGGAAAGGTTTTCGAATATTTTTACCTATAACGAGGCCATTTACGGGTTGTATGCCATGTATGAAAATACGTTTGGGATGTTTACCATCCAGGGGGGACTACGGTATGAGTTTACCGGCATCGGCACTGAATTGCAAACGGAAGCAGCGGGTAACGATCGTTCCTATTCCAATTTCTTTCCAAGCTTTGCGCTGAGTTATGATTTAAACGAATTGAATTCAGTTCAACTTAGCTATAGTCGACGATTAGACCGCCCTCATTTCAGGGAGCTGAATCCGTATAATACCTTTAACGACCGCAGAAATTACCGAACGGGCAATCCGGATCTGGACCCTGAATTTACCGGTGCTTACGACCTGGGTTATATTTACAATGATAGAGATGGCGGCACATCATTTTATATGGGAGCCTTCTACAGACGTACCATAAATGAAATTGAACGTGTTGATACCATTAATGATGACGGTATTACGGTAATGAAACCTTTTAATCTGTCTTCGCGCGATAATATGGGTGTTGAAACCCGTTACAGTATGGAATTGTATGACTGGTGGGATTTTAACATCAGTAGCTTTGTTTACAGGGGAACGACCACAGGGAATGCTGCCGGTGAAGACCTGAATGCTTCGTCATACACCATGGATGGCAGGGCCATGCTCAATTTTGATGTTAGTGATTGGTTTGAATTGCAATTCAATGCTTATTACCGTGCTCCTGAAGAGGAAGGACAGGATAAGGAAAAGGCTATGTATGCCATCAATATGGGAATCAGGCGTGATCTGTTTAATAAAAAAGGCAACCTGTCATTCAGTATTAGGGATATATTCGATACACATAAATATCAAAGTACAACCGAAGGTAGTAATTTCACTTCACGCAACCAGTTTCAGTGGCGATACGGGCCCGTGTTTTCGCTTTCCTTTTCGTACCGGCTTAAAGACACCAATAACAATGAAAAACGGGGCCATGTATTCAATGGCGGCGGTGGTCCGGATGATGAATAACAATGGTTTGCGGTTTTTTAGGGAACGGACGTATTTCCAACTATGTAAATGAATTCTACTTTGATAAGTTGAACTGAGACAGTGTTCGGAAAGCTATTGGAATAAACCACTGATTAGCATTCCCTTTCCCCGCCTACGCGGGGAAAGAGTGGTGCTTTGTAAAAGTTGTGTGCGACGTTATTTATTAAAAGCTTAACCTGTCAAAGTAGAATGAATTTACTCTCCGCTTAACCGGGCAATGTAAAAAACATATCCGAAGTATTGGTTGTACTTGTTAAAAATGTCAATTTCCTGCATTTCATGTTCAATTACTTTTAATGCAGCAGGATTGCTTCCATGTTTAACCAGAAATTCGGGAAATTTTTTCTGTAATGGATGGTAGTAATTGTCCGTCCAGCATTCATTGGGAAGCACAAAGTGTGCCACAGGCAGCAAACCGCACTTTTCAATGGTTTGTATATTGCCCGATATGCCATCCATTGCGGGATATTCGTTTTTCCAGTAGGTGGTGAGTTCAGATGGTTGGTGACGGGTGAGCCGGCTGATTTCGGTAACCGCCAGATATCCATTCGGTTTTAAAAATTGCTTCCAGTAGTTCAGGCCCTTTTCAAATCCCATGTTATAGATAGCCCCTTCTGACCATATTATATCAAACCCGGCATCCGGAACGGGTAATTTGTCCATAGAGCCTGGGAGCGTGGTGATTCGGTTTGACATGCCTTTTTCATTTGCCCTTGTTTGAAGTTGTTCCAGGAATTCGGGAGCCTGGTCCACGGCTGTTATTGAACCATTTAATTGTTCGGCCAGCACAATTGTCTGAGCCCCCGTGCCACATCCGATATCCAGTATTTTTAGCGCGTTTGTATTCGTAACATTCACAAATTCCAGGGCTTTATTGGTCATCTCGTTGCTCCCGGGGCCTTGTCTTTCGGAATCTTTGTGTAAATCAATTAATAATTCAATGGTTTCCATAGGCAGGGTATTCTGTTAGGGCAATAGGACGGCGCTATACTTTGTTAACTGATTTTGTAGTTTCAATGACCTGTACCTCACCTGACCGGTATCCCACAAATATCTTATCGGCCATTTGGATGAACAGACCATGGTCAACAACCCCGGGAATGGTATATATTTTTTTATTCATTTCTGTCGGGTTGTTAATGGTGCCAAACTCACAATCCAGGATATAATTGCCATTATCGGTGATGAAATATTGGTTCTTACCAGCTCTTATGGTAACCTGACATCCCAGTGACTCAATTTTTCGCCGGGTCATTTCCAGGCCAAAGGGCAGAACTTCAACAGGCAGGGGAAATTTTCCGAGATGAGTAACCAGCTTTGATTCATCCACTATTACCAGAAATTTATGACTGGCGGCTGCCACTATCTTTTCGCGCATCAACGCGCCGCCTCCGCCTTTAATAAGATTTAAGTCCGGGTCCACTTCATCGGCTCCGTCTATGGTTATATCGATATGGTCGAACTCGGCAAAAGTAACAATCGGTATGTTTAATTCTTTGGCCAGTGCTTCTGATTCGTTCGAGGTAGCAATAGCGCGTATTTGCAATCCTTCTTTTACCCGCTCACCTATGCGCTTGATGGCCCAATGGGAGGTGGTTCCCGAGCCCAGGCCTACCACCATCCCGTTTTCAATCTTTTCTACAGCAGCATCGGCGGCTATCTTTTTAACCTGCATCTGATAATTTGTTTTTACGCTTAATTCGACAAATGTAAATACTTTTTTTGATCAGGCGTAAGGCAAATGTATTAACATGCCATTAACAAGATGATAAAGAATATTTCAGAGATTTGTGAAATACTTAAATTTGGGTATCGGATTTTATACCCAAAAACTAAAAAATGAACAGGTTTTTATTATAACACACCCCTAAACCCCTCTGAAGAGGGGAATTTGTGGTGTTCATTTTTAGTTTTATAATACTTAGGTTAATAATTCGATACTCATTTACTTAAATTTACTTTGTAAAGTATTCATGCAGGCTTATGAAAAAATTATTAACAACAAATTACAATCCCCGTTTATTGGATATCTGGTTGCTGTGTTTACGCATATTGGTTGCGGCATTTATGCTTACACATGGCTTACCTAAATTTATGAAGTTAATAGAAGGCCAGGGTGGGTCCTTTATAAGTGTGTTGGGTATGGGGGCTGAACTATCATTGGCCATGGCCGTATTTGCCGAGGTAGGGTGTTCGGTGTTGATTGGCATTGGATTGTTTACTCGACTGGCTTCCATAACCCTGGTTATAACCATGTTGGTTGCTGCTTTTATAGCCCATGGCGATGATCCGTTTGGTAAAAAAGAAATGGCTTTGCTGTATCTATTGATTTATGTGACTGTATTGGTTGCCGGAAGCGGAAGGTATTCATTGGATCGATTGTTAAGCTGGCCATGAGCAGGGGTGATTGTTATTTGCATTCTAAATTATATATTATAGGTATCGGATTTTGTACCCAAAAACTAAAAAATGAACAGGTTTTTATTATAACACACCCCTAAACCCCTCTGAAGAGGGGAATTTGTGGTGTTCATTTTTAGTTTTATAATACTTAGGTTAATAATTCGATACTCATTTTATATATTTTGTCCCCTATTCTACATGCGATGAGTTAGAATCGGGAGGTATTATTTTTAATGGTTTCGGAAATGGTAATCAAAAAGTGAGGATCGTCATTCGATGCTCACTTTATATTCTTGTGTATTGTATAGCAATACAAAAATTTACGTGCCTCAATGTGTTCATAAGCCGGTTAAATCAGTCTTTTTTTTAATATTTTTTACGAATCGTGTTAAAAGGATTTCTTATTTGTGCAAATAAGATTAAATTTGTAGCAAAGGTCTTTTGGTGTTTTTATAAATTAATCACACATATTTATAAATCAGAAAATATAGTATTCATCGGTACTTATTTAAGAAAATGAGAAAAGTTACAGAAAATGAAAAGGATTTTTTAATGAATCTGGGCAATTCCATCGCCCGCATTCGACTTGCTAAGGGGCTCACACAGGCGCAGTTGGCAGCGAAGATAAACCTGCCACCGGCCACCATCTGGCGGTATGAGAATGCCGAGACCGGTCCCGGCGTGCTGGTTCTCCATCGGATTGCCGGTGCACTGGATGTGACCCTCCAGGAAATACTGGACAATATGTTGGATAAAAATGAAAAAGAGCGCTAATTATTTTGTAATAATTACAAAGCGATTCCGCACTGCGCCCAAAACACCATTAACAACAGACTGAACAAAAGGCTTGGTCTGCTTCAGTGGTAAGTCTTTCCAATCATCCATTATTAGTGTGGTAATTGTCAAATAAGTTAACTAATTGATTGCATGATACCAGCCTATATTAGACTTACCTTTCCCTGCGCAGGCAGGGAAAAGTTTCTTTTTTCGACCTGAATTGACGATTCCTTGTTTTGTCAAAGAATAAATTGATTATCCACAATCATGTATATACTAATTACAAAAAAAAAGCAATTTTCGAAAATGCCAGCAAACGCTTCTGTCACATTGAGCGTAGTCGAAATGTCCTGGTAATGCGTTCTAATAACCCTTCGACTACGCTCAGGGTGACCACCTTACAAGGCATTTTCGAAAATTGCTTTTTTCAATTATGAGCGATTGCAGATATTCATTAAGAATAATAACATAAATATTCTTAAAGGCGTATAAGTTAATTTATTTAGTAATTACCACACCAGATAATATCGCTTCAAAAGTTGTATTTAAAGCTGATTATACCTGTTGATGTTTAGAAATCGATTGCCCTGCCATCCCTGAAAAATCCGCCGGATGGGCCATTATCCGGCAAGGTAGCAGCATGGACAATGCCTTTGGCACCTTCAGGTATGGATCGACTGGCATTGGAACCACCCATATCGGTACGTACCCATCCCGGACAAACCGAATTTACCAGTATATTTTTGTGACGCAGGTCAGCAGCCAGTTTGATGGTTAATACATTCATCCCGGCTTTGGAAACCGCATATCCGGGAGTACCGCCTGTCATGCCGCTAATGGCTCCCGATCCGCTGCTTACATTTACAATGCGACCGTAATTTTTTTCTATCATAAACGGCAGCACAGCCTGTGCCATGCGCCAGGCAGCTATAAGATTGGTTTCTATTGTTTCTTTAACAGTGCTGAGATCGGCATTTACGGCATTTTGCCAGGTATCATAATTGATACCGGCATTGTTGACCAATACATCAAGTTTTCCGAATTTATTTTTTATATAATCGCAGACCGCGGATACACTTTTTTCGGATGTGACATCCAATGGGTGATACCATACATTGTCAGGCTTTTCCAAATCCTTCAGGGCTATCATTCCCTTATCCTTATCACGACTGGTAAGTATAACCTGATAACCTTTTTCATACATTTGTTTAACCACTTCCAGTCCTAATCCTTTATTGGCGCCTGTTACCAGGGCAATTTTGTCATTCATAATTCAATGTTCTTGTATTACTTGCATGAATAACATTTACATGGAACCAAATGTTTGAACAAATAAGGAATGTTTACCTATTGCAACGTCATATCTAAAATGACGGTTCCCTTCGCTCACCCCTGACCGCCTGCTTAGTTAAAGCGAGAGGTCAGGGGAGTGGGGGCTTTATATGTCAAGGCGTATGTGACATAAAACTACATTTATATCCATCAGGCTTTTTCCCTCGACCAGTACGCGGCCACCGCCAATCCTGCTAAAATATGCCATATCCCCCACCAGGCTGCAATAAACACCATACCCCCAATGGCCATGTCCGATGGAAATATATTGGGATAAAATAATAATACAAGTGCCAGACCTGAATTCTGGATACCGGTTTCGATGGTAAGTGTTTTCCTTTCTTTGTGATTAACACGCCAATAACCTGAAAACAGATAGCCGGTTGAAAAGGCCAGGAAGTTCTGTATCAGCACAATCAGAAATATGTATTTGATATACAGCACAAAATATTCGTAATTGTTGGCAAAGGCAAAAACAACCATACCCATAAACGCCACAATAGAAACAATTTTAAAGGGTTGAATAATTCTTCTTGTTAGGTTGGGCATGCGATGATTAAAGATCATACCCAAAATGACGGGAATACCCAATAGTAAAGCAACTGTCCTAAACATTTCATTTCCGTCAATTTCGAGTGCTCTAATCAGGGCTCCGGCTTTTGCATTATAAACATCATTAAACACACCACCCCAAAAAGAAAAATTCAAAGGTGTAATAACAATCGCAAAAAGTGTTGAAAATGCTGTTAATGAAACGGATAAAGCTGAGTTTCCCTTTGCCAGTGAGGTGATGCAGTTTGAGATGTTCCCGCCCGGACAGGAAGCTACCAATATCATTCCCAATGCCATGGTGGGTGTTATAATATTTCTCAATAATATGGCAACAACGGTTGTTACCAGAGGGAGCAGCACAAACTGGGAAATGATACCTACTATTACTGGTTTGGGAAACTGCACAACCTGTTTAAAATCTTTCATTTTAATTTCCAGGGCTACTCCAAACATAATTAAGGCCAGTGTTATGTTTAACACGTATAAGCTTTCCGTTGAAAAATTCAACTGTATTGTATCGAGTTCTTTTAATGTCTGTAACATGGTTCATTAGTTTAATGATTAATCTTTTAGCTCATTTCCTGATGCCGGCCGGGTTTTACATTTTAAGATACCGTTTGTGTTAGCCTTTTATAATCAGTTTTACCTGTACCCAGCAGGGGAATATCTTTTACAGGTTGTATTTCATGCACGCGCATGATATTTGAAAACCCCTGGGATTTCAGGTAATTATTGGCTTGTTCAGCAGTCATTTTGATTTTGGTAAATACAATGATTTTTGGTTGTTCTCTTTGTTCATCACCCACAACAGCCAATACCTGTTCATCAGGTGATCCGAATTTTTCAATCAGTGCATTTTCGATAGCCGGCAAGCTAATCATCTCACCGGCAATTTTAATAAAACGTTTTAACCTGCCGGTAATGAATAAATCGCCATTTGTACCGATATAACCCAGATCACCCGTTTTGTAATAAGTCTTATCATTAATGGTTAAAAAGGGTGATGGGATATCCTTATTTAAATACCCGTTAAAAATGCTGTACCCACGCACCACAATCATTCCTTCCTGTCCATTTGGCAAAGGCTTCTCTGATTCCGGATCAATGATCTGGTAGTACACCCCCGGAATAAATTCACCTACACTTTTCAAATCATTTGTTTCGGGTGAGGTAACCGATAATATGGGTGAACATTCGGTAATACCATATCCCTGCAGTAAAATAGCAACGTCTTTTGTTTTCTTTTTAAACCTATTGGCAATGGAAGGATGTAAACTTTCAGCCCCGGTAATGGCCAGGCGAACCGGGTTAAAATCTTCATCGGATGAGACGTTCATGATCATATTTAAAAATGTAGGCGTGACTAATAATACAGATGATTTTGTGTGTGCCATAATCCTGGCAATTTCTTTCGAATCGGTCGGGTCTGGTGTATAGGCCACTTTCACCCCTGTGACCATTGGCATGATGGACAATACCGTAAAGCCAAAACTGTGGAAAGGGGGCAGGAATCCGAGCAAAATGTCAGTATTGTACACATCTACCTTCTTCAGCACACCCCAAAGGTTATACAGTATATTTTTATGGGTTAACGGAACCGCCTTTGGCTGACTTTCACTACCGGATGTGAATAATATTACTGCTGTTTGATTGCCATTGGGGCCTTTATAAAATTTACCAGGCATCCATGATTTTAATAACGCTTTAATTTTCATACCCAACGAAACGGTTTTGATTTCACGATCAAAAAAGAGGCAACGGTCTTTAAAACTTGTGGGTAATTGATTGGCTACTTTGTCAAAAAAGGCGGAAGCGGTGATTATTCTGCTAAGCCTTGCTGAGTCCATACAGCTTTGTAGCATTTTTGGCCCTACCGTCCAGTTCAGCATAACAGGAATTTTACCGGCCAGGTAGGTGGCCATAATGAGTAAGGAAGTACTCTGCAACGCGGGTAGCATGATACCGACATGTTGATCTTTTACCTGTTTTTTAATCAATTCGGAAACCACGAAGGCTTTCAATAGAAAATCCCTGCGCGTTTGGCTTCCCATCATCTTATCATAAGCCAGCGGTAAATATTTTCGACTTGAACACATTTGTATGAAGTGATCGGGGATGGACCCTTCCGGATTCAGGGTGATTTGTTGCTTTTCTTCATTGGTTTGTGCCAGGGTTGATGGTTTTAATAATTCTTGTTCACCGGAATCACCCAGGGCGATCATGCAAAGATCCGCCACGGATTTAATTTTTGCATAATCGCCATTGAAAGAAATGCCAAATTCATTTTCAATGGCTGAAATAATAAACACCTGTGTAATTGAATCGACATTCAGGTGCAACGATAAGTTCGATTTCAGCTGAATAAGTTCTTTATTCACACCTGTTTCCTTTGCAATGATATCCTTAACAATTTCTTGTACTTCGCGGGGTATGTCATTGGGGTTTATATCCTGTGCAGCCTCAACATCCTGCAGGGAGCCTTCGATATGATCGGGAAGTTTTCGTTTAAGTCCGGGCACATAAAAGAAATGCTTCAGATAATGAACTTCTTCTTCTCTCTGCTGATTATAATACCCTTCCAAAAAGGAATTGAATGCTGTTTTAGAAGCGACCGAATGCGTTCTGGCTTCCGTTGTAATATCAATAAATTCTATACTTACGTTTCGTTTTGGTACAAAAAAGACAAGATTGGCCAGGATATAAAACAGTCCTTTGAGCAGGTTTGAAAGGATGGGCGGAATTTCACCCGTCCAGGCTTTCGACCACATACTGCCCCAGAGTCCGCTTACCCGAACACCGATTATTTGTACATCGTTGGGTGAATTTTGTACAATACTGTAAGCGCCTGATTTATTAAATATTTTTTCAAATCCCTGCCCGGTTAATTGACCTGATGGGTAAATCAGAACATTTTGTCCTTTCCCAAGTATTTCCAGAGTACTGTCAGTCATTTTACCAATCACATGTTTGTCAACCTTGCCCGATTGCATATTGCCAACCGCAACGGCATTCAGTTTTCTAAACAGACGTTTAATGAGGGGGATATTTAATAATCTGGCTGATACAATGGGAACAAACCCCTGGTATTTAAACAACTGTGCGAACAATATCTGTGCATCAACATGTGCCTGATGATTGGGTAGAAATAATTTGGGTTTCCGGCTTCTTAGAAGGTCTTCACCGGTTATACTTACCCGGTAACGTGTGGCAAGTATTAGTCTGTATAAAGCGGCCATTGTTTTCATAATCTAACATTTTTTTATATTTTTAATCAAAGTAAAAACAGAAACGAGCCTGATAAAAATGGTATACCGGGTATGCTGGCCAATTTTTTGCAAAAATTGCAAATTGAAATATAAGGGTGCTATAATGTAGCAATGCATTTGCAATAAATGCAATAAAGACTTTTATGTCTTATTTATTATGAGAGATATTATACGGCCAAATCGGATTTATTGCTATATTTTATTCCTCAGCATAGGCATAAGAAAAAAGGTTAAGACAGTATAGAACGATTAAACCATGCAATATTACAATTACATAATATCAGTTCATCATATTAAGTTTTAATCGGTTACAGGCTGACAATTATAACAATTATGTATGTAAGAATCCCCTTAATTAGAACAAAGAAAAATAGTTCTCGTAAACCAGAACAAGGAAACCAAATATATACACCCTGAAACAAAATTGAATGATCTAATAAAATATGGGACAAGATTTACCCATTAATTTCATAAGTTTATGTTTTTCAAATCTGATAATCAATGAAACATGACCAGGCTTTCAGGAATTGGTATTATTTGCTTTTTGTTGTGACTTTTGTGATACAAATAACGTCATGCGCGCAAAATCAAGACAAGGATTTATCAGCGTCTAAGGAAACCAAAGAAAAAAATTATACGCATCCTCTCATTTATACACCCGGCACCGATACAGTGGCATTGCCCATGGTTATATCACTCAAAACATGTCCTAAACCACGATATGTTGATATACCAGAGAAGCCAGGGGGATTTTACACAGTGCATCATGCGGAGGGGAATGAAGAAAAGATTGATCTAAAGCCACCCGAAACAATTTCGTTACCGATAGTTACTACGCCATTACCTTTAAATAGTGATAAAGTGGAAATTGACCAATCTGCTGCAGGCACTGGCTTTTTCTCTACGTATACCAGCGATGATGGCCTTGCTCTTGACGCAATCGTCTGCGGCTTAAAAGATCAAAGCGGGAATCTTTGGTTTGGAACGTATGGTGGTGGTGTTTCTCGTTACGACGGTAAATCCTTTACGAATTTCACCACCGCACAAGGGCTTGCTAATAACAATGTCAGATCAATCATGCAAGACAAAAGCGGGAACCTGTGGTTCGGAACCTATGGTGGTGGCGTGTCACGTTATGATGGGAAATACTTTTTGAACTTTACAACCGCACAGGGGCTCGCTAATAATATAGTCCTGTCGATCACGGAGGATCAAAACGGAAATCTCTGGTTTGGAACGCATGGAGGCGGCGTATCTCGTTATGATGGGAAATCCTTTACGACTTATACCACCTCACAAGGGCTTGCGAACAACCAGGTCAGGTCAATCACAGAAGATCAAAACGGAAACCTTTGGTTTGGAACTTTTGGTGGAGGTGCCTCCAGGTATGACGGAAATACCTTTACCAATTTTACCACCTCACAGGGGCTTGCAAATAATCATGTGGTGTCAATCACCGAAGATCAAAACGGAAATCTCTGGTTTGGAACGCATGGCGGTGGTGTATCTCGTTATGATGGGAAATCCTTTATGAATTTCACCACTGCACAAGGGCTTGCCAATAATTATGTTTTGTCCACCGGGAAAGATCAAAACGGAAACCTGTGGTTTGGAACCTCTGGCGGTGGTGTGACTCGTTTTGACGGGAAAGTCTTTACGAACTTTACCACTTCACAGGGGCTTGCTAATAATAATGTCAGGTCAATCACGGAAGACCAAAGCGGAAACCTCTGGTTTGGAACTTTTGGCGGTGGCGTGTCTTGTTATGGTGGAAAATCCTTTATCAACTTTACTACCTCACAGGGGCTTGCTAATAATATTGTCGTATCTATCGCGGAAGATCAAAACGGAAACCTTTGGTTTGGAACATTTGGCGGTGGCGTGTCTCGTTATAATGGTTATTCCTTCACGAATTTTACTATCTCACAGGGACTTGCCAATAATAGGGTATTGGCCATTACGGAAGACCAAAGCGGAAACCTTTGGTTTGGAACTTCAGGTGGAGGCGTGTCTCGTTTTGATGGTAAATCCTTTACGAACTTTACCACCTTACAGGGGCTTGCTGATAATAAAATCAGGTCAATCACGGAAGATCAAAACGGAAACATCTGGTTTGGAACTTCTGGTGGTGGGGTGTCTCGTTTTGATGGTAAATCCTTTACGAATTATACCACCTCACAGGGGCTGGCTAGTAATCATATTTGGTCAATCACCGAAGATCAAAATGGGAACCTTTGGTTTGGAACGTATGGCGGCGACGTGTCACGTTATGATGGGAAATCATTTACAAATTTCACCACCGCACAAGGGCTTGCAAATAAAATAGTCTTGTCAATTACCGAAGATCAAAACGGAAACCTCTGGTTTGGAACGTATGGCGGTGGCGTATCCCGTTATGACGGGGAATCTTTTGTGAATTTTACTACCCAGGATGGTTTGGTTGATAACCATGTTACACAAATACTCATTTACCAAGATAAAATCTTCATAGGTAGCAACTTAGGTTTATCTACCCTTTTATATTTTAAACCAAAGTCAGCCCAATCAAATAATAAAAGTCATATAATGCCTCAGAATGATATGCCTAACAGCGAATTAAATAAATACACTCCTGTTTTTGAGACATACAATTCTGCTACAGGCTATCCCGTGAAAGATGTAAATTCTAATGGCTTACATCTCGACAATAAAGGAATTATTTGGGCAGCAACCGGCAGTGACAAAACATCACTTGTACGTTTAGACTATGATGCCATTCTCAAAAACGAAAGCCCTCCAAAAGTTATTTTACAGAACTTAAAAGTCAATAATCAAAATATATGTTGGTATAACCTGGCAGGAAGATCAAAACCCAAAGTCCTAAGTTCCGGATCACATGATTCTATAAATTTAGGATTTGATTCTTTGAGCTTGCAATTCGAGTCTTCAAAAGCAGACAGCCTGGCAATTATCAACGAAGAAAACATCACCTTTGGCAAACCTCTGAATGAAGCCTTGCGCGATACCATGCGCCAAAAATTTGGCGATATAAAATTCGGTGGAATTACCCGTTTTTATCCATTGCCCAAGGATCTTATTTTACCTTACAAGCATAATCATGTTACTTTTGAGTTTGCCGCTGTGGCACCTGCACGGCCTTTTCTTGTCAAATATCAGTACATGCTGGAAGGCTACGATAATGGATGGAGTCCTGTAACCAATAAATCATCGGCAAGCTACGGTAATATAGATCAAGGAACTTATACCTTTAAACTGAAAGCCTGTAGTCCGGATGGTATATGGAGTGAACCTGTTGTCTATACTTTCAGCGTTTTACCTCCCTGGTGGCGTAGCTGGTGGATGTATTCAATTTATGCTATTGTCTTTATTGGCACAATATACCTTCTTTACCGCTGGCGGGTAACAAAACTGAAAAAGGAAAAAGAAACTCTGGAACTAACAGTAAAAGAAAGGACGATAGAAGTAGTAAAACAAAAGGCTGAAATAGAACATAAAAACGAAGTGTTATATGCGAGAGAAGAAGAGCTGCAAGCTGCTAATAAAGAATTAAGAGCAAAAAACAAGGAACTAATTGATAAAAATGAAATCATAAACCTGAAAAATGCAGAATTAAAAGATAGTCAGGAAAAATTACAAAAACTAAATACCGACAAAGACCATTTTATCCAAATGCTCGCACACGATCTAAGAAGTCCGTTTAATATGATACTGGGCTTTTTAAATTTATTAACAATGAATATTCACAAATACGATATTGGAACAATTGAAAAACAAATTATTTTAATTAATAGTACCGCTAAGAACACTTTTGGTTTATTGGAAGACATATTAACTTGGGTAAGAGCTAATTCAGGTAAAATAGCTTTTGAGCCGCAAAAATTAAATTTTTCAACAATTTGCAACGAACTTATTGAAAGGTTGAAGCTAACTGCAGGTACAAAAGAAATAAAAATCAATTATTCTTCAGCTCAAGAAATTCACTTTTTTGCTGATAAAAACATGATAATGACTATTTTAAGAAACCTGATTTCTAATTCAATAAAATTCACTCATAAAAATGGCAGGATTGATGTTTATGCTGAGCAAAACCCTTCAAATATTACAATAACTGTTTCAGACAACGGTATTGGAATAGAACCTGAAATATTAAATAAACTTTTTGATATTTCGCAAAAAATTACAACAGATGGAACAGCCAATGAAAAAGGAACAGGCTTGGGTTTATTGCTTTGCAAAGAATTTGTAGAAAGACATAATGGCAAAATTTGGGTAGAAAGTGAAATAGGAAATGGTTCCGCATTTAGCTTTACAATTCCTGGCAAACCAGAAAATGAATGAATACGCAGGAATTATAGCTTTAATTAAAGAAAATACTTGCTTACCCTGGTAAATATTAGTTCGTATTAAAATTTTCATAGATGGGATATGGTCTGTGAACTAAAAAGAGCATAATTTATAAATGAATCCATTGAAGGAATGACATACGAATTAACAGTTTGATTACATATTATTAGGTTTGCATGATAATAACTACGTGCGCATTTTAATTTTTACGTGTGGGTTTATGATAATTATATGGTGAATAAAAACAAACAGAAAAACTTATGGCTGATAACAGGTTTTGTACTATTATGGAATTCGGGATTTATAGGAGCTGAATTTGGACTGCCTTTTACCGGTGCATTTACTTTGTTGTTCTATCGCTACCTGGCTTTATCGCTGCTTATTTTTATTTACTTATCGGTAAGGAATCAGTTTTATTGGGTTGGATGGCGTATTGCCTGGCCACAAATGATAATTGGTGTACTTGCACACGGGGTTTGGTTGTCGTGTGTACTTATCGCAATTGATTATGGTGTGCCTGCAGGTATTGTGGCCCTGGTTGTTGCACTTCAGCCGTTAGCTACAGGTGCATTGTCCGGTTTAGTGGCCGGCGAACCTACACCGTTGAACCGTTGGTTGGGGTTGCTGATCGGATTTTCAGGCGTGGCTGTTCCGGTGATAATTCGTGTCAATTTTAAGGATCCGTCTGAAGTTTTTGCCTGGTTAATTCCGCTGGGTTCGGTTATTGCCATCACAGCGGCCAGTCTCTTTCAACGAAAAATTAACCTGAATATAGAAAATCAGCGCATTCCGGTAAGCCTCTCCCTTTTTTATCAAAGCACGGCCACAACTATTGCCATGGCAGTACCGGCATTAATCATTGAGGAATTATATATTGAATGGAATATGACTTTTATTGTGGCATTGGCCTGGCTTATTGTAGGTGTTTCGCTTGGGGCTTACGCGCTTATGTGGATATTGATTGACCGTATTGATGCTACCAAAGTGGCATCCCTGTTTTATCTGGGACCACCGGTTACCATGTTTATGGCATGGATGGCCTTCGGCGATCAGGTACAGCTAATTGATTTGACCGGGGTTGTCCTTGTATTTCTCGGAGTTCTCCTTACTTATTTTAATAACTCCCACTGGCGTGCTTTTACAAAAAGATTGAAAAAGGTAAGATAAAATTTAATGAGTATCAGATTATTGACCTATATAATTAAAAACTAAAAATGAACACCACAAATTCCGCTCTTCAGAGAGGGTTAGGGGTGTGTTATTATAAAAACCTGTTCATTTTTTAGTTTTTGGGTACAAAATTCGATACCCATATAAAATTTTTCTGTCCTGTAACTTTCTACGGAATCATGTGTCTTATGCCAACAAACTTATTGAAGTAAAAGCGTAATGATTGATAACCAAATAAAAAGCGAAAACAAAAAAGTACTTGAAAAAGGTATTTATGCTGCACTTGAAACCTATGCAAATGTTCATCGTGGCACCGGTCATCATTCCCGTATAACTTCTCATTTGTATGATCAGGCAAGAGATATAGTACTGGAATACCTGCAATTACACAAATCCCAATATACAGTTATTTTTGGCAATGCCTATCGGGCAACTGTTCTCACCCGACAATTGAACCCAAAATACTATCAAATAATTACCAGCAAAGAAGTTGGACTGGCATTGGGCGTAACAGCCGTAGTAGTAAGAAAACGATCGTTGCCGGGAGGTGCACCCGCACAAACCGGAGGTGGAACGACCAATTTAATAGCTACCGACTGGGTTCTTTGGACATACGGTCCTGAAAGATATGAAGCGGGCACACCGGCCATTATTAATGTTATAACTTTTGCCTGTGCCCTAAAGCAATTAATCAAATCCCGGGCTGATATTTTACATAATTCGGAACCTGAGACTACCACTGCACAGGAAATATTGTACCATGATGAATTAGAGCTCTACTCCGGGAAAGAATTGCTAAAAACACTCAGAAAATCATTAATTGGCCATAACCACAAGGTTCCTACAATATATAGCGATCGCACATTTATCAATCTCGATAACAGTGCCAGCACACCAACTTTTAAACCTGTTTACGATGTATTCCGGGAAGCGCTTTACCAACCATTACATGTTCAACAGGATATAATTCAAGAAGTTAAATCCATCTGTTCACGATTTTTAAATGCCCCGCAGGATAAATTTGACATAATTTTCACATCAAATACGACCGAAGCCATTAACCTGGCAGCCGAAAGTCTGGGGAGATATAGCAAACTTGATACCGATCCGGTGATTGTAAATACCATGCTTGAACATTCATCGAACGACCTGCCCTGGCGCATGTTATCCGGTCATTCATTAATCCGTATAACCGCCAATGATGATGGCTTTATTGATATGAATGAGTTGGAAAACATCTTAAAAGCCTACAACCAGGATAACCAAAATGATCGTAAAAGAATAATGTTGGTAAGCATTACCGGGGCTTCGAATGTGTTGGGTACTTGTAACGATATTGGTGCTATTAGTCGGGTTGTGCACAAATACGGTGCACAATTATTGGTGGATGCTGCTCAATTAATTGCACATCGTAATATTGATATGGATGCTGATGGTATCGACTACCTGGCGTTTTCCGGCCATAAAATTTATGCACCGTTTGGCTCCGGGGCGCTTATCGCAAGGCACGGATATCTAAAGTTTAATAAGGATGAACAGCAACAAATTGAGGCATCGGGCAGTGAGAATACTGCCGGAATAGCTGCCCTGGGAAAAGCATTGTATTTAATGCAACGCATCGGAATGGATGTTATCCGTCGGGAAGAACAAGAACTGACTGCTCAATTGTTAAACGGGATGTTATCCATACCGGGTTTACGCATACATGGATTAAAAAGCGCAGAGGATCCGCAATTCGACCGCAAATTGGGTGTAATTCCTTTTGAAATAAAAGGTATGATGCCGGATGTAATGGCAAAAAAACTATCAAAACAGGGTGGAATCGGGCTTCGCTATGGATGCCACTGTGCACATATTTTGGTTAAACATATACTGCAGGTTGGTGCCGGATTGGAAAAATTTCAGAAGGTCATGCTAACCGTACTCCCAAATATTAAATTACCGGGGGTAACAAGGGTAAGTCTGGGTTTAAGCAATACAACCGATGAGGTGGATGAATTTCTACAAATACTTCGACAAATAAGTATTCCCGGTGCAAAAAACGAGTCCGGTCAGGCATCAAAGCACATGAAACCGGTATGGACGGACGGGGAAATAAAAAAACAATTAAAGGACAGAATAAAACGTGCCTCAAAACAGGTGTACGGTGAGTGTTGATTATGAGTAAAATGTAACAATGCGGTTGAATCTGCAAATTTGAGGAAATAGAAAACACTATTGGTATGAACGGCATGGTATGTCGGGTAGTAACGGCACATCGGGTTCAGACGGTTCAAACGGTACTTTTGGGGCTGATGGTGGCCATGGCAGTGAGGGCTATAATGGGTACGATGGCTCTCAAGGACCGGATTTATCGGTATACCTGGATGCTTATTATGATTCGTTGTTGGCCCAAACACTTATGAAAGTAGCCATAAAAAGTAGCATGAGAAGCAAACTAAAGCGCTATCTGATTAATCCCGATGGAGGTGCTATCACGATTAGGAGTATCGGTGGAGCAGGCGGTGATGGCGGCTGTGGAGGAGATGGCGGAGATGGTGGCGATGGCGCTGATGGTAACAGAAACGTGGAGCGCCGGAAAATAAATGATAGCACCTGGGTAGAGGAAGTATATTATGATCCGGGCGAAAATGGCGGTGATGGCGGACATGCTGGCGACGGGGGGAGGGGCGATAATGGTGGCGATGGCGGTAATATTTTTCTCTTGATGACGGAGGCTGGCTTGATATACGAATCGCTTGTTATGGACGAAAGCATTGGTGGGCCGGGAGGACCGGGAGGACGAGCAGGCTCCGGTGGTGATGGTGGAAATGGTGGCGATGGCGATCCCGATGGACGAAATGGTAACGACGGCTGGTCCGGTTCAGATGGTAACAATGGAAGGTTGGTCACAACGGTGATGTTTATAAGGAAAAGGTTATGGAAATACCCTGGTGATTGTCGCAACGATGAAATCATTTAAAAAGATAGACGCTATATCCCACATAAGCAATCAGCAGAATAGCTGCTTCCCATCGATCCAGCTTTTGGCGCTTACCGGTAAACATCGTAATGAAAAGCAATAGTGTTCCGCCAGCTAACAGGTATATATCGGAATTGAATTTAACATCGTATAGTACCGGTTTAACAAGCGAACTGGTAGCCAGAATAAAAAATATGTTGAATATATTGGAGCCAATTATATTACCCACGGCTATGTCGTTATTCTTTTTGATGGCCGCAATTACTGAAGTAGCCAGTTCAGGAAATGAAGTTCCGGCGGCAATTATGGTAAGTCCGATAATTTTTTCACTCACGCCCATGGTGGTTGCCATTTTCACTGCATTGTCCAGCACTAACCTGCCGCCAACAATCAACCCCGCCAAACCTGTCAGTATATAAAGCCAGGTTTTGAATGAAGAATATATTTTTTTTTGATTGGTTTCCTCAATTGAAAAATCTGACTTTAGCTGTTTATATACATAAAAAAGGAATGCCACAAAAAAAAGAAGCAGCATTATGCCATCAATCCGACCCAGACTATTTTCTCCGCTAATTAAAAAATCATTGGACATTACAAACAGCACTATGATGGCCAACAAGGAAAGTGGTATCTCTATCCGTACTGTACTGGATTGCACGGTCAATGGGGTAATCAAACCGGCTATACCCAGTATTACAAACAGGTTTAAATTATTGCTACCAATCACGTTACCATAAACAATAGCATGGTTACCTTTAAAGGCGGCAAAAGTGTTTACAACCAGTTCCGGTGCTGATGTGCCAAAGGCTACAATGGTCAGGCCAATGGCCAGGTCTGAAATGCCGTTTTTTCGAGCCAGTACAGAAGCGCCTTCAACCAACCAGTCGGCTCCTTTTATAAGAAGAACCAATCCCGATAAAAGGAGAATTATTTGAAGTGTCATTTTAATTTATTTCTAAATGGATATCGGATTATTTTCCTTTAAATTAACAATCACAACGTATAAAACCAACCCAACTTTAACCATAAATTATGGCTAATTTTACGATCCAACAATTTTTCCAATCGATAATCAAGGCCTGCTTCTAATTTATTTTTACTCCCGACGAAATACCCCAGGGCAATTGCCAACCGGTTTTCAAAATCGTTTTTTCCATCCTGACGGGAATATAACGCTTCATCAGAAAGAATTATAAAATATTCACCCGGATCAAGGGATTCACCCTCCAACGGAATTTCAGTAGATAATCGGTAACGGATGCGATATTTAACGGCTGCACCTGATTGATAAAAAGTCTGGTCGATCCTAAACCGATGTCCCAAACGAAAGCCGGAATATTTTTGTACCGCCGCTATTTGCTGAATGGTACGGTGGGCGTTATTTCCTTTTTCCACAAGTCGGAATTGATAGCCCAGTGCGCCTTTCCAAAAAGGATTGAACCGGTAGTCCAGAAACGACTGAAAATCGGTTTGGCTATATGAATATTCCCATTTATCGAAATATGTCTCATGCTGAGATTCAATTTTGGTGGTATGCTTTAATTTTTCGTTTAACGAATAGCTTATCGCTATCTCAGGTAGTATTCCTGCATGAAATGTTGACTGCTGTGCAGCTACACCAAGAGATATTAAAATCAGTAACGGAGATAATATATGGCGCATCAGTAATTCAGATTATCAGTTGGTAATAGTTTAATAATGCGTTGTTCAATCAATATGCCCATGTGGTCAAACAACCCTTCCCACAGTTCGTTATGGTTTTCGTTCTTACCATAGAATTCAATTTCATATCGGGTTGTGATATCCTCCGTTTCATGTTCATCAATGGCATCTTCCAGGTCATCGGGTTCGCCTGTCCATTGTTGTTGAATCTTTCGTATATTATATTTTGTAAAGGCAGAATCCATGTAATGAATTACATTCCTACGAACATAATCAGGTAATTCATCCCAATCCATGTAAATCTCAATATCTTCAATCACGCCTTTCGTATTAAACTCAACGCTGTGGTTGCGATTGTTCCATTTTAATTTGGCTTCATAACTAGCCTTACCGGTGGTTTCTTCATAATACCATTTGACTTTATCCACTTTTTCGTAGGCGTCATTCAGCCACCTGATAGCCTTTTGGGGCACGTCTTTGCTATCGATACGCTTTTCAACCTCCGTTTTTACCTGCGCAAGTCCATTAACCGAAATCAAAAGCGCAATAAGTGTTGCTGATTGTTTCATTGATTATCATGTTTAAGAATTCTAAACAGCCAATCATTAAAAAAGTTGTGTGGTTAATAGGTGTTTTTCAAATAATGATTTTACCGAACTGGAATGCCTCAGTCCTGAAAAAGTTCTTATCGGCATATTTTGCAAGCATAAAGACATCTAACTACGAACCATCAATGCCCAACAAATCAAAAGGGGCCACACTAAAAAAAGTATGTAACAAGATTGCCATGAGCACGATAAAACCAATAAATCCGAACATAACAAATAATTGGGTTTTGGAAGTTTTTTGAATTTCCTGCCTGTCTTTTAAATCGCAAACCTCTCCGGGGCAATATTGCACTTTGTATTTGAAAAAAAGTGGATAAAACTTACAACCAGGCAAATTAAAGCTGTTTCAAAAAATAAAAACACGGAAGATTTAAAATAGTTACTGTAATAGTACATTGTTATATAATTTATCTGTATTTACTTGCATGTGTCCGTCAAAACTTTTTTTTTTATGTTTACTTGTTATTATGCATTACACATCAAATATTTATAATTATGAAAACCCTTATTGTATTTTCCTTAACCGTGTTTTCACTTGTTTCATTCGCACAAACTGAAACCTGGAAAGACCACACCAAAGATATAGATTCCAGGGTACAAGACTTGCTATCACGCATGACAGTGGAAGAAAAATGTACCCAAATGCTTAACCATTCAGATGCCATACCGCGCCTGGGTATTGAGCAATATAACTGGTGGAATGAAGCATTGCACGGGGTAGCACGATCGGGTAAAGCTACTGTGTTTCCACAGGCCATAGGGTTAGGTGCTACCTTTGATGAAGATTTGATGTTCCGCATAGGTACGGCGGTGAGCGATGAGGCCAGGGCTATAAATAATGATTTGCGTGAATCGGGCAAACCATATATCCAATATATGGGACTGACCTTTTGGAGTCCGAATGTGAATCTTTTTCGTGATGCCCGTTGGGGCAGGGGACAGGAAACTTTCGGTGAAGACCCGTACTTAACCGGACTGATGGGATCAGCTTTCATAAAGGGCATGCAGGGTGATCATCCCAAATATCTTAAAACAGGCACCTGCGCCAAGCACTATGTGGTGCACAGCGGACCCGAGGGAGAACGGCACGTTTTTAATGCAGTGGCTGATAAACAGGATATGTACGAATCTTATTTGCCGGCGTTCAAAGCATGCGTCGATGCAGGCGTTGAATCAATAATGTGTGCGTATAACCGTACCAATGATGAACCCTGTTGTGGAAGTGAATACTTATTACAGGATATCCTGCGTGATGAATGGGGGTTTAAAGGTCATATATTAAGCGATTGCTGGGCATTGTTAGATTTTCATACCGGACACATGGTAACTGACAATATGGTTGAATCTGCTGCCATGGCTCTTAAAGCAGGCGTTAATTTGAATTGTGGCGATACCTATGATTCTTTGTTTGTTGCCTACCAACGTGGAATGGTAACAGAAAAGGAGATCGATGAAAACCTGGCCATATTATTGCGAACACGATTCCGTCTGGGACTGTTTGATCCGCCATCTGAAAATCCGTATACCCAAATTCCCCTGTCTGTAATACGAAGCCCTGAACACCAGGACCTGGCTTATGAAGCAGCTTTGAAATCTATCGTACTATTACAGAACAAGAACAACGTTCTTCCTCTGAGAAAGGACCTGGGATTTATTTATATGTGCGGACCGCTGGCAGGCGATCAAATGGCTCTGGTAGGTAATTACAACGGACTAAGCCCCGATATGACGAATTTTGTAGAAGGAATTGTTGAACAAACATCGCACTCAACACGGGTGCAATACCGTCCGGGTACATTATTGGCCAATACGCCCAGGAATGAAATTGACTGGTACAGTGAACTGGCCCGTGAAGCTGATGCAACACTCGTGTTTCTGGGATATACACAGCGTCTTGAAGGTGAAGAGGGGGAAGCAATGGCGTCACCAACCAAAGGTGACAATTTTGAAATGAAACTACCGGAAAACCAATTGGTTATGTTACGAAAACTGGCTGAAGGGCATGATAAACCAATTATTACTGTAATTTCTGCCGGTTCGCCCGTTGATTTACGGGAAATACGCGAACTTTCCGATGCCATCATCTATGCATGGTATCCGGGGGAAAAAGGTGGTAAGGCATTTGCTGATATTGTATTTGGAAATGAATCACCTTCCGGAAGACTGCCTATTTCATTTCCCATCGACGTTAATCAATTGCCTGATTTCAGTAATTACGATATGCAGGGACGTACCTATAGATACGCAGATGACAATATTATGTATCCTTTCGGGTATGGCCTTGGTTATTCAGACTTTGCCTACAACGAACTAATGATTCCTGATAAGCAGGTTCAAAAAGGCGATTCAGTGGAAATATCATTTTCAATTACCAATATTGGTGATTATGATACTGATGAGGTGGTACAGGTTTATTTGAGAAAAACGGATGCTCCCCAATGGGCCCCGAATATGGAACTGATCAGATCGTTTCGACTGAGCCTTCAACAAGGGCAATCCAGGTCACAGACCTTCTTTGTTCAGCCTGAACAAATGGAATTATACAATGTAAAGGGTGAAAAAGTATTATTAACTGGTGAATATGAAGTGATTGTGGCAAACAGGGCACCGGTTAAAGGAACGGATCATGATAAAACATCAAAGTACCTGATTACATCATTTATGGTTGAGTAATGTATAACGACTTAGAATATTAGCTGCAATAATGGGGTGCATTTTCAATTATCCATCCTTTTTACTTCCTTTTTTGAGCGGGCTCGGTATCCTGACTCGGATCATTAACCAGACGTCCCGGCAGAAATCCTTTTGGATAATTGGTTATGTAGTCTTTGCCAAACAAACGATTGTGAATTATTGTGTTGCGGTATACGTCCCAGTCGAATTTACCATACTTTCGATAGAGCAGAGTGATAATCGATGAGGTAATAACGATGAATGTGGAATATAAAATAGCCAGCCATAACATCTGACTTTGAACAGGTTCCTGAAAACTAAGCAGGATAATGGCAAAAGCAATTGGTCCGTTCTGTATTCCGGTCTCCAGCGATATGGCCCGTTGAAACAATGGATACATACCAAACAAACGTGAAAAATAATAACCGAAGAAAAACCCCATAAGTCCTAACCCCAGCGCTCCCACATATATTTCAACCGGGGTTTGCATAAAGAGTTTACCGTGCCGGATAAATGCGGTAGCAATTAGATAAAGGATAACAATTATACCCACAAATCCGGCCGTATCTTCGGTAGCTTTGGCCCAGTCTCTCGATTTTCTTCTTATGATCATTCCCAATGCAACCGGCACCAACACAAGTGCTAACGAACTGATAATGTTACCGGTTGGTATTACAAATTCTGCTTTTGAACCGGTTGCCTGCATACTGGCTGTAAGCTGATTGGTAAATTTCACGGTGTACAATTTTAACAATAATGGCATCATAATAAGTGCCATTAAAGTTGATGCGGTCGTCATGGATATACTCAGCGCTACATTACCTCTTGAAAAATAAGCAAACATATTGGATGTTGTACCACCGGGCAGACAACCGATAAGGATTAATGAAATAGCAAATGCCGGATGAAAATTGAGCACAGTAGCCAACGTGAATGCAATAAAGGGCATCAGTCCGAATTGCGATAGAAACCCGATAAATACACCTCGTGGTTTGCGTATTACTGCTTTGAAGTCCTCAACCCTTAAGCTGGCTCCCATACCCAGCATGATCACAAATATCATCAATGCCAGCATTATTTTATCATATCCGTATAGCAATTGGGTATCAAAATCCATGTTAATTTTTGTTTTTGGCTGTTTTTTCAGTTAATTCGGTAATTACGTGATTGTATTTTTGTTCAACCACATGTCGCTTTATTTTGTATAAGTTAGTTAGTTCGTGTCCAACCTGAAACGGATCGGTTAATAACCTGAAATCCCTGATTTGTTCATATCGCTTAAATCCGTTATTGCTTTCGGTCATTTTTTTAATCTCATCCCGTATAATTTTTTGGGCTTCTGTATTATTGGCCAGGTCTTTAAAGGATTGCACTTCAACACCATTTTGTCTAAATTCATCCAAAACCGGCACTATCAGCGCATTTAAAAATTTCTTATCCTGGCCAACCACCATGCAGTGATCAATAAACTGGCTTTGCTGCAAGCGCATTTCTATGGGTTCAGGCTCCACATTTTCACCACTGGACAAAACAATGGTCGCTTTTGAGCGTCCAAGGATTTTCAGACAATCATTGTAAGTGATCATCCCCAAATCACCGGTATGTAGCCATCCATTACGCAAGGTTAATTTGGTAAGTTCGGGATTGCGGTAATAACCTTTCATTACCTGGGGGCCCCGTACACATATCTCTCCACGTTTGGATTTTCCATTATGCGGAAACTTAGCATTCGGAAATAATACTTCGTTGGTGTCCGGATCAATAATACGTACTTCCGTTTCCGGAATTGGCGGGCCAACTGTGCCAACCACCAGGTTATTGCCGGAACGAACTGAAATGACGGGCGTAGATTCCGTCATGCCATAGCCTTCAAGCACTTCAATACCAATGAAATTGAAAAATCGGTCCACTTCATTGGGCAATGCTCCGCCACCCGAAATGGTCATTTTTAATGAACCACCGGCGCTGAGTCTGATCCTTTCGAGCACGGCTGCATTAAAAAATCCATACCAGGGCATTACAATCACCCGGCGAATTATATGAAAGGGTAATATCAATAAATGCCTCCATAATGGTTGCCGGTGTATTTTTAAATATTTATTGGTAATAAAATATTGAGATGTTTTGTACTGACGGGAAAGGAAATAGGCTATATTAAATAAAACCCGCCTTACCGGATGTGAAGCTTTAACACCTTTTAATATGCGTTGATACATGTTTTCCCATAACCGCGGTGCCGAAGCCATGAAGGTAGGTTCTACAGCACGCATATCATCGGCCAGGGTTTGCACACTTGAGTAATAGGTACATCCACCGAAACTGATGGTGTACATTTCAATAAGCCGTTCAAAAATATGCCAAACAGGTAGAATGGATAAAACCCTGTCCGTGCAGTTATGATGTACCGGAAGGTTACGAATCTGTGAAATCATATTGGAATGGGTAAGCATTACACCTTTGGGTTGACCTGTTGTGCCGGAAGTGTAAATTAATGTAAACAAGTCATCCGGCTGGATACCGTCAATACGTTCTTCAACCCTTCGGTCTCCCTGTTGTCTTAGTTCCTTACCCAACAGTATAACTTCCTGAATGGTTTTTATTCCTTCCGCAGGCTGACTTTTTGGATTGAGCATGATGATCTCCCGCAGTAATGGAAGACGGTCGCGGAAACCGAGAATTCGGTCCTGTATAGCTTTGTTTTCCACAAAAGTAACCCGGATATCAGCATGTTCCATAATATAAAATAACTCCTCGTCCGATACATCATGTCCACGGGGCACATCAGCAGCACCGCAGAACTGAACGGCATAATCCGATAATATCCATTCAAACCGGTTATCACTGAATATACCTACATGGTCTCTTGCTTCCACACCCAGTTCAATTAGCCCTGTAGCCAGGTTTATACCCTGTTCATATAAATCGTAATACGATACCGGGTTCCATTTCAATGCCTTTTCCCGAATGGCAAAAGCCGGAAGGGTACCGAACTTCTCCGCTGCCTGCTGATAAAACTCAGCCATATTGGCAATGTCATAAATACGTTCACTCATGGTAGAGTTGTTAGTCAGTTTTTGCTTCCGATATATTCCGGAAATAATGCACTCGCATTATTATCTGATATATAACGGATAAAAATAAGAAATTTTAGATATGTAAATCTTGTTTTACCCGAAATCGGTAACGAATAATTGAAAAATTATAAGTGATTCCTGTGGGTTAACTTCACTAATCGAACGAAATATTATTCGGAGCCTGCGGTGCTTTCGTGTTCGGTTCATATATATCCGGATATGTCCAATGCAATGAGTTTTTGACAGATACTTGTTTATTTTATGCAATCCTGTCATATTTGCCCCTTAAATAGATTCAATATTATTTTTGGTATATAAATTGTCATATAATAATAAACATATATAAATTATTACATATAAAATATTATTAACTTAAAGACCTGTTTCATGGCCAAATTCAAAACACTTGATACTACAACAGAGAAATCTGAAAAAAAAAGCCAACCCGAAGGAGAGGCAGAACATGTTAGATGTTTAATAATTGGTTCGGGACCTGCCGGATATACCGCGGCTATATATGCGGCACGAGCCAATTTAAAACCAGTTTTATACGAAGGGCTACAGCCTGGTGGCCAGCTTACTACAACAACCGATGTTGAAAATTACCCGGGCTATCCTGATGGGATTATGGGACCGCAAATGATGGAGGAGTTTAAGCACCAGGCAGGACGATTTGGAACCGATATTCGTTTTGGTTATGCCACTTCGGTGGATTTTTCCTCATCGCCGCATAAAGTAATAATCGATGAGAAAAAAGTAATTGAAGCCGATTCAGTGATTATCGCTACAGGTGCTGAAGCTAAATACCTGGGACTGGAATCAGAGAAGAAATTTATGGGTTCTGGTGTATCGGCATGTGCAACCTGTGACGGATTCTTTTACAAAAACCAGGATGTAATAGTGATTGGTGGCGGCGATACCGCAGCGGAAGAGGCTTTGTATCTTTCTGGTTTGTGTAGTAAAGTTTATCTGGCGGTACGGAAAGATTACATGCGTGCTTCAAAGATTATGCAGGAAAGAGTAATGAATACCGATAATATTGAGGTTTTATATGGTCACCAGACCAAGGAAATTGTCGGAGAGCAGGGCGTGGAAGGTGTTATTTTGGACAATATGGGCAATGAAGTAAAGCTGGATGTAAAAGGATTTTTTGTGGCCATCGGGCATAAACCAAATTCTGATATTTTCAGAGATTATATTGATATGGACGATGTTGGGTATATCAAAACCAAACCTGATACCGCTAAAACCAATGTAGAAGGGGTTTTCGCATGCGGCGATGTCATGGATTCGGTTTATCGTCAGGCGGTTACCGCTGCAGGTACTGGTTGCCGTGCTGCCATAGATGCTGAACGTTACCTGGGTGAGAAAGGATTATAATAATAAAATCCGATAGTCCTAAAATATAAAAGCAGGGTCGCAATACTTAGCAACCCTGCTTTTCTTATCAGGATCAAATATCTTAAGAAAAACTGGCAATCTGACCGGATTCAGATTTATACTTACCCGCCTTTAACTTCTCTGCCACCTCGGCAAATGCTTTGATTGTACGGTCTACATGCTCCAGTGTATGGGCAGCAGTAGGGATTATCCTTAGCATAATGGTTCCTTTTGGTACAACCGGGTATACCACAATGGAACAGAATATCTTGTAATTTTCACGCAGGTCAACCACAATATTGGTTCCCTCGGCCACATTTCCTTCAAGAATTACGGGTGTAACAGGCGATTCGGTATGTCCCAGGTTAAAATTCTTGTCCCGTAAACCTTTTTGCAGGGCATTTACAACTTTCCAAAGCTGTTCGCGAAGGCTGTTTTCATTTTTTAATAATTCCAGACGTTTTAATCCACCAATTACCATTGGCATGGGCAACGATTTGGCAAATGTTTGTGAACGCATATTGTATTTCAGGTAGTCAATTATTTTTTCTTCACCGGCAATAAATGCTCCAATACCAGCCATTGCTTTGGCAAAGGTGCTGAAATAAAGATCAATTTCATCCTGCACACCAAAATGTTCACCTGTACCGGCTCCTGTTTTACCCATTGTGCCAAATCCATGTGCATCATCAACCAATAGTCGGAAATTATATTTATTCTTTAATTCAACAATTTTATCCAGTTTTCCCAGATCACCTGCCATTCCAAATACACCTTCGGTAATTACCAAAATACCACCACCGGTATTTTCAACCAGCTTTTGAGCTCGGTCCAACATGATTTTTAGTTTATCCATGTCGTTATGAGCAAATATAAAACTCTTACCACCGGCAGCTTTGTGCAGCCATATCCCGTCCATGATGCAGGCATGTGATTCGGAATCAAAAACAATTACATCGTGCCTGTTTACCAACGACTGAATGATAGAAATCATACCCTGATAGCCATAATTTACCAGGAATGCGTCTTCTTTACGCACGAATTCAGCCAATTTATGTTCCAGCTCTTCATGTTTTCCGGTTTGCCCCGACATCATTCTGGCTCCCATAGGATAAGCCATACCATATTGCGATGCCGCCTCGGCATCTGCTTTTCGTACTTCGGGGTGATTAGCCAATCCGATATAGTTATTCAAACTCCATGTTAATACTTCTTTACCTCTGAAGGTCATAATAGGTTCAATTTCACCTTCTAATTTTGGAAACGTAAAGTATCCATGCGCATCTTTTTGATATTGACCCAACGGTCCTTTATCTTTAATTATTTTATCAAAAATGTCCACGTTTTAACTATTTTAGGTTATAAAATCAAGGTAGCAAATGTACTTTTTTTTGCTTTGATAACAAATGGCAAAATATTTTTCAGCCATCTATCGTTTCAAGTTAAACAACTTTTAATAGCTTTGCCCAATTTTCTCAAAGAAAGCATTATTTTTGCGCCATGAAAATTCAAATCTGCAGAATTCTTAATATTATACTTGTAATCAGTTTGTTATATGCATGTTCGGGTTACGAGAAACTGTTAAAGTCGGATGATTACTACCTGAAGTATGAAAAAGCCAAGGAATATTACAACGAGGGTGAATATGTAAAATCCGGTACATTACTGGACCAAATATCACCTGTGTTTCGTGGTACCAATAAAGCTGACAGCATTGTGTTTTACCAGGCGTATTGCTCCTATCAGCAAAACGATTATATTACAGCCGGTTTTCATTTTAAGCAATTGACCAATTCGTACCCGAACAGTGAGTTTTTTGAAGAAGCCAGCTACATGGTTGGCTATTGTCATTACCTGAATTCCCCCAGGCCCAGTCTTGACCAGACCGAAACACAAAAAGCCATTGAAGCATTTCGGTTATTTCTGTTTAAATTCCCTAATAGTCAATGGTCTGATGATGCCAGGGAATACATTGCTGAATTGAGAGATAAACTGGTGGAAAAGTCTTATGAGAATGCCAAATTATATTTTGACCTGGAGCTATACAAGTCGGCCATTATAGCTCTAAATAACAGTTTAACCGATTATCCGGATACAAAATATCGTGAAGAAATTATGTTTTTAATCTTAAAATCACGATTTTTGCTTGCTGAAAAAAGTGTGCAGCAGAAAAAACAGGAAAGATACCAGTCAACAGTCGATGATTATTATTCGTTTGTAGCTGAATTTGAAGACAGTGAGTATAAAAAAGAAGCAGACAGAATGTACCGGATAGCATCGTCAAAATACGACAATAATAGAAATATAGAAGAACAATAAAATGATGGATTTCAAAAGAACAAAAGCACCGCTTAGTACTATAACCCGTGATGTGGCATCGTTGGAAGCCAAAACAGGTAATATATATCAAACAGTAGCGATATGTGGTAAACGTGCCAATCAGATATCGGTTGAGTTAAAACAGGAACTTAATCGTAAATTAGAAGAATTCGCCTATTATACTGATAATTTGGAAGAAGTTTTTGAGAACAGAGAACAAATTGAGATCAGTAAATTTTATGAGCGTATGCCAAAACCAACATTAATTGCGCTGGATGAATTTGAGAGTGATGAACTATACATACGTACACCTGAAGAAGAAAGCAATACCGATGTAACTCCGAATGAGTAATTCGAAAAATATTTTACTGGGAATAACCGGAAGCATAGCAGCCTATAAAGCTGCTATTCTTATTCGTTTACTGATCAAACAAGGGGTGCAGGTAAAAGTTATCATGACCCCGCTATCCAAAGAATTCATTTCACCGCTTACACTTGCCACATTATCCAAAAACCCTGTATTGGTTGATTTTTTCAATCCTGAAAACGGATCGTGGAACAGTCATGTCGACCTGGGTATATGGGCTGATGCCTTTTTAATCGCTCCTGCTTCGGCGAATACCATTGCCAAAATGGCACACGGAATAGCGGATAATCTATTGCTAACCAGTTATCTGTCGGCCCGTTGCCCGGTTTTTGTTGCTCCGGCTATGGACCTGGATATGTTTCGGCATCCAACTACCAGTCAAAACATCGAGGTATTAAAAAAATACGGTAATATTATTATTGAACCTTCAACCGGTGAACTGGCCAGCGGACTGGAAGGTAAAGGGCGAATGGAAGAGCCGGAAATGATAGTTGACCAGGTTTTAAATTCGCTACCTGCTGAAATTACTGACCAACAAAATATTTTAAAGGATAAAACCATTTTAATTACTGCCGGTCCAACCCGTGAGCCAATTGATCCGGTGCGATTTATCAGCAATTATTCCTCCGGTAAAATGGGGTATGCCATTGCTGAAGCACTGGCTAACAGGGGGGCGAATGTTATTCTTGTAAGCGGACCGACTCATCTTAGCACCCGTCATCAGGGAATTGAAACCTTAATGGTAGAAACAGCTGATGACATGAAGGCTTTGTGCGATAAGCATTTTCCGAATTGTGACGGAGCCATTTTAACCGCTGCAGTAGCTGATTACAAGGCTGCCCGGCACTCGAAACAAAAAATTAAAAGAAATGATACAAGATTGAGCCTGGAACTGGTTACCAATGCCGATATTGCTGCACACTTGGGAACCATTAAAAATGAGAACCAATTTTTGGCAGGATTTGCGTTGGAAAGCGAAAATGAAGAGGGTAACGCCCTAGAAAAACTAAAAAAGAAAAATTTTGATTTTATTGTACTGAATTCAATCAATGACCACGGGGCCGGCTTTCATACAGACACAAATAAAATTTCTATCATCGACAGGTATAATAAAATCCATAAGTTTGAGTTAAAGAAAAAGACGGAAGTGGCATCGGACATCATACATTTCCTGGAAAAATATTTAACATCATGAGATTTTTTATACTGCTTATTGGCCTTATTATTATTTGTACTCCTGAAAACGCCAAGGCACAAGAGCTTCAGTGCAATGTAAATATTGTTCACTCAAAAATTCAGGGAACCAACAAACAGGTTTTTGAAACATTACGCAACGCCATTCGGGAGTTTATGAACGGAACTTCATGGACCAATCATGTATATGCCGTTGAGGAACGTATTGAATGTAATTTATTGTTGAATTTAACAACACAGGAAGGAAATAAATATACCGGAACATTACAAATCCAGTCAAGGCGACCTGTTTACAGTTCATCTTATTCAACGGTAATGATGAACTATGTTGATGAGCGAATTATATTCAATTATCAGGAGTATGATCCGTTGGAGTTTAATGTGAATTCACATACCTCTAACTTGACTTCTTTGTTGGCCTATTATGCCTATATAATAATTGGTATGGATTACGATTCATTTGCTATGAAAGGTGGGGAGCCGTTCTTTAAGGCGGCTGAGCGAATTGTAAATAATGCCCAAAGTGCTCCTGAACCGGGTTGGAAAGCATTTGAAACCAATAAAAAAGACAATCGCTTTTGGTTGGTTGATAATATTCTTGACGATGCATACAGTCCGGTGCGTGAGTTTATGTATAATTACCATCGTCACGGGCTGGATAAAATGTTTGATAACACCGCTCAGGCCAGGGGGGAGATAGCCAATTATGTGCAGGATTTGCAGGATGTTAACAGGCGTAAACCCGATCCGTTTATGCACTACTTAAAAGTGGTGGTTGAAGCCAAAGAAGACGAGCTGGTGCAAATTTTTACCGAAGGAACAAGAGATGAAAAGGCAAGAGTATACCGTTCCTTAACCGAAATAAATCCTTCTAAATCAAATGTGTACGAGCAGATTAACGAGGAGCAACAATAACATGTAAAGGTTCCTTCTACAATCTTTATTCTATCTTATTTCAAATATTTATTTAACAGTTTATTGAGTTGATTGATATCAATGGGTTTGGTAATGAATTCATCACAACCAGCACGAAGGGCTCTATTCCGGTCACTTTCATAAGTATGAGCTGATTGTGCTATGATGGGCAGTTGCAACTTTTCTTTTCGTATAGCCTGAATAGCCTCAATACCATCCATTTCAGGCATTTTTAGGTCCATCAGAACAAGGTCGGTTTGTTTTTTTAATGCAAATTCTACTGCTTCAAGTCCATTTCTGGCTCTTTCAATTTGATATTGCTTTTTTAGGATATTATATAGTAATTGAAAATTAGAATCATTGTCTTCTGCTACTAATATACGGATGTTATCAATTCGAACCCGGCGTTCTATTTTTGGTAATTGTATCGTTTCAGCCGCATCTTCTGCTTGCGGATATTTGCTTTCGGATTTGGTAATTCGCTGTTCAATGGTAAAGACAAATCTCGATCCCTTACCCATTTTTGACTCAACATGTATTTCACCGCCTAATAATTTTACAAGGCTTTTACAAATTGCCAGTCCCAGCCCGGTTCCCTGACTAAAAACGTTTAACTTTGTAAAGGTATCAAATATATCGTTCTGTTTGTCAGCTGGTATGCCTATACCTGTATCTTTCACAAAACATTCAATGGTGTTTTCATTGGTTTTGGAGTAACCAATTTCGATAAAACCCTTTGTGGTAAATTTTTTTGCATTGTATACCAGGTTGTTCAATACCTGCATCAATTTGGTCTTGTCGGTAAATACTTGTAAATCGGGTTCCCGGGGTGAAAATTTTAATGTTACCGATGATTTGAGTCCGAACTTTTGAGTGGCAATCACATTTTCAAATAAGCCATTCAATCCAAATTGTTTCGGATAAATATCAACTACACCTGCCTCAATTTTACTATGATCCAACAGATCGTTTATCAATTTCAGCAACAATTCGGTATTCGAGCTAATATATCGCATAAACAGTTCTCGTTCCTGATTGGTTATATCCTCATCGCAAATGAGGTTTGAAAATCCAACAATGGCATTTAAAGGGGTTCGCACCTCATGGCTGATGTTGGCCAGGAAAGCAGATTTTAGTTTATCGGCCTGTTCTGCCTTTTCTTTGGCCTTCACCAATTCATTCTGAAGTATAATAAGTTGTGTAATGTCTCTGCTGATCCCGACTAACCCTATGCAGTTCCGGTTATCATCATACATAGGAAATTTAGTTTCCATCAAATGCATTTTGTCTCCGGGTACATTTTCAATTTCAATAATGTGATTCATTACCGGCGTTTCGGTATTCATTATTTGTTGTTCTTCATCATACGCTTGTTGAGCATGCTTAAAATAGTCAAAATCGGTTTTTCCGTATGCATCTTCTTCTCTTTCTTCCCCCAGTACATGAACCTGTGCTTTGTTTATTAATAAGAAACGGCTTTGGCGATCTTTGAAATATATGGTATCCGGTATGGCATCTATGAGGCTTTTGAAATTCATTGCATCACGGCCAATAATTTTATAATATTGATGCAGTCTTTTAATTTTTGTTCTGAAAAAAATAATGCAACCCGTCACCGAAACTACTCCTATGACGATCGATAGCCAAATCAACTCAATATTTTGGGACTGCATTAAGGTATTCATGCCAATATAACAGCAATTATTCTATTTAAATTTATCCATTTATTACCACATATACAAAGGAATGCGTTTATGGTATAAATTTTATCCTTATTAACCCATAAATTACATGGCGGATAATTTTATTCATTTGCAAATAATGCTTAATTAGAATGAAGTATTATTTTTGTTCGGGTAAATAGATTGAGATAAAAATGATAAAGGTATGATCTTAGTTACCGGGATCGCTTATCTTCGATTCTGTTCAATATGATGATGGGATTAAGTACCTCACAGTTGTTCAGTTGTTTCGGTAGAGGCAGGCAGACGGTGGTTAAGTAATAAATTGACTGTAGTCTTGTGTATAATATTTAATAATAACTCCGTCAGTCTAATAATAAACCGGGACAAAAATATACAGAATATCAAAATTCTATAACAGGAGAAATCGCAGACGAAATAAAATGATGAACATATGAAAAATACAACATTCTTATTGGGTTTCATTCTTGCACTAACGGCCTTATATCAGGTTAACGCCCAAAGGCATGAATGGGAAAATGCCCTTATTTTTGAAATTAACAAGGTAGAAGCACATAGTTATTTTATTTCTTATGCATTAGAAGATGCTGCTATTGAAGATGAGCTAAATACTACATATTATCGATCGTTGAACGGGAATTGGATGTTTAAATTTAGTGAAAACCCGACTGATCGTGAAAGAGATTTCTTCAAAGAAAAATACAATACTTCAAAATGGGATAAAATACCTGTGCCGTCTAATTGGCAAATGCAGGGATACGGTTATCCGATTTATACCAATATAGAATATCCGTTTCCAAAAAACGCCCCATATATTCCACATGACCAAAATTCAGTGGGTCAGTATAAAACTGAATTTACCATCCCTTCTTCTTGGTCTGATAAAGAAATATTCATTCATTTCGGAGCTGTAAGATCGGCCTTTTATATCTGGATAAATGGTAGTCAGGTTGGATACAGCCAGGGAAGCAAATTACCGGCTGAATTTAATATCACTGATTATGTGCGCAAGGGTAAAAATCAGTTATCAGTCGAGGTCTATCGCTATTCGGATGGTAGTTATCTTGAAGATCAGGATTTTTGGCGCTTATCAGGCATTGAACGGGATGTGTTTTTACACGCCCGTCCCAAAACCATGATATGGGATTATTTTGCCCGCGCCACCCTCGATGATGCATACAAGAACGGACTACTGAACCTTGATGTTGAGATCAGCAATACAACTGAAAAATCAGTTGTTGCTGCAGAAGTGCGGCTTTATGATAACAATGACAAAGTAATATATAATGAAAGAAAAGAGGCAAACATCGATTCACAGGATGATACCGTGTTGAATTATCAACATACCATACCTGAAGTCAGAAAATGGTCCGCTGAAACTCCTAACTTATACACTTTAAGTATTCGGTTACTGGATAAAGACAATGAGCTCATTGAATGTACAGCAGGAAAAATTGGATTTCGCACTGTTGAAGTTAAAAATGGCCAGCTAATGGTAAATGGCCGCCCTATTCTTATAAAAGGGGTGAACAGGCATGAGCACGATCAATACACAGGCCATGTGGTAACCAGGGAATCGATGTTAGAAGATATTCAACTGCTCAAAAAAAATAACATCAATGCCGTACGCACTGCTCATTATCCCAATGATCCCCAATGGTATAAGCTATGCGATAAATATGGCATATATTTATATGATGAAGCCAATGTAGAAGCTCATGGCTATGGATTTGCCGTGAATGAGTTAGCAACAGACCCCGATTTTGCAAAGGCCATTGTTACCAGGATAAAAAATATGGTGGAACGCGATAAGAATCATCCCTCAATCATTGCATGGTCAATGGGTAACGAATCAGGAACCGGGCCACCGTTTATTGATGCCTATAATTGGGCAAAACAACGGGATGAAACACGATTAACAGTGTATGAGCGCGCCGAAGGTGATAAGGCATTTGATCAGATTAAACACACTGACATTAACGGCAGAATGTATGCATCTTTTGATGTAATTAAAGAAAAGTATCAATACGATGCTTATAACAGACCATTTATATGGTTTGAATATGCCCATGCCATGGGAAACAGCACAGGGAATTTGGTGGATACATGGAATTTTATTCGGTCAAACACTTATATGCAGGGAGGATTTATATGGGATTGGGTAGATCAGGGACTAGTCCTTAAAGATGAAAACGGAAAAGAATACTGGGGGTATGGTGGAGATTTTGAACCTGAAGGAGTTCGGCATGACAATAATTTCTGTCTGAATGGCCTGGTTTATCCTGACAGAACTGCATATCCTGGTTTGTTGGAGGTGAAAAAGGTGTATCAGCCATTCCATTTTTCATTATTGGATGGGCATCAATTTAAATTTGAAGTCTATAACGAATATGATTTCACAAACCTGGATGCATTCATTATTAACTGGGAACTCATTGAAAATGGCCAGGTTGTAGAAAACGGTCACCTCCCTCGTATAGCTGCTAATCCGCATGATACGGTAACTTTTACCATTGCTGACATCCAATACAATCCTGATCGGGATAAGGAGTACTTTCTGAATATTTACGTTACGAACCCAACAGAAAAACCCATGTTACCCGTCGGACACGTTGTTGCCAGCGAACAGATACAATTGTACGATCTTCCGGCTGTGGCGGATGGATTGCCTGATGATAAAAATATACAGGTAAAAGAAACAGAAGACAAGGTTGTTATCATTACTGCCAACAACATCGAAATAGGTTTCGATAAGAAAACAGGTAACCTCGTATCCTATGTCGTCAATCAAAATGAATGGCTGAAAGCGCCGTTAACCGTCAATTACTGGCGGGCCCCTACTGATAACGATATTGGTAGTAAAATGTATGAAGAATGCGCTGTATGGAAAAATGTGGAAGAAAACAAAACGGTTACAGCCTTTAATACAAAAAAAACGGGTCCTAATACCTTCAGAATAGAGGTAGATAACAGGTATCACGCTAATGCATGGATCAAATTAATATACACCATCAACGGGAATGGTTCAATTGAAGTAAATCATGAGTTTGTACCCATAGATACCAACCTGCCTTATATACCGAGGATTGGAATGAATATGCAGATTTTAAAGGAATTTAACAATGTTAGCTGGTACGGCAGAGGACCCCATGAGAATTATCAGGATAGAAAAAGCGCTGCATTTGTGGGTGCATACAATGCAAAGGTAGCTGATTTATATGAGCCCTATATCAGGCCACAGGAAAACGGGTACAGAACTGATGTAAGAGCATTTCAGGTATTGAACAATGATGGTATGGGATTCAAATTCACAGGTAAACCACTAATTTGTTTCAATGCACACCATCAGTTAAACTCAGATTTCTATTTCGAAGGAACGTATAAACATACAATCGATATTAAAGAACGAAACCTTGTAAATTTAAATATTGATTACAAACAAACCGGTGTTGGCGGAGATGATAGCTGGGGGGCATTACCCCACCAGAAATATATTATTTATCCAGAACCACATCAGTATAAATTTTGGATCACACCCGTGCATGATTGAGATATTAATGCCCGGGCAGCACTGATATGCCGGTGAAATATTAAACCTGTTTTTTATTTTTGCATTGCGCTATGATTAGATAAAGTATGCTTAAATCCCTGTCCATTGTAAATTATGCCCTGATTAATCAGATTGAGATATCCTTTCAGGAAGGATTCTCAATTATTACCGGGGAGACCGGTGCAGGAAAATCGATTTTACTGGGTGCTCTGGGACTTATACTGGGTAAAAGGGCCGATACCAACGTTTTATTGAATAAAGAACAAAAATGTGTGGTTGAAGGTCAATTTCTGGTAAAGGATTATGATTTACATTCCTTTTTCAGGGAGCATGAGCTGGATTATGATGAGGAAACCATCATCAGAAGAGAAATTTTACCGAGCGGTAAGTCCAGAGCATTTATCAACGACAGTCCCGTCAACCTGAGTATATTGCAGGCGTTAACCACCCAACTAATTGATATCCATTCACAACATCAGAACCTCAATCTTAATAATCAGCAATTTCAACTACAGGTGATTGACGCGCTGGCCGGTAATAATGAAGAATTGCGGGAGTATAAAACCGCCTACAAGGCTTTTAAAGAAGCCGAAAAAAGTTACAAAACACTGAAAGAAACCGCCGACAAAGACTCCAACGAGCTGGATTATCTGCAATATCAGTACCAGGAATTAGAAAAAGCCGCATTGCAGCAAAATGAGGATGAAGCACTTGAAGTTGAACAGCAGGAACTCGCTCATGCCGAAGAAATAAAGGAAGCACTGTCGGCTTCAGTGTCATTGCTGACTACGGACGATCGGGCCATTCTGAATCAATTACGTAGTGTTTATGATCATATTAAATCTGCCGCTTCTCATTTAACGGCTATCAGGGATATTCCGGAAAGGATTGAATCTGGCCTGATTGAGCTCAAGGATATTGCAAGGGAAATTGAATCCTGGTCCGGGAAAATTAATCACGATCCGGAAAGGTTAGAACTGGTGAACAGCAGAATAAATCTAATTTATCAATTGCAACAAAAGCACAGGGTGAGCTCGGTTAAGGAACTTATTGATGTTCAGCAAAAACTGGATGAACAAATCAGCAATATTGAATCGTTCGATGACCGGCTTGAAGAGCTTGAAAAAGAATACCACGCAACCTATAAAGAGCTATTAGAAAAAGCCAATGCATTAAGTAAAACACGTATAGCGGCAGGACATAAAGGGCAGACACAAATAGATGCTTTGTTATCAGAGTTGGCAATGCCTCATGCACAGTTCTATATAAAAATAACAGAAGCCGGAGATATTACGCCAAACGGCAAAGACGATGTGCAGTTCCTTTTCAGTGCCAACAAAGGAATGCAGGCTGTTGAGCTTGCCAAAGTTGCTTCAGGTGGTGAATTATCCCGCGTTATGCTTAGTGTAAAATCATTATTAACACATGTTAAAGGACTTCCCACCATCATCTTTGATGAAATAGATACCGGTGTATCCGGCGATGTGGCTGATAAGGTCGGTAATATCATTAAAGCCATGTCAGGTAACATGCAGGTTATTAATATAACACACCTGCCACAGGTTGCCAGCAAAGGTGAACATCATTTTAAAGTATATAAAGACGACAACACCAATGCCACCGAGACACATATTAAACAACTTACCGAAGAAGAGCGCATACAGGAAATAGCCAAAATGCTAAGTGGTGAACATATTACCGATGCCTCCCTTGAAAATGCCAAAGAACTATTAAGAATTAATCAGGTTATTGCCAAACAGTCATAAAACAATATTAGGCTGAACACAATCCTTTGTAAACAACTTAGGATTATCGTTACCCTGAATGAAGCGTTTATTTATCCGTTCTTCCCAAGCCATGCCCATGTCAATTTATTTAAAATAATAATTGATTAATCATTCTTTATAATCTTTCTATATTATGATGTACGGGTATTTTCATATTAGAATTCTTATATATTTGTTTTTACACTGTTTAGAATATCAATTCAAAAAATATGAAAGCCTTAAAAATTGTTGTTTTAGCCAAGCAGGTTCCTGACACCCGAAATGTTGGGAAAGATGCCATGAAAGCTGATGGAACAGTGAATCGTGCGGCATTACCTGCTATTTTTAATCCTGAGGACCTGAATGCACTGGAACAGGCATTGCGGGTAAAAGATCAAATACCAGGCACCAAAGTAATATTGCTAACTATGGGACCGGGCCGGGCCGCTGAAGTGATCAGAGAGGGCCTTTACCGTGGGGCAGATGAAGGTTATTTACTCACCGATCGGGCATTTGCGGGTGCAGATACCCTGGCAACCTCTTATGCCCTGGCATGCGCTATTCGCAAAATCAATGATGTTGACCTTATATTTGCCGGCAGACAGGCTATCGATGGCGATACTGCTCAGGTTGGGCCACAGGTAGCTGAAAAAATGCATTTGCCACAGGTTACTTACGTAGAAGAAATAACGGAAATAAAAAAAGGGAAAATCACTTTAAAACGTCGTTTGGAAAGAGGGGTTGAAAGTGTTGAATGTCCTATGCCATGCGTGGTTACCGTAAACGGTTCGGCACCAACCTGTCGCCCCAGAAATGCCAAAGCATTGATGAAATATAAACATGCGCGCACAGTTACGGAACAACAAGACTCATCAGAGGATTATATAACACTTTATACCGAAAGGCCCTACCTGGCTATTCCTGAATGGAGTGTAAATGACATCGAATCAGATCTTCAGCAATTGGGTTTAACCGGTTCGCCTACAAAGGTTAAGAAAATTGAAAACATTGTCTTTCAGGCCAAAGAAGCCAGAAAAATCGAATCGAATGATGAGGGCATAGAGGATTTGATGAAAGAGCTCATTGAAAACCATACACTGGGTTAAGTAAATATCATTTTGTTTTATCGAATACTAATTAAAAGCAAATTAACGTGAACAACATATTTGTAATTTGTGAAACGGAGAATGGAAAAATCTCTGATGTAAGCCTTGAACTGCTTACAAAAGGCAGGTCGTTGGCCAATGAATTAAAATGTCAGCTTGAAGCACTGGTAATTGGTGACCACCTGGCGGATATCGAAAAGCAATTGTATCCATATGGTACCGATATGGTATGGGTAGCCGATGATTCAAGGTTGGTTTTTTATTCAACCTTACCATATACCGCCATAGCCGTTCAGTTGTTTAAGGAGCAAAAACCACAAATTGTATTGCTGGGAGCATCCAGTTTTGGGCGTGATTTAGGTCCTCGCGTTTCTTCAGCCCTGGCAAGTGGGTTAACCGCTGATTGTACCAGCCTGGAAATTGGCGATCATGAAGATAAACGGGCAGGTAAGCAATACACCCATTTATTATATCAAATTCGGCCGGCCTTTGGTGGAAATATTGTAGCAACCATAATAAACCCTGACAAAAGGCCCCAAATGGCCACGGTGCGCGAAGGGGTAATGAAAAAAGCAATACACAACGAAAATTACAAAGGCAAACGTACTGATTTGGATGTGTCAAAATATGTAAAAGATGATGATTTTGTGGTAAAAATCATTGAACGACACATTGAATCCTCCAAAGTGAATATTAAAAATGCATCAATTATTGTGGCTGGCGGTTACGGCGTGGGTTCGAAAGAAAATTTTGATCTGCTGGCACAACTCGCTGAGACCATTGGTGCTGAGGTAGGAGCATCACGCGCTGCCGTAGATGCTGGCTTTGCCGGGCATGACAGGCAAATCGGGCAAACAGGGGTTACCGTACGTCCCAAATTATACATTGCCTGCGGTATTTCCGGTCAAATACAACATATTGCCGGTATGCAGGACTCAGCCATGATCATTTCCATTAATAATGATCCCGGTGCTCCGATTAATAAAATTGCGGATTATGTTATTACAGGTGATTTAACAGAAGTGTTGCCTAAAATGATTAAGTACTATAAGAAAAACACCAAGTAAGTGATTTTCTGACCATCGGTTGTAAACTTAAAATAAACAAAATGGACAATTTTTATTTAGATAACCCGGAACTAAAATTTCATCTTACCCATCCGTTGATGAAAAAAATTGTAGCCCTTAAAGAACGTGATTTCAAGGATAAAGATAATTATGATTATGCACCTATTGATTTCGAGGACGCCATGGACAGCTATCAGAAAGTGCTGGAGATCGTAGGCGATATTTGTGCCAATATTGTGGGGCCCAATGCTGAAGGTGTCGATCAGGAAGGACCTGTGCATGATAAAAATGGTGTAACCTACGCAAAAGGTACGCAGGAAAATCTGGATGCCCTGATAAAAGCCGGTTTAATGGGAATTACATTGCCCCGTGAGTTTGAAGGACTTAATTTTCCCATTGTACCCTACACCATGGCTGCCGATATAGTATCAAGAGCTGATGCGGGATTTGTAAATATATGGGGATTACAGGATTGTGCAGAGACCATACATGAATTTGCTTCGGACGAACAAAAGACAAAATACTTACCACGGGTATCCAGGGGAGAAACAATGGCCATGGACCTCACAGAACCGGATGCCGGCTCTGACCTCCAGCGGGTAATGCTTAAGGCAAACTATAACGAGCAGGAGGATCAGTGGTACTTAAATGGCGTAAAACGATTTATTACCAATGGCGATGGGGATATTTCCCTTGTGTTGGCTCGTTCGGAAGACGGAACGGTTGATGGACGCGGTTTATCTATGTTTATTTACGACAAGGCAAGTAAAGGTGTGACTGTTCGACGAATTGAACATAAAATGGGTATTATTGGTTCGCCAACCTGTGAACTGGTGTTCAAAAATGCGAAAGCCGAACTGGTGGGTGATCGTAAGCTTGGCCTGATTAAATATGTTATGTCGCTTATGAATGGTGCCCGACTGGGTATCGCTGCCCAATCGGTCGGGATAGCCGAAGCAGCCTATCGCGAAGCTTTAACCTACGCTGAAGAAAGGGAACAATTCGGGAAACCGATTATTCAATTTCCGGCTGTTTATGAAATATTAACGACCATGAAAGCCAAGCTTGATGCTTGTCGCTCATTGCTCTACGAAACAGCGCGGTTTGTAGATATATATAAAACCTACACGCATATAGCAGAGGAGCGCACCCTCGAAAAAGAAGAACGCAATGAAATGAAGAAATACCAAAAACTGGCTGATATATACACACCATTAGCAAAAGGGATTTCTTCGGAGCTGTGTAACCAAATGGCTTATGATTCATTGCAAATACATGGGGGATCCGGATTTATGAAAGACTATCCCATTGAACGCATTTACCGCGATGCTCGTATCACTTCCATTTATGAGGGCACTACGCAGCTACAGGTTGTGGCCGCAATACGGGGTGTTACGGCCGGAGGCTATTTGAAACAGATCAATGAATATGAAAACAGCGAGATCAAACCTGAGCTCCAGAATTATCGTCGAATGCTGGTTGGTATGACGGAGGAGTATGAAGATGCGGTAGATAAAATAAATAATATTGGAGATAGTGAATTTACTGATTTTCATGCACGCAGATTGGTGGAGATGGCCGGTAACATCATAATGGGCTATTTGCTTATTCTTGACACCGAACGCGATCATAATTACTGGAAATCAACGGAAGTGTTTTTGAAGGTCGCACGAGGAGAAAACAAAGGCAAAGCTGAGTTTATTCGCTATTCAAACGTTAACGACCTGGGAAAATTCAAAAAGGAATAGCATCAGGATCATGCTTCAGTTCAACAAATTTCTAAATGCTGTTATTGATAAATACGGGATTTGAAGCCGGATATTTTTTAACTATAAAGAAATTTTACAATCCCTGCATTATTTTCTCGTATAAGCCTAAATGTCATTGGGTTAAACACCATGTTTATAACCTGTTTATTTTGAGGCAAGGTGCAAAATAATTTTTATTTATTATTTCTAAGGAAAATTGTGATATTTGCCGATCAAACAAAAATGGTTAACAATGGCAAATGACTTATTAAAAGGCAAAAAAGGCATTATTTTCGGAGCGCTTAATGATAAATCTATTGCATGGAAAGTGGCAGAACGGGCTTATGAAGAGGGTGCTGAAATTGTGCTTTCAAATACAGCAGGTGCATTGCGTATGGGTGAGATCAATGCTTTAGGTGAAAAAATAAATGCACCCATTATTGCTGCCGATGCTACCAACGTTGAAGAACTTGACCTGGCAATTGACAAAACCATGGAGCATTTTGGCGGTGGTTTCGACTTTGTTTTGCATTCAATCGGTATGTCCCCCAATGTAAGAAAGAAAATACCTTACGATGACCTGAATTATGTTTTTTTCAATAAAACACTCGATATATCTGCTATTTCGTTTCATAAAATATTGAGAGTTTGTAAACAGAAAGATGCGATCAACGAGTGGGGATCAGCATTGGCGCTTTCCTATATAGCCGCTCAACGAACCTTTTTCGGATACGATGATATGGCCGATGCCAAGGCACTGCTGGAGTCTATTGCCCGTAGTTTTGGCTATATTTACGGGAAGGATAAAAAAGTAAGGGTGAACACTATTTCTCAGTCGCCAACTATGACAACCGCCGGAAGCGGAGTGAGCGGACTTGATTTGTTGTTCGATTTTGCCGAAAGAATGTCCCCCCTGGGTAATGCCGATGCTTTGGATTGTGCTGATTATTGCATTATGCTGTTTTCCGACCTGGCCCGCAAGGTAACCATGCAAAATCTGTATCATGATGGCGGTTTTGCAAGTATAGGAATCAGTGAGGAGGCTATGGATAAATACAAAAGCTGAAAATGCATTGCTACAATGCATTTTCATTAGTAAAACCCAACGTTGGCAATGCATTGTTGCAGAGGGTGATATAAGTGGTTTCTTCAATTCAATTATATCAATATCATGCCTGGAATGCTGTTAATTTTATATGTATGCTTACCAATAGGAATCATTTATTTAACCGGTAAAAGCAAATTGGCCAATCGCATTGGATCAGTGATTATTGCATACGGTGTCGGGCTTATTTTAAGTCATTCGGGTATCATTCCGAAGGCATCCGGGGAATTAAAAAACCAATTGCATCAATCCGAAAGCCAAATGAATGAACAAACACTTTCAAACGCGGATAAAGCATATGTAAAAATATATCGTTGGCAGGAAACATTATCAAGTCTGTCCATTGCACTGGCATTACCATTACTGCTGTTTTCATTAAATGTAAAACAATGGTTCAAAATGGCCGGGAAAACATTCGTATCGCTCGCTATTGCCATTGTCTCGGTGTTTATAGTTATAATGGCTGCATTTTATTGGTTTGAAGCAGACTATTCATGGAAAATTGGCGGTATGCTGGTTGGTTTATACACCGGAGGCACACCAAACCTTGCCAGTCTTAAAATTATGCTCGGACTTGACGCTGAAACATATCTGCTTCTTCATACTTATGATATGGTTGTTTCATTTTTTTACCTGGTATTTTTAATGACCATTGGTAAATGGCTGTTTCGTAAATTTTTAACCCGGAATCAGGGTGTAATGGACGATCATAATTCAACATGGGCCAATAATGGTTATAACGGCTTTTTTAATAAAAAAAACCTTTTACCATTGTCAATGGCCTTTGGACTGGATATACTGATTCTGTTACTGGCCGGAAGCATAACACTGCTTACTCCTAAAAATATGGACCCGGTTATTGCCATATTAACTATAACGAGTTTAGGAATTTTATTGTCATTTAATAAAAAAATAAACAACTTTCCGAAAACATTTGAACTAGGAATGTACTTTATTTTAATGTTCAGTATCGTGATAGCATCAATGGTAAATATACATACATTGCTACATATTAATTATGAATTGTTAAGACTGGTATCGGTGGTTGTATTCGGTACGTTAATCATGCACCTGTTATTGTCAAAAATATTTAAAGTAGATGCCGACACAGTCATGATTACATCAGCCGCACTTATATGTTCACCGCCATTTGTGCCGTTGGTAGCTGAATCATTAAAAAATAAACAAATTATAGTGGGTGGATTAACCATTGGTATCATTGGTTATGCCATAGGTAATTATTTAGGAGGTGCTGTTTCATTATTATTAAAATCGTTTTAAATGGATAAGTTAATTGAATGTGTCCCAAACATCAGTGAGGGAAATAATAAAGAAATTATCAAAGAACTGGAGTCGATCATTAAAGCCGGCACGGGTATTACATTGCTCAATACCGATATCGGTCGCAATGCCAATCGCACTGTATTTACGTATGTAGGTAGGCCGGAAGATGTTATTGAGGTAACTTTTAGTCTGATCCGGGAAGCTGCTCAGCTTATAGATATGCGGCTGCAAAAGGGAGAACATCCGCGTTTGGGTGCTGTTGACGTGTGTCCTTTTGTACCCCTGAAAAATATTACCCTGGAGGAAACCGCCGGTTACGCCGGAAAGTTAGCGGAAAGGGTAGGCAATGAGTTAAATTTATCGGTATATGCTTACGAGGCATTATCAAATAATACCAATCGAAAGTCATTAGAGCAGATTCGAAAAGGAGAATACGAGGGATTGAGGAAAAAAATAACTGAAGACGCCTGGAAACCAGACTATGGGCCATCGGTTTTTAATGAAAAATTCGGTGCAATTATTATGGGGGCACGTGATTTTTTAATTGCCTATAATGTTAACCTGAATACCACCAACCATCATATAGCCAAACGAATAGCCGAATCAATTCGTGAATCCGGTAAAATAGTTACAGAGAATGGTATGAAAAAACGTGTTCCGGGTAAGTTAAAATCAGTTAAAGCCCTGGGATGGTATATGGATGCATTCCAATGTGCACAGGTATCGACCAACCTCACCAATTTCAGGGAGGTGAATTTATATGATGCTTATCTTGCCGTTGAAAAAGAAGCGGAAAAGCATAACGTGCAAGTTACCGGAGCAGAGTTGATCGGGTTAGTACCTGAGGAGGCCCTGGTTCATTCGTATAATTCCTACATTCAGGCAGAAAACCTGAAACCTGTTGATAGCAAGAAAGGCAAAATGGAGGCGATTATTGAACGGCTAAACCTGAATTCAGTAAAAGAATTTAAGCTACACACCCAGGTAATTGAGGAATTATTGGCTTAGCAGTTTCTGTTACCTTCTTCTCTATTACGGACTGTTATTATTTTCTGATCGTTAATATTGGGTTTAACACTTTTCCGGTTGTAGGATGATGAATGCTATTTCCACTGGTGTACAGAAAAATTAATATAGCCCCATTCATAAACGTTATGACTTCCACCTTGCTTCAAATATAGAAAGGCCAATTCTATGTAACTGAAATTTGGAATAACGTAATTCCTGAACCTGTCAAAGGAGAATTCTAATTAATGAATCTATATCTAAAAACAAATCACGATAATATGCATGCCGTTATTTAGAATGATTATATGTTACTACAATATTAAGCAAATGTTAGGAGAAAAATTGTATTTTGCATGACAAAGATTTGATGTTTATAATGGATAAAATTTCAGATGCTGGGTATAAATATAAGGGGTGCTTAACTATAAAATAGCAATTATTTAAATTTCACCCCTTCTTACATAAGGTTTTGCTACATAAAGTTGTTTTGTTTTGAGTAAAGCTGTAAACCCGGTATTTTGTGTTTTTATGTATCTTTCTAATAATTAAATATTTAGCAATGTTAAATTTTATTTTGTTGAATGGATTTTTTTTTTAGTTTTGGTTTAGCACATTGATAACATATGTTTTATTAACCTAAAATTTATATCTATGAAAAGATTTACAGGATTATTTGTATTCTTGTTGCTATTGGGAAGCTCATTCCTGATAGCACAAGAAACTGTAACAGGTGTGGTTACCAGTGCCGAAGATGGTGAGCCTATACCTGGTGTTTCTGTGGTTGTGGATGGCACAACTATAGGGACAATAACGGATATTCAGGGAGAATATTCGATTACTGTTCCTTCTGATACGGCTTCACTACGGTTTAGTTTCGTAGGATTGGAAAAACAAACCCTTCCTGTTGCCGGACAAACTCAAATTGATGTGGTGATGAATCCTACAGCTATTGGAGTTGATGAGGTTGTGGTAACGGCTATGGGTTTTCGAAGAAATGTAAAATCCTTGAGTTTTAGCCAGCAATCGGTTGATGATGAGGATATTACTCAAGCTGGCCAGCCTGACTTGGCAAGTGCTCTACAAGGAAAAGTAGCTGGTGTGGGTATCACTTCATCAAGTGGTAATCCAGGTGCTTCCAACTACATGACCATTCGAGGGGCTAGATTCCTTGATGGAAATAACCAACCCCTTTTTGTGGTAGATGGCCAACCCATAGAATCTAACCCTATTTTCGTCGATGCACAAACTGTTGATCGTGTGGCCGGCAGCGATGCTTCGAGCCGTACGTTGGACATAAACCCCGACGACATTGAATCAATTGATGTATTGAAAGGCCCTGCTGCCGCCGCGTTGTATGGTTTGCGTGCATCAAATGGAGCGGTTATTATCACCACCAAAAGTGGTCGTACTTCACGTGATGGAGATGTAACTTTCAGTACTTCGTTTTCTATGGATCAGGTTACACGCCTTCCATCCTTGCAAAGTACCTATGCTCAGGGTAGTGATGGGTCATTTCAACAAAATGCTTCAACCTCATGGGGCCCTCCAATTGATTCTTTGGACCCTTATTTAAGTACTAAAACGGGTGATACCATTACTCCTCAGTTACACGATAATGTTGAACCATTCTTTAGGGATGCTAAGACATATACAGTTAACCTAGGGTTTGCCAATGGCAATGACAATGGAAACTATCATGCAAGCCTGGGCTTCATGGACCAAACCGGTGTAATTCCGGCCACAAATATGCAACGATATACAGGTAAATTAACAGGCCGATATAAAATAACTGATAAATTACATGTTGGGGGTACTGCGATGTTTACCCATCTTGATATAAATAAACCAGCAAATGGAAGTAACCTATCCAATCCATTATTCACGGTATATTTTGCGCCAAGGTCTTATGATTTATTCGGAACACCTTATGCCGAAGAAGATAATCCATATCAACAGATTCATTACCGTTCCGCTATGGATAACCCGAGATGGTCAGTAGAGAATAATAAATTCAATGAGAAAAACGACCGCTTCATTGGTAACATTCACTTTGAATATAATCTGCTTGACTATTTAAGTGTAAGATATCAGTTGGGTGCTGATTATTTAGGCAACCAGCAAAAAGAAGTTTATGAATTGGGTTCCGGTGAATCTGGAGGACGTGGAACTACACCTTCTGGTGGTCAGATAACAGACTTCAACTGGTCTCAGAGGGAAACCAACTCAAACTTATCTTTTATTCTTGACAAGAAAATTAATAATTTAGGTATTAGTGCAATTCTTGGTAACGAGATATATGATTACTATGCCCGTGAAATGAAAACTATTGGAACCGGATTTAACATTGGCGGTTACCACAATGTGCGTAACACGGCCAGCCAAGAGGTAACAGAAGATATCTTTCGTAGAAGAACTGCTGGTATTTATGGAACCACAACATTGGATTATGATGAGATTGTTTATTTAACCTTAACTGGAAGGAACGATATTGTTTCCAACCTGGCTGAAGGCAATCGATCTTATTTCTATCCTAGTGTAGGTATGAGTTTCGTTTTTACCGAGGTAGTAAATATTCCTGAAGGTATACTCAATTTCGGTAAAGTTCGTGCCAGTTGGGCTGAAGTTGGTCAATCATATGATGCCTCTTATCCCACCCAGAATGTTTACGTTCAGGGAGCGTCAGGTTCCGGTTTCTTAAGTGACGATTATATTTTCCCCATTGACGGACAAAATGCATTCGGTCATTATTTTGAGTTAAGAAGTGATGATTTACAACCGCAAAATACCACTACCATTGAATTAGGTATAGATTTAAGATTCTTTCGGAATCGCGTGCATCTGGATTATACTTATTTCAACGCACAAGTTGAAGACCAGATATTTGCGGTGCCAATTTCTCCATCCACCGGATATACTGAGGAGCTTAGAAATGCCGGTAGTGTGGAAAGTATTGGACATGAGGCTATATTAAATGTGATACCAGTTCTGACCTCGGATTTCAGATGGGACATTACTGCTAACTTTACCAATTACACCAATACGGTTCTTGAATTAGCACCTGGAGTAAGTGATATTTACCTGGGTGGATTTACCACACCAAGCATCCGGGCATTGGCTGGTGAAACTTATCCATCAATATTTGGTATAGGCTATTTACGTGATGAAGATGGTAATATTGTGCTGTTAGACGATCCAGGTAATCCTTATCATGGAATGCCGCTCTCTGATCCTAATTCTAAGAAGATAGGGGATGTTCAACCTGATTTCTTTGTCGGCCTTAACAATAAATTCAGCTACAAAGGCATATCCTTAACAGTTTTGGTTGACTGGAAACAAGGTGGTGAAATGTATTCAGGTAACAACAGGTTAGGACGCTTATATGGCATGTTAGAAATTACCGAAGACCGTGAATCACCGGTGGTTTTAGATGGTGTAAAGGGATATTTGGATGCTAACGGTGATTTAGTTGTTACCGGTGATAATGATATAGCCATTCTTCGGAATGATAACTATTGGAATGATGTTTTGGGAGATATCGATGAGGCCCATGTAATGGAAGCATCTTACTTGCGCTTGAGAGAAATTGCGATGAGTTACCGCTTACCTTCATCAATTATTGGAGGGACATTTATTGAGAATGCTACCATTTCATTGTTCGGAAGGAATTTAGCACTATGGTCATCTTACCCGAACTTTGATCCGGAATCGAGTACTACAGGTGCGGTAAACGGACAAGGTTTGGAATATGTAGCTTTCCCGCAGACAAGAAGTTTTGGTGGTAAGTTAAATTTTACTTTTTAAACTGTTAAAATGATGAAGATGAAAAGATATAAAATAATGCAATTATTGCTGAGTCTGGGCATCGTATCAGCATTTATGCTTACTTCCTGCTCAGATGAAAAACTAAATGAGATAGGAACCAACCCTAACAATCCGGTTGAAGTTCCAAGTGACTTGCTTATTGCACAAACCACTGCCAATACAGCCTTTGCGATATGTGGTACCGATCTGGCCTGGTATTCTTCAGTATTTGTTGAACACACAACTGGTGTACACGGTCAGTTAGAAACAGCCGATAAACGTACTGGTATAAATTCATCCATAGGGAACAACTCATGGAACGATTTATACAATAATATGAAAGACCTTGATATTATCATTGAGATGTGTTCAGAAGGTGGAGCTGAAGAGGGAAATAACTATACAGCAGGTATTGCCAAAATTTTGTTAGCCCATAATTACAGCATTACCACGGATATCTGGGGGGAAATTCCTTTTGTAGAGGCATTAGCAGGCAGTGATATTCGTCAACCCGCCTTTGATACAGAAGAAAATGTTTATAAAGGGATAATTGATCTTTTAGATGAAGCTATAACTGATTTAAGCGGTGAATCAATTGGTCACCCAGGCCCTGCTGATTTCTTTTATAATGGTGATGCGGCAAGTTGGATCAAAGCGGCATATGCTCTCAAAGCACGTTTTTACAATCGATTATCGAATGTAAGAAATGATATTAATGATTCCATTTTATTGGCCACATCAAATGCTTTTGCCGATGCATCAGAAAATATGGTATTCACTGATTTTTCAACCAATGCTACTGCTCAGCATCCTTGGTTTCAGGAAGCAGCAGACAGGGGGCATCATGCCATATCTGAAACCTTGGACGGTATTCTTCAAGATTTGAATGATCCCCGTCGCACCTTTTGGATTGATACCATGCCAAGTGGTGAAATTGTTCCTGCTCCAAATGGAACCGCTACAACAGACCAAGGTGGCGAGATATACTCAAGAGTTAAATCAACATATTTAACGGCTACTTCTCCAATGCCAATCATCACTTATGACGAGTTGAAATTCATTGAAGCTGAAACGCATTTAAGGGAAGGAAATACGCCTGAAGCTTATACTGCTTACTTAGAAGGTATTGAAGAGGCAATGATACGTACAGGGATAACAGATACAACGGCAATACAGAATTACCTGAGCCAGGCACAAGTTGATGTGGGAGAAAGTAATTTGGATTTAGAAACAATTATTACCCAAAAGTATGTTGCTTTTTGGATGTTTCAACCTATTGAGGCTTATAACGACTACCGCAGGACAGGTATCCCGACCTTGAATAATCCGGTTTCTGATCCGCCAAGTCGATTCCCTTATCCGACGGATGAAGTAGCAGCAAACGAAGAGAATGTGCCTGATAAAAATTCCAGTGATCTGGTTTGGTGGGCAATTGAATAAACAATCTTAAATATCAATAATTATGAAGAATATAAAATTTTATATATCCCTTATGACTGTTCTTCTTTTCGTTACCTCTTGTTTTAAGTCGGAGGAAGAACAAATGCAAGATTTTCAGGAAGGAGCTACATTGGCCAATGTAACTCCTGTGAGTACTGTTTACATTATCTCTGACCTTGAAAACTCTTCTACCGCTTTTACTATTGATGTGGAAGGTGAGTTTCAGGAAATCATAGTTTATGCCAATCATATTAGGACTAACACTATAGGTATAATTGCTACATATACAGAAGTTCCTTCAGATACTGTTCGTTTGTCAACAGCAGATGTACTGGAACCATTAGGTATGTCTCTATCTGATTTGGAAAGTACAGATGAGATTTACATAAACATTAACGTTGTTACACCTTCAGGTTTGGAAGCCGGATCCGGAACCAGCGCCTATAAAACGGTGGTAGCTTGTCCATCAGATATAGCTGGTACTTACAATGTTTTAGCCAGTGGTTCCTCTACCGATCCTGGTCCTTCGGCTGATGAAAACCCCATTAGTGGTTTTGAATATCAGGTAACGCTAACAGCTATTAATGGTTACCAATATACTATATCTGATTTCTCCGGTGGATTATTTACATTGTGGTATGATATCTATAATCTTTCGGGTGATTATCCGGGTACTATTCAGGACCTTTGTGGAGCATTATCCTATACTGGAACTAGCGGCCCTTTTGGATCACCAATTGCCGGCAGTGGCTCTTATGATAAAGAAACAGGTGTTATTAAACTGAGCGGTGAAGCTACGGCTTGGGGTGATGTTTGGACATTAACACTTACTCCTGTAGAATAAATGATATCTTATTTTAATGTTGAAGGCTGTTCATTTCGTTGAACAGCCTTTTTTGTTGTTAAGTAGGGGCTGTTAGTTAAAACCTTGTCCAAGCATGTCAAAAAAGTTAAAAATTAAAATAACCAAACCGGCACGCGAAACCACTTCGCGTGCCGATATTTTAAGTAAATACTAATTAATTTTTACCAAATCGCACAATGTTTAATATTTATACAACAAAACAGCCGAAACCCTTTTTAACCAAGCAATAAAACCAAACACTCACATTTATCAGCCCGCATCCACCGGGCAACGTAATCCAAAAATGTCGTCTCCTTAACCGGCACGCTTTTCGCCGCTCATTCACCATTATTCTTTTATGTATATTCCTTTTTGGTTACTTTTCAATGAACCAATTAAATACATGATCGTTTCTAAAAAATTATATAACATTTAATATTTAAACATAAGATATGCAATCAGTTTGGAAAATTCTTTCACTATTATTATTGCTTTTGATCTTGTATGGAATGAGCTGCATGGACCTGAATAAATCCAATCATTCCCAAATATCAGGTATAAGCCAGCCATCAACACCTGAAGAAAAACACTACCAATACTACTGTGCCGGTTGCCATGGGGTGAATCTTAACGAATTTGTGAATAAAGACTGGATGTTTGCTAATAATCCCGAAGAAATTGCCCAAATAATAAAACAGGGCGAAGATGAAATGGGTATGCCTGCCTTTGGAAAAGCCTTATCCGATAAAGAAATAAACCGGCTCACCGATTATATCCTGTCCAAAAGCAAACAATTGGCTGAGGCGCCTGAATCCGATGCGTCTGATCAATCAAACCAAATATACGACGAACCGGAATTCTGGGTTGAAACCATGGTTACCGGACTTGAAATTCCCTGGGGGCTAGAGTTTTTGCCAAACGGAGATATGCTTATTGCCGAACGCAATGGTACCCTGTCCCGATATACATCCGATGGGAAATTGATCCAAATAAGCGGTCTTCCGCCGGTTCGTGATCGCGGTCAGGGTGGATTGATGGATTTGCAGCTACATCCTGATTACAGTGAAAACGGGTGGCTTTATATTTCCTACAGTTATTTCGATGATGAAAATTCCGGCAACAGCAATACAGCCATTATTCGAGCCAGATTGGATAGCGATCAACTCACCCATATCGAAACATTGTATCGGGGTAAGCCGGCCTTGTCAACCAGTCATCATTTTGGTAGCCGTATTGAATTTGATACAGCCGGCTATATGTATTTTGCCATTGGCGACCGCGGGCGGCGGGATGAATTTCCGCAATCCATCAATAATTCCAATGGCAAAATCCATCGGTTATTTGACGATGGTCGCATTCCTCCTGACAATCCATTTGTGGGTCGTAAAGGTGCAGAGGAATCAATTTACTCCTATGGCCATCGCAATCCGCAAGGACTTGCCTTACATCCGGTAACCAAGGAAATGTGGTCGCATGAACATGGCCCGCGCGGTGGGGATGAAATCAATATCATACAAAAAGGTGAAAATTATGGATGGCCGGTGATATCCTATGGCATCAACTACAACGGAACAGTTTTTACCGATGATACAGCCAAACCCGGTATGTTGCAACCTGTTTTGTATTACGACCCTTCCATTGCACCCTGCGGAATGGCATTTGTTAATAGTGATCGTTACGAAGGATGGAAAAACAACCTGCTCATTGGGTCTTTGAGCTTTCAATACCTCGAAAGGGTTGTAATAGAGAATAATGAAGTGGTGCATCAGGAAAAATTGTTGGATGGCATTGGCCGCGTGAGAAATGTACGGGTTGGCCCGGATGGATATATTTATGTGGCAGTTGAAGAACCGGGAAGGATATTGAGGTTGGTGCCGGTGGAGGAATAAATGTTTTGGTATACTTTTATTAAATTTGTTAATAGTATCAAACACTATTTTTATGATAACAAGAATTAAAAAAGGATCCAATAAAGATGAAATCAGGGAAAAACTGGATAATCACCAGACAAAAAGCCCCAAAAAGCATATTGACCTTGAAAAATATTGTGGTGCAATAAAATTGAAAGAAGATCCACTGGTTCTTCAGAAAAAATGGCGGAATGAGTGGGAGTAATATTTTATTAGATACTAATATTGTACTCTTCTTTTAAATGGTGATCTTATATTAATTTCTTTGCTTGAAGAAAAGCAGTTGTATGTATCTTTTGTAACTCAGCTTGAAACATTGGTTTACAAGGGAATAAGCAAACTAGAAATTCATAAAATCAAATCATTCCTTAATGAATGTGTTATTATCGATATCAATGCAGTAATAAAGGATTTTGCAATAAAACTTAAACAAGAATATTCATTAAAATTACCAGATAGCTTAATAATGGCTACTTCCTTATATTTAAATTCACCTGTTATCACTGCTGATCATGAGTTTCAGAAAGTGGAGGAAATTGATTTAATATTATACGAATAGATGTGTTAAGAATATATCAAATTTTCAAATCCTAATGGCTGATACTTGAGTTAATCTGTTTTTATTCTTCCTAAAAACATTTCCATTAGCAATCATACACTATTTTTTTATTTTTGCGTTAGTTGTAAAAGATTTACCCGGGAAAACCGAATAATGAGATATATATTCATCCTTGCTGCTTTAATCATTGGTTCCTTAACAGGCTACTCCCAAACAAAGACCATTTCAGGTCGGGTGCTTGATCAGGATTCTATTCCATTGCCGGGCGTAAACGTATTGGTGAAAGGAACTACACAAGGCGTGATAACGGATCTTGAAGGAGCGTTTACCATCGAAGCAACCTCTACAGATACACTTTTATTCAGCTTCGTAGGCATGCAGCAGCGCCAGGTGTTGGTTGGTGAAAAAACAACAATGAATATTTTTTTACAACCCGATTATTATTCCATGGACGAGGTGGTAGTCACTGCGCTGGGTATTAAAAAGTCGAGCAAAGCCCTGGGTTATTCCGTATCGCAGGTGAATAGTGAAGAAATTAGCGAATCACAGGATAAAGCGTTTTTAAATTCCCTGCAGGGTAAAATCGCGGGTATCAATGTTTCTTCTGCATCCGGATCACCAGGGGCATCTACGCGTATAATTGTGCGCGGCATCACTTCCCTCGGAGGGAGTAATCAACCGCTCTTTGTAGTAGATGGAGTGCCCATCAGCAATAGCTTTACCGGAAGTGCATCCATTAATGGCGGCACTGATTTTGGCAATAAGGCCAACGACATCAACCCGGATGATATTGAGTCGGTTACTGTGCTAAAGGGGGCTGCCGCTACAGTTAAATATGGATCCCGGGCTGCCAATGGCGTGGTGGAAATTATTACCAAAAAAGGGCGGGGCGCAGACCAGCAAAAACCGTTTCTTACTTTTTCTTCCAGTGCCCTGTACGAAGAGCCATTGCGTTTAATCGATTACCAAAATGTATTTGGACAGGGATTATTCGGTAATGCGGTCTCTTCTGAAAATACCAGCTGGGGCCCACAATTTGACGGAACCCTCAGACCCTGGGGGAATGTTGTTGACGACCGCATTCAAATGAAGGCCTATGAGGCATTGCCATCGAATGTGGCTGATTTCTTTGAGACCGGAACTTCGTATACCAATTCGATCACATTGTCGGACGGAAATGAACAAATGACCTACTACATGTCATATTCCAACGTATCGGCGGATGGTATTTTCCCCACCAATGGCGATGGTTATTCCCGTCATACACTATCGCTGCGAAGTTCCAATGAATTTACACCTCGCTTTCAATCCACCGTTTCATTAAATTATGTGCGAAAGGACAGCCGTTTTGTTCCCACCGGTCAGGGCGGGCAGTCGGTTTACAACCAGGTCATGCAAACCCCGCGCGGCATCAGTTTAGTTGACCTCGAAGACCTGGACAAGGATTTTAATAACCTGGACAATTACTATTCACTTTTTACTTTAAATCCTTATTACGTGCTCAAAAAAAATAGCAACCAACATCAGGAAGACCGGCTTTATGGTAGCCTGCAACTGAATTATAAGCTGTTTGAGGGTGCTCGTTTTCAATGGCGACTGGGTGGAGATGTATCCAACGAGCAATTGCAATCATCCCAGGCCAAAGCAATTCCGGAAGGCAATAACGAGTTCTCGGCCATTTTTGTACCCGGACAGGTCGCGCGGTCATCGATATTCAGGCAGCAATTGTCAGGCGATTGGTTGTTTACCTATGATAAAAAAATTCGAAAATGGGAATTCAACGGGTTATTGGGTTACAACATCACCGAAAACAGGGCCCGATCGGTTTCAGCGCAGGTCAATGCCCTGACACTCGATAATTTTCCGAACCTGGCCAATGCCAGTGAAAGTCCCATTGCTGGTGAAAGCGAATCCAGGAAAAGGCTAGTCGGTGCATTTGCCAGCATGGATGTTGGTTATAACGATTTTCTGTTTCTTACCTTAACGGCCAGAAACGACTGGAGTTCGACTTTACCCGTTGATAATAACGCTTTTTTCTATCCGGGAGCGAACGCGGGAATTATTTTTACCGAACTGATCCCGTCTGTAAAAAAAATTCTTCCTTACGGGAAAATACGGTTGGGATGGGCCCGTGTGGGTAAGGATGCACCGGTTTATAGCATCGATCCTGTTTTCACCCAAACTGCACATTCCGACGGATTTGGATTCTTTTCATTTCCTGCCGCAGGAATAAATGCCTATTCGGTGGGAAATAGTTTCGGAAATGCTGAGCTACAGCCGGAAATTACCGACGAATACGAAATCGGAACAGACCTGCGTTTTTTTAGCAATCGGGTGGGCATCGACTTTACGTATTACAATAATATCGTTACTGATCAGATATGGCCCGTGCCCATCGCTTCCTCATCGGGTTATACCTTTAGTGTGCGCAACATGGGCAAAATTGAAAACACGGGATTTGAAATATTACTCAATGTTACACCCATCAAAAAAAGAAATTTTCAATGGGACATGTCCTTTAATTTTGCCAAAAATGACAATGTGATCCTCGAATTGGCTCAAGGGCTCGACCGTATTGTATTGAACCAGTTAACGGTGGAAGGCGGACAGCAATTGTTTTATGTGGCCAAACCGGGCCGTGCCATCGGAATATTTGAAGGCCGCACTGTTTTACGTAATCACGAAGGAAAAGTGATTGTCGATAACAATGGTTTGCCACGGGCTACAGAGGAGTTGGTTGAATACGGAAATTCAAACTACGATTTTATTGCAGGAATGAGACAAAACTTCCGGTGGAATGGGTTTACATTGGGTATGACGTTCGACTGGCGACAAGGCGGGATGATGTATTCACAGACCAAATCGGTTTCGGCATTTGCCGGTACCATTCCTGAGACAATTTATAACATGCGTGCCCCGTTTATTATTCCGGATGCGGTGGTTGAAATTGGTGAAGACGCGTATGGCGATCCGGTGTACATGGACAACAGTATTGTCCTGGATGATAATCAACTGGTGAACTACTGGAACAACGGTGGAATGCAGATCGATGGTTTTCCGCTGATTGATAAAACATTCATCAAGTTGCGTGAAGTATCATTGTTTTATCAATTTCCGGCTCAAACCACGGAAAAAATCAGGATGAATGGTTTATCACTGGGCATCACAGCACGTAATGTCTGGTTATGGACACCCGGTAGTCAGCCGCATATTGACCCCGAAGTAACCACTTTTGGAAATGACCTGGGAGCGGATTTCGGTGAGTATGGCGCACAACCATCAACCAGGAGTATTGCATTATCATTGCGTTTAAAAATATAAGAATGACCAGGATAGCAGGCATATTATTAATTTTTGTAGTCCTTACCGGATGCTCCGAATGGCTGGATGTGAACGACGATCCGAACAATGTGGAATATGCCCCGATTGAACAGGTGTTGCCCGCTGGTATATCCGGAGTGGCTTATGTGATAGGTGGTCGATACCAGGTATTGGGGGCGTTGTGGTCACAACACTGGACGCAGGCACCGGGTGCTTCGCAATACCAGGGACTGGATTCCTACGATATCAACAGCACCACTATGGAAAACGCATTTGAAAGCCTTTATGCAGGCGCATTGCGCGATCTGGAATTTGTACGGAATGAATCACGTCGGTTGGGAGAGTGGAATTATTACATCATTGCCACCCTGGTTCAGTGTTATACATTCCAGATTTTGGTGGATTTATACGATCAAATTCCTTTTTCAGAAGCTCTCAAAGGTGATCAGGCTGCTTTTAATCCGGCTTATGAAGAGGGGCAGGCTGTTTATGACAGTTTAATTGTAAGAATTAACGAGGCCGTATCGTACTATGATCCCTTGAACGATGATATTGAACAGCCTGAGGCGGAAGATTTAATTTTTCAGGGTAATATGGACTTGTGGCTGGAATTTGCAAACACCCTAAAACTTAAAATTTATTTGCGACAACAGTATGCCCGTCCTGAAGTGGCTGAAGCAGGTATTCGTGCATTATTTGAAGATGAAGAGACGGAATTTCTGGATCAGCCTGCCGGTGTTTCAATCTATCAAAACCAATCGGGTAACCGCAACCCGGTTTATCAAACCGAATATATTCAGCTGGGCAATAACCCCAATTTAATACTTAGTTATACGCTTGAATCTTTTATGAATGAAAATGGCGATATAAGCAGGCTCAGCGCCTTGTTTAACCGGCCTGAAAATGGAGGCGATCACAAATCACTGGAACAGGGGAACTATAATCCTGGTGATGAACCATCGGGTATAACCAGTGCATCTTATTCAAAACCACGGGTATTACCCGATCAGGATATTTTTATATTTAATAGCTCGGAGGTTCTTTTATTGCAGGTTGAAGCAATGATCCGCTATGACCTGGAATCTCATGCAGATGCCAGAGAACTATATGAGCTGGCTATTGACAGGGCATACATGAGGCTTGGATTTACTTCAGGTTTCGAGGCTTACTATTTATCTGGTGGCCCTTACGAATTTCCGGCTGAAGGGAGTCCCCTGGAAGATTTTATAGAAAGTATCATCCGCCAAAAATGGTTAAGCATGGTTAATATGCAGGGCATCGAATCGTTCCTGGAACAAAACAGAACCGGTTATCCGGTTGAAAGTGACATTCCGGCTGATGATGATAACTATATATCCGGTGAATTGACTATTTCAGTTAATAATGTTACCAGTGGCCGTTTCCCCAGGCGGTTACTATTTCCTGAATCTGAATCCTCCACCACAGATGGGGTGGTACCGGATGTGCAACCGGTATGGAGCAATGTTTGGTGGGATGTAAACGAAGAAAATGAATAAACTCGTATACATAGCATATATTTTCATGTTCATTTCCTGTGAGAAATGGGATCGTACCGATGGTGTATCCATAATTTCCCATTTTCCTGAATTTGAACTGGAAGAAGGGAATTTTCAGTCGTTTGTAAAAGGAGATATTGACACGTGGGAAGAACCCGGCTATAAAGCATTTGTAGAGGGTAAAGAAGTAGATGTGGATACATCAGGCAATAGCGTGAACACCGATAGTGTGGGGGCGTATTTCAGGTATTATACGGCCAGCAATGCACAGCGTATACAATCATCGGCTATTCGTACAGTAGCCATAACCCATAAGGAGGTAAGTGAGACAGATTTATCCGGTGTATATGAAACGGTGCAGTTCGGACAATTGGTAAAAATGCGGGTGGTAAAGGAAAACGAAAAAGGATATTACGAATGTGAAGACATATTGGGATTTCCGGGTTCTGAAATGCCCGCCAATTTTGCTGACCTGGGGTTGGGACAGCTGCAACTGGTGCCGGGTGAAGGAGATTTCGGGAATTATGCACCTACACGCGGTACGCATACACCCAATACACTCACATTCGATATTGAATTGTTGGATGAGCCCAATGCAGGCTTATTAATAACTGTAACATGGTTCAGAGAAGACGAATGAAAAAAATTATCATCATGCTGTGTAGCATACTGCTTCTCACAATGGCTTGTGAAGAAGAACAGCAGGTTGATTACCAGGAAGGTTATCCAAACAGGATGGCCGGAAACTGGTATGTGTATGATTTTAATGGTAAATTTGTAAGTATTGACTCGCTTCACCAGATTGATATTCAAAACCCCGAAATGTTTGAAGGGCCCTATTATTTATCAACAGCCCTGGACCCTGAAAGTGATGATAGTATAGTAATTCAAAATATTTATAATGCGAATGTCAGGGTGAAGGCCAGACTGGATAGCAATCGTTTTTTTACAACTTATGGTAAGCAGCTGGAGGTGTTTAACCTGGGGGGGGATAGTATTCGGTACGTTTCTCTTGAAGGTTATATAATTGATGGAAATGATGGGGATATTATTGTTATGACAATCGGGTTATATCAAACTAAACACACGAATTATGATTCGATATTTACATATGGTTTCAGAAAAACCGGATGGGAAGATTATGAGATCGGAAATTAGGAGAAACAATGAAAGAAGTTTTAAGAAAAATAAAAAAAATAGGGTGGATCATTCCCCTGCTAATAGCGGGATGGTTATTATGGATGCTGCAATCCGTAAAGAAACAGGAAGAAGCTGATAAACCGGGCTATGACAAGCCGGGAAGCTATGCGCGCTATTTTCATAATATTTCTACCCCATTGAACCAATCGGATCATACTTATGAACCCAACTACCGCTACCAGGCATATCGAAATCTCAAAAAAAGCAAGTTTAAATCTACACACGCCCTGGATTGGACTTCACGTGGCCCGTCGAATGTAAGCGGCCGTACCCGCGCTATTCTGGTCGATCCGGACGACCCAACGCATAACACCTGGTATGCAGGTTCGGCCAGTGGCGGGATTTGGAAAACAACTGATGGTGGCCAATCATGGCAACACCTTACCGAAGACCTGCCCAACCTGGCTACCTCTACCCTTGCCATGTCCCCGGCCAATACCAATGTGATTTATGCCGGCACGGGAGAAGGATTTGGCGGGGTTGGTATGGTAGCCGGTGCCGGGATTTTCAAATCTACCGATAAAGGAGAATCCTGGTCTCGACTACCTTCAACCGCCGGGGATGAAAACTTCGAGTTTGTTAACCGGTTGCTTGTGCACCCCCTCAATGAGCAACTCATTTTGGCGGCCACCAATACGGGAATATTCCGCTCTGAAAATGGCGGTGATAGCTGGGACACCACTTTTTACCAAGATTATATGGTGCAGGATATTACAGCCAGCCCGTTTAATTTCAACCTGCAATTTGCAGGCGCCCGTTACCTCGGTGTACTTAAATCAACCGATGGCGGCAAAACATGGGAGCGAGTCAACAAAGGGTTAACCTATGGTTTCAGACATGAAGTGGCTACCTCACCCATAGATTCTAACATTGTTTTTACCTCAGTGGAAGCCCCCAACTTACAAACACATATTTATATGTCCGATAATCAGGGAGATACATGGTATCGATTTGAAGATGAGGGTGGTGGCAATAATTTTCTGGGTAATCAGGGATGGTTTAATAACATCATCGAATCGCATCCTTATAATAAAGAAATATTATACGTTGGTGGTGTAAACCTGGGACGTGTATCCTTTACAGGTGCTGAATCGCAGTCAGATGCACAGGTACTCAGGGCCGATACATTTAATACCGGCTCGTTTTTAAGCTTTGTGAATTTTGGCGGCCAATTTTTGGGAGGCGGATTGTTGGTTTCAAATGAAGATAATTCAGAGGATTTGGAGGAAAACGACTGGCGCAGTGTAGAAATACGGTTTGGAAACGGACTAAGTCAAAAAGCCCATCGGTTTACCGTACCGGAAGGAGAGGGGCCGAGTGTACCCGACGATGATTATACCTATCAGGACTATGTTGATGTTCCTTTTGAGGTATGGGATACCGATAACAATCAGCAACTAATGGTTTCTTTCCGTGATCAGGGAAGGGATGGTAAATTTAACCTGGAGGAAATTGATACGGATGATATTTTAAGCGGTCGGGAATATCTTTACGTGCACGGAATGGCGTATGCTGAAACGGCTTCACCCGATATCACAAAAAAGGCCGGTCACCTATACAAACAACTGTATTTTATTTGGCCGGTACTTACCGAAGATGCAACCTGGGAGCCTGATAATTTGCCTGCTGAAAGCATTTTAAGCATAACATACGGCACATACAATATTAAAAAAGGGGTATCACTGGTCATAGCCGATTCGAAAAAGAATGATCATTTGCATGTCGATCACCATGAATTGATCATGATCAAAACCGATGAAGCCAATAAACAATTCACCATCCTCGATGCCAACGACGGAGGACTCGGTTTGTCAAAAGATAATGGCGTTACCTGGAAGCAGATCACAAATGGCTACAATACCACCCAGTTTTATGGTGTTTCTAAAATGCCCGGCGAGGATATTTATATAGGTGGTATGCAGGACAACGGAACCTGGCGGACGGATTTTTCCCGTGCCGGAGCTGACGAATATGAATTTATGGTTGAAGGGGACGGTTTTGAGACCGTATGGCATGCTGAAAAGAAAGACTGGATCATTGCCAGCAGCTATAATAATTACCTGAGCGTGAGTACCAATCGTGGTGAAAGCTGGAAAATCACCAACAGTGGTATCAATAACGACGGACCATTTGTTACCCGCATTGCCTATTCCCCCGATGACCCGGATGTACTTTATGTAGCCGGCAACAGAGGGGTATATAAACATTATAATTTTGGTGTGGGTAAATTTCCCTGGTACTTAACGGAAATAGCAGACAGTGCATGGACTATTAACCGCAATGCATCAAGCCAACATGTTATTGCCGTATCCAAAGCCAATAAGAATGTTATTTGGGCCGGTTCAGGGATGAATGACGATCCCGAGCTGCGTATCTTTGTGTCCAAAAATGGTGGTGAATCATTTAAAAAAACGGCTATGGTTGATGAACCTGAAATGGGCTTCCTGACAAATCTCGCCACCCATCCAACCAATCCGGCCGCCGCCTATGCACTGTTTTCGATTAGCGAAAAACCAAAAATATACCGAACCAATGATTATGGCGAATCATGGACAGACATTACCCAATTTGGCGATGCCGATACATCCGAAAATGATTTCCCGGATGTAATGGTTTATGATTTATTGGTTTTACCCAACGATACCAACACCCTATGGGCCGGGACGGAAATTGGTATTATTGAATCAACCGACAACGGTGCCACATGGCACAAAGGAGAAGTGGGACTGCCGGCTGTTTCCATTTGGCAAATGCAAATAATAGATAACCAGCTTGTAGTGGCTACGCACGGTCGCGGTATCTGGACGGCAGACTACACCGTTACGGATATTCAGGTGCCACAGGCCAACACCACCATTACCGCAAAAATATTTCCGAATCCCGCAACCGATCAATTCACACTGGAAATCGATGGACAATTGAAAGCGGAGGCCAAGGTGCAGATTTATAATAATACCGGAAAACTAATGTTTGAAAAGTATATTAATCCGGGTAATACCAAAATCAACATCCCTGTGAACCATCTTCCGGCAGGCATGTACAATGTGATTGTAAGGTCAGGGAAAAAACAGGTACAATTGAAATTACTTAAACAATAATATGAACTATTTAGGAAGGGCGATACTTCCATTTTAATATTTATGATTAAATATTATCTTTGACCGCCTAAATTTTGATCATTAAATGAGCGATACGAACAAAGATATTTATCCGGTTTTTGACTGGATATTATTGAAAAGCAACAAAGAAGAATTATTGAAACAACACGCTCAGGTAATCTGGATGACCGGATTATCCGGAGCAGGTAAGTCAACCATTGCCGCCGGCTTAGAAAAGGCCCTTTACAAACGGGGGTACTTAACCCAAATAATTGATGGTGATAACATTCGTACCGGTCTGAACCGCAACCTCGGATTTAGTGGAGAAGACAGAAATGAAAATTTACGACGAATTGCCGAAGTTACCAAGTTGTTTTTAAATTGCGGAGTCATTACCATCAATTCGTTTATTACACCTACCAAAGAAGCCCGACAATTGGTTAAGAAAATTGTTGGCGAGGATTCATTTATTGAAGTGTTTATTAATGCGCCCATTGAAGTGTGTGAAAACAGGGATGTAAAAGGGTTGTATAAAAAGGCCCGCAAAGGACTAATCAAGAATTTCACCGGTATAGATTCACCCTTTGAGCCACCTGAAAATCCGGATGTAGAAATCAGAACCGATCAACTAAATATTGATGAGGCAATCGATAAATTGCTCACATTTATCATACCTAAAATAGAATATAAAGAATAATATGGAAAAATACGCAATAAAACACTTGCAGGAACTGGAAGCAGAAGCGATATATGTGATTCGGGAAGTGGCAGCCCAGTTTGAGAGGCCTGTATTGTTGTTCTCAGGAGGTAAGGACTCCATTGTTATGTTTTACCTCGCCCGCAAAGCGTTTTGGCCGGCTAAGGTTCCCTTTCCGCTCATGCATATCGATACCGGGCATAACTTTCCTGAAACACTTGAATTTCGTGATAATTTAATGAATGAAACGGGTGCTCAACTGGTAGTAGCGCTTGTACAGGATACCATTGACAAGGGAAAAGTAGTTGAAGAAAAAGGCTACAGCGCCAGTCGTAATATGCTGCAAACAGTTACATTGCTGGATGCTATTGAAGAAAATAAATTTGATGCCGCATTAGGCGGTGGCAGGCGGGATGAAGAAAAAGCCCGTGCCAAAGAGCGTTTTTTCTCACATCGGGATGAATTTGGCCAATGGGACCCCAAAAACCAACGTCCGGAATTGTGGCAAATATTCAATGGCAAGAAAAATATGGGCGAACATTTCAGGGTATTCCCGTTAAGCAACTGGACCGAAATGGATGTATGGCAATATATCTATCTGGAAAAAATTGATATTCCCAAACTTTATTTTACCCATGAGAGGGAAGTCTTTTATCGTGATGGCTCCTGGCTGGCAACAGCACCATTTATGAAGCTGAGACCAAATGAGAAAGCCGAGGTAAGAAAAGTACGGTGCCGTACCATTGGCGATGTTACCAACACGGGCGTAACCTTATCAGAGGCGAATACATTGGAAGATATTATTCAGGAAGTGGCTGCCACACGAACCACCGAAAGAGGCGGAAGAGCCGATGATAAGCGCTCGGAATCAGCTATGGAAGACAGAAAACGAGAAGGATATTTCTAAATAGTAAACGAACAATTAAAATGGAAGATATAGCAACACAAAGCGCCGGTTATTTAGATATGGAATTGCTCCGGTTTACCACAGCTGGTAGCGTTGACGACGGAAAAAGCACGCTTATCGGGCGTTTGTTATTTGATAGTAAGGCTATCTTCGAAGACCAGATGGAAGCCATTGAAAGAGCCAGTCTGAGTAAAGGAGAAGAAAACGTAAATCTGGCCTTGCTAACCGATGGATTGCGTTCTGAACGCGAGCAAGGCATCACCATTGATGTAGCCTATCGCTATTTTGCTACACCCAAAAGAAAATTTATTATTGCCGATACACCCGGACATATTCAGTACACCAGAAATATGGTTACCGGTGCATCTACGGCCAATGCTGCCATTATCCTGGTCGATGCCAGACACGGTGTACTGGAGCAAACACGTCGCCATGCCTATATTGCATCTTTACTACAAATACCCCATGTAATCGTCTGCATTAATAAAATGGACCTGGAAGATTACAAAGAAGAAGTATTTGAAAAAATAGTAAAAGATTTCGAGGCCATTAGTGCAAAACTAAGCCTCATCGATGTACGTTTTATTCCGATTAGCGCATTGAATGGTGACAATGTGGTTGACCGTTCTGTGAATATGGGTTGGTATCAGGGGCCAACGCTTATGTATTTGCTGGAACATTTACCCATAACCACTGACCTGAATTTCAGCGATCAAAGATTACCGGTGCAATATGTAATTCGACCGCAAAGTGATGAATACCACGATTATAGAGGTTATGCAGGGCGTATTGCCAGCGGTGTCTTTAAACCGGGAGACAAGGTTAAAGTTTTACCTTCCGGACTTACTTCCACCATTAAATCGATTGATACATTGGGGGAAAGTCTGGATAAAGCATTTGCCCCACAATCTATTTCATTAACATTAGATGATGACATTGATATAAGCCGTGGTGATATGATTGTGGGTGAGGAAAATGCCCCGAAAGTGGCACAGGAAATTACCATGAAAATATGCTGGTTGAGTGAAAATCCGATGGTATTAGGTGGTAAATATACCTTACGTCATACCACCAAGGAAATTAGATGCATCATAAAAGATGTAAATTACAAAATGGATATCAATAAACTGGAAAAAATTCATGATGACAAACAGATCAGTCTGAATGAAATTGCAGAGGTTACTGTTAAAACAACACAACCTGTATTTTTCGACGATTATAAAAGAAACAGATTTACCGGAAATGTAGTTTTAATTGACGAAGGAACCCATAACACCGTTTGTGCGGGAATGATTGTTGCAGAATAAAGATTGCCGGAATAAAAAATAAATGCAGTGGAGGCTTTATTAAAAGTCTCCATTTTTGTTTTTATCCGAATGATAGCGTTTTCTTTCGTCGATTATTTTTTTGAGAACAAAAACAAAGGCAACAACCACTATAATAATAAATATTCGTATAAACAATATTGACATAATAATAGTAAGAAGGTTTAAGTAAAGTTATAATTAATATTTTATCTTTCACCAAAATCTTCTGATTAATCTTAACCCATGGGTGTAAATTCCTTTGTCATCGTTGTATATACCGTAGTGGTCAATGCTATCAATACGAACTCTCCCCGAAGCATGCATAATTTTATTGGAGCCCAAAAGAATACCAACATGGGTTATGTTCCCTTCCTTGTTATCAAAAAAAGCCAAATCTCCCGAATGAGAATCGGTTAAAGATATAACTTCTTTGCCGTTCGGTGCAATTGCCTGCTGCGATGCATCACGTGGAATACCGATACCTGCCAACTTAAAAGCAACCTGTGTAAATCCCGAACAATCAATCCCATACGGTGTTCGTCCTCCCCATAAATAAGGCGTGTTCAAATAGATAGATGTTATTTTTTCAATAAAATTATTTAAACTAAATGGTGCATTTTCCGAAACATTGTTATACGTTTTGAAACCAATCCGGTTCAATAACTTTTCATTCGTTGCCATTTCACTACCGGCGTATATGGTATAAACGGTACCATTCAGGTGCATTAATGCTAATTCTTTTTGTACGACAAGTAATTTATTTTCGTGCCATAATTTTCTGTACGCGTCTTCAATGTATGTTATCATTTTAGCATCCACCCACCCTTCATAGCTATCAGATATTATTTTTATACGAAGCCAATTATCTTGCTGATGGTTAATCGTTACTGTTTCACCAAAAAGCAGTTGATGCATCATTTCCGATTTTTCGGTGGCTTCAGCCCGAACCGGAACCATGCTTTCAGTGGCTAAACCATAGGATTCCTTCATGGGATTCTGTTGTAAATGAGACTTAAAATTAATTGAATTCAGTTAATTTCGGTATTTCAAAAGGAAGATTATTACCTTTGGGACTGATTGGAAATTTATGAAGCGACTTTTACAAAGTATTCGGGAAAACATATGGTTTGTTAATCGACTGGCATTGTTTTTTGCAGCATTGGTTATTATTACCTACCTGCTGCCGCGTCAGGGAAAATTCCAGTATGAATATCAGCTGGGTATGCCCTGGAGACATGACGACCTGATTGCACAATTCGATTTTCCTATACATAAATCAGATGCGGAATTGGCCGGTGAAAGGGATTCAATAATGAAATCATTCAGGCCTTACTATAATTTTCAGATTGAGGTTGGCCTCGAGCAGATTAAAAATTTTAAAACCACCTTTGAGGAAGAATGGAATAAATTTTCCGTTTCAGCGTATGATATCGAAAATCCGGAAACATTTAAGGAAAGTAGCCGATACAGAACGCATCGTCAATTGCGCGATAAGTACCGGGAATTTATTTCCGGTCAGCTATTGCGGGTATATGACAAGGGAATACTTGAACTAAATGACAACGTAAGTATCGATAAAAAAAATGGGGCGATCGTAATAGCTAAATACAATGTTGCAGAGGAGCAAAGCCTGGCCGAGGTGTTTACGCCTAAATCGGCTTATCAGTATATCTCCAATAATTTATCGCAGCGCATTTTAGAAGAAAACAGCACCCTGGTAAATAAATACAACCCATTTTTCGAGCAGTTTTCACTGGATCGCTTTATTTCCTCAAATTTAATTTACGACCAGCAACGGTCCGAGAATTATCGGCAGGCTATTTTATCTGAAATTTCACCAACCAAAGATATTGTTCGTGAAGGTCAATTGATTATTGAAAGGGGAGATGTGATTACCGAAGAACAATTTCAACAAATTGAATCATTCCGGAAAGAATACGAACAACGATTGGGGGAATCCAATAAATACTATTTCATTTTACTTGGGAAAATAATAATCGTTCTGGTGAGTTTAGGGGTGCTTTTCCTGTTTTTATTTAATTTCAGAATAACGATTTTCCGAAATGCCAAACATGTCATATTTATACTGTTTCTGATTGTAGGTATGTTAGGTGTAACAAAGGCATCGCAAGTGCTGGAATTTAATACCGGAAATATTTACTGGATTCCTTTTACACTATTACCCATCATTATGCGCACTTTTTTTGATGCGCGTCTGGCATTATTCACTCATTTTGTAACAACGCTTTTAATAGGTTTTTATGCCCCCAATGCCTTTGAGTTTTTATTCCTGAATTTTATTGCAGGTAATGTGGCAATATTTACACTTACCAATTCCAATAGGCGCCGAAAAATTGTTGTTACTTCGTTGTTTGTAATGCTGGCGTATGCTTTCACATACATGGGGTTTTCCATTATCCGGCATGGTGATTTTAATAGTATTGACAGCGACAATTTTCTGTTATTTGGTATTAACGGCCTCTTTTTATTCGTGGCTTACCCGCTTATTTATGTCTTTGAAAAGTCGTTTGGCTTTGTTTCCGATGCTACCTTATTGGAGCTATCTGATACCAATCAGCCATTACTAAGGCAACTGGCGGAAAAAGCCCCTGGTACATTTCAACATTCACTACAGGTAGGGAATATTGCCGAAGAAGCGATTTATCGTATTGGCGGTAATGCCCTGTTGGTAAGAACCGGTGCTTTGTATCACGATATTGGTAAGATGGATAATCCAATTTATTTCATTGAAAACCAACGTCCCGGAATGAATCCGCATGACCGGATTGAATTTAATGAAAGTGCCAAAATCATTATCAACCATGTTAAAAAAGGCGTGGAAATTGCCCGAAAAAATAAATTACCAGAGATTATTGTTGATTTTATCCGCACCCATCATGGTACCTCTACTGTACAATATTTTTACCGCAATTATGTGAGTAAATATCCTGATGAAGAGGTATCCATCAAAGATTTTTCTTATCCTGGCCCACGCCCGCATACAAAAGAAATGGCAGTTTTAATGATGTCCGATTCCGTAGAAGCCGCTTCCCGTAGCCTGAAAAACATAACGGAAGAATCGCTGGAGAATTTGGTGGATAATATTATTAATTATCAACAGGTTGAAGAGCAATATAACGAGGCTGATATAACTTATAAAGACATTTCTATTGCCAAAGAAATATTTAAAAAGCGGTTAAAAGAAATCTATCATGCCCGTATTGCTTATCCCGAATAATATAATTAAGCGCTTGAACCATCAGAAGCGCATATCAATAATTTCGGCGTTGGGATAATTGTTTTTATCGAACTGAAAATATGACTCAGAAACAGATACATTGGTTTTAAATACATCAATGGTTACGAGGTAATCATCACCATCTTTGCCCACGGATTCAATTTTGTATAAATGATAGTTATCCGCATTCACCAGAATATTGATTCTTGAGTAGGGTTGATCCAGGTTTTTCGGATATAATTCAATCTCGTGATATTGCTGTCCGTTTAACGTGCTGGTTGATTTATAGCGATATTTAAAATCGCGTTCATACCAGGTAAATATTTTTGCCGGATTGCTCACAAAATCTTCATCTTCCATATTGGGACGTGTAATGGTAATTTCGTTCAGGTCTTCCATGATGGTATACATATTTTCTCCGTCGTAAATTACTTTTGAACCAAGTGTTTCCAGTATGTACGAGCTATCTCTGATATGTATTGTGCCTTCATTTTCTGTGTTGATATCCTCGCGGCGATTTACATACTTCAGTGTAAATTCTGCTTGTATGGTTTCGTATTTTTCTGTTATTTCGGCTACTTCATCTAATACTTCTTTGGCTTTAGGGTCTTGCGTGAGTTGTCCGTAGCCACAGGTCATATTCAACAGGATAAAAGTTGTAAAAAGAATTTCTTTCATTATTGGTTATATTAATTGCTTTGTAATTGGTTCAAATATTGTTCCAATGTGTATTCATCGGGAAATAATACCTGCCGCGCTTTACTACCTTCAAAAGGCCCCACTATACCGGCTGCTTCCAGTTGATCGACGATACGGCCGGCACGATTATAACCGATGGAGAATTTGCGTTGGATCAATGAGGTTGAGCCTTGTTGATGAATTACAACCAGGCGGGCTGCCTCATCAAATAAATCATCCCGTTTTGACAGATCCACTTCGCCGGTTTCACCAGAACCTGTCGACTCTTCAACTTCAGGAAGAATATAGGCCGTGGTGAAGGATTGCTGTTCCTGAATGTGCGCTGTGATTTTTTCCAACTCCGGAATATCCAGGAATCCACATTGTAATCGTTTCATATCACTGCCTGGTGCAAAAAGCATGTCACCGCGCCCCACAAGCTGATTGGCTCCGGGGCTGTCTAAAATCGTTCTGGAATCAATCATGGATGTTACCCGAAATGCAACCCGGGCCGGGAAATTGGCTTTAATGATTCCTGTAATGATATTGGTTGTCGGACGTTGTGTGGCAATTATTAAATGAATGCCTATAGCCCTTGCCAATTGAGCAAGTCGTGCCAGTGGCATTTCCACCTCTTTTCCTGCGGTCATTATTAAATCGGCAAATTCATCCACAACCACCACTATATACGGTAAGTAGCGATGCCCGTTTTGGGGATTTAGTTTACGACTGATAAATTTTGTGTTGTATTCCTTGATATTTCGCACATGAGCCTGTTTAAGCAGGTTGTAGCGATTGTCCATTTCGACGCATAATGATTGAAGGGTATGAATTACCTTTTGTGTATCGGTAACAATGGCCTCTTCTTCATCCGGTAACTTGGCCAAAAAATGTTTTTCAAGTTTTGAATATAAGGTCAGTTCAACTTTTTTGGGGTCTACCAATACAAATTTTAATTGTGCCGGATGTTTTTTATATAGCAGTGAAGTAAGTATCACATTGAGACCTACTGACTTACCCTGTCCTGTAGCCCCTGCAACCAATAAATGCGGCATTTTGGTTAAATCGAACACATGTGTTTCATTTGAAATTGTTTTACCTAGTGCAACTGCCAGCTCCATTTTCGATTCCTGGAATTTTCTGGAAGCGATTAATGAACGCATGGAAACGGTTTCAGGTGTCTGGTTCGGTACTTCTATACCAATGGTTCCTCTGCCAGGTATAGGGGCAATAATACGAATTCCCAGTGCGCTTAAATTTAGTGCAATGTCATCCTCCAGGTTTTTGATCTTGGAAATGCGTACGCCCGGTGCCGGTACAATTTCATATAATGTAATGGTCGGGCCTATGGTTGCCTTAATTTTATCTATTTGAATTTTATAGTTGGCAAGCGTTTCAACAATTTTATTCTTATTGCTTACCAGTTCCTCATTGGTTACGGTCGAATCATCAGACTTATGGTTTTCCAGCAGATCAATTGAAGGGTATTGATAATTTGAGAGCTCAAGGGTGGGGTCATAATCTTCCTGCGGCAGGTTCTTTTTTACCGTTTCCTCCTTCACATGCATGGAATTCTGAACGGATAATTCAGGTTCATGGCTTTTGGATTCGGACTCGTGCGATGGTTCTTCCTTTGTGGCAGAAACCGTTGTTTCAGTATTTTGCGCTACCTCTTCAAAAGATATGCGCTCATGTTGCTTGTGAAAGCTGTCATCTTCCTCCCGGTTTTTAAATTCGGTTTCAAATATCAGGTCATCCGATTCATCTGTGTTGAGTGGCCCGGGTTCAGCTTCCTCAAAAGTTGCTGGTGGCGAATGATCATCTTTTAGAGGATTGTATTGAATAAAGAATATTTTTATTTTTTCCAGGATATGATCATAAGCCAGCACCAGTGTGCTAAAAAAAGCGATGATTACAACCAGGTATGCACCTACTTCACCCAAAAGTGTACTGAGCCATTCAGACATGAAATACCCATGTTTTCCGCCAAGGCCATACCCCAGGTAACCATCGAGATTTTCAAAAACAAGGCTTAAAAATATGGATGTCAGAATGGCAAAGAACAGGGTAATACGCAATGTTCTCCAGAATCTCAACCATTTAATCCGCATTAAGTTAAGTCCTGCCACAAACATTAAAAAGGGAATAGCAAACGCAGCAATACCAAATGTATTGCTAATAAGTGTATAGGACACATAAGCACCAAATTTACCACTGAAATTGTCAACGGCAATATCAGAAGAGGACAGTACTTTTTGCCATTCAAAACTCTGATCGGTCTTCCAGGTAAAAAAATAGGATACAAATGCAATGGTTACAATAATTGCAAAAACCAGTAATACCAGTCCGGTAACAAACTGCGTGCGTTCATCCCGTAGAAAATCAATAAAGGATACAATTGGATTCTTACGCTTCTTTTTTCTCGCCATCAATTAGCCTGTAATTTTGATATGCAAGTATACTAAGAGAAAGAATAAACGAAAAGCAATGCGGTAAATTGTTATAAACAGGATGGTAATTTATTCCATCAGCTTGTTCATGACTTTTGACATGGATTCGCGTGAGATACGTTTGGGATTATTAAAAACTTCAAAATCTTTCTCACCGATGGGGGATTCCTCAATTTTGTCGGCGATGAAACGCATTTTAAGCTCGTTCATGGTTAATTGAAAGTCAAGCAAAACACCATCAATCTGGTGATAGGGATTGGTTGCGTTCGGGTTCTCAATGGCAATCTCATGGGTATAATAAACATCAAATGTTTCACCCGAGGGTAGTTTTGCAATTGCTTTCCTGGCTTTTAGACCGGCAATATTGGTTGTATCATTCGTTTTGTCAATATTCATGTCTTCCATAGCATCATAGCAACATATAGTTTCTCCCTTCTCACCTATAAAAATATATTCATTTTCAAACACTTTTAATAATGTCCGGGCATTTTTATCCTGAAAATTGGTGATGTTGCTGATGCGTAAAAAACCCAGGAATCCGTCAATGGTGCTGACCGATTTTGAAGAATTAAATTTTAAAATCATTTTTTTGGGTAACAGTGGGGTGCCAATGTTATCCATTTCATTATGGAGATACCTGATTTCATAAGTAATTATTCCTTCCTGCAATCCATCTTTTTGAATTAACTTATTACAGGAATAGAACAAAGTAAAAGTGGTGATTAGCAGTAGTATAATTCTTAATTTGTTCATATCAATACAGTTACACGGAAATCTAAAAATAACAAAAATACCGCACATAACCCTATTTTTTTGATCACTGTACTATATTCATTTACCAACCAATAAATCAATAAAAAATTCAAACTAAAAAATGAATAATTCTTATTAATTATGATTCGGTATGAGATTTATCATAGCCATTCATTTAAATAAATTTATAAATTTGCAAAACAAATGTTTAAATATGTAAAATAACACAATATGTCCATTCAATTAAAAGGCAGGAGTTTTCTTAAGTTGTTGGATTTCAGACAGGATGAGATTTTATATTTTTTAAAATTATCAGGTGAATTAAAACAAGCGAAAAAGGAAGAGAAAGAATCGCAACGTTTAAAAGGAAAGAATATAGCTTTAATATTTGAGAAAACATCCACCCGAACCAGGTGCGCATTTGAAGTAGCCGCCAGCGACCAGGGTGCTTCAACAACATATTTAGGTCCCACCGGGTCGCAAATTGGTGCAAAAGAATCGATGAAGGATACGGCAAGGGTATTAGGACGAATGTATGATGGTATCGAATACCGGGGCTTTGGACAATCTGTTGTAGAAGAATTGGCCAAATACTCCGGCATACCGGTATGGAATGGACTAACGGACGAATTCCATCCAACCCAGGTTTTGGCCGATTTATTAACTATGCAGGAACATTGTAATAAACCCCTGAATGAAATTAGTTTTGCTTATGTGGGAGATGCTCGTAACAACATGGGTAACAGTTTGATGGTAGGAGCGGCAAAAACCGGGATGGATTTCAGAGCCGGTGCTCCGTTGGAATTATTGCCGGATGAAAAACTGGTGAATACTTGTCGTCAATTAGCCGGGGAATCAAATGCATCCATTACCCTTACCGATGATCCCCGGGAAGCTGTTAAAGGTGTAGACTTTATCTATACTGATGTATGGGTATCAATGGGCGAGGACGAAAGTGTTTGGGAGCACCGAATTAACCAGCTGAAGCCTTACCAGGTTAACAATGCATTATTGACGGCTGCGCAAAATCCTAACGTAAAATTTCTACATTGTCTTCCTGCATTTCATAATCGGGAAACTTCAATGGGCGAGAAAATATATCAAAAATTTGGGATTGAATCCATGGAAGTTACCGATAACGTTTTTGAATCAGAAGCGTCCATTGTATTTGATGAAGCTGAGAACAGGGTGCACACCATCAAGGCTGTTATGGTGGCTACTTTAGGCGGGTAAATCTTATTATGATTTTGTATAAAAAGAAAATGCATGCCAATGCATGCATTTTTTTAGTAGAATAGTTAGTTAGTATAAGATTAATATAGTTAACTGGTTGATTAGTGCTTTGATTATAATACCGTAAAATTATATAATTTTTTAAATTAAAAAAATTTTTTTTAAGATTTTATAAGGACAATGTTAAGCCAATATTAATACCAGCCTGGTAATTTTCTGTGATGCAATTCGTTGTTGATTTTGTGCTTTTTTCAAATTTGAATTAAATTAACATGTTTGTCAAATTGTCGTTCTTTTCGAGGGTTATTATGACATTATGGCTTGTGATTGGCGTGTGTTCATAATGGCAAATGTTTTGATAGTTTTAAATGAATCAAAACCGGACGTGTTATGAACTTAAATAATTTTACCATAAAAGCGCAGGAAGCCATTCAGCATGCTTCCGAAATAGCTCAGGGATATCAGCATCAGGCCATTGAAACCGGACATCTGTTAAAAGGTATACTGGCCAAAGGTGAAAACGTATCCCATTACCTGTTAAATAAACTGGAAGTTAATGTTCCAGTTTTTTCAGCGGCGTTGGATAAAATAATAGAATCGTTACCCAAAGTGAGCGGTGGTGAGGTATATTTATCGCAGGCTGCCAATAAAGCACTTACCGACGCTCAACGGATAGCTAAAGAATTCAATGATCAGTATATTTCCATTGAACATATATTATTAGGTATTCTTCAGGGCAGTGATGATGTGGCACGATTGTTAAAGGATAATGGTGTAACCACAACAAACCTGAAAGATGCTATCAGGGATCTACGCAAAGGCAGTAAGGCAGATACACAAACAGCAGAGGATACTTTTAATGCGTTAGAACGGTTTGCTATTCACCTGAATAAGCAAGCCATTAACGGCAAGCTTGATCCGGTTATCGGACGGGATGAAGAAATTCGACGTATTATACAAATACTTTCAAGACGAACCAAAAACAACCCGATATTAATCGGTGAACCCGGTGTTGGTAAAACTGCCATTGCCGAAGGATTGGCACACCGAATTGTGAGTGGTGATGTGGCTGAAAACCTTAAAACCAAACAGGTTTATTCGCTGGATATGGGTGCTTTACTGGCGGGTGCAAAATTCAAAGGTGAATTTGAAGAACGTTTGAAATCAGTAGTTAATGAGGTTGTACAGGCTGAGGGTGAGATTATATTGTTTATAGACGAAATACATACCCTAGTTGGTGCCGGAAAATCAGAAGGAGCAATGGATGCGGCCAACATATTAAAACCGGCATTGGCACGTGGTGAGTTGAGAGCCATTGGAGCCACAACCCTCAATGAATACCAAAAATATTTTGAGAAAGACAAAGCGCTCGAACGCCGATTCCAAATGGTAATGGTGAATGAACCTGATCAGCTCAGCGCCATTTCTATTTTACGAGGACTAAAAGAACGCTATGAATCACACCACAAAGTACGGATCAAAGATGAGGCTATTATTGCTTCGGTAGAATTGTCGACGCGTTATATAACCGACCGGTTTTTACCGGATAAAGCCATTGATCTGATTGATGAAGCTGCCTCCCGGATACGTTTACAAATGGACTCACTACCACCGGAGATTGATGATTTACAACGTAAAGTGCAACAATTAGAAATTGAGCGGGCTGCCATTAAGAGAGAAGGGGATAAGAATAAGACCGAAGAAATTAGTAAAGAGATTGCAAACCTGAATGATGAGCTTAACACCTATAAAGCCAGGTGGGATTATGAAAAAGGTATTATTGATACCATCCAGCATGAAAAATCGAATGTTGAACAATATAAACTGGAAGCTGAACAGGCTGAAAGAGATGGTAATTACGGAAAGGTTGCCGAATTGCGGTATGGTAAAATGAAAGAGTCTGAACAAAAAATTGAAAAACTCAGGAATGAACTTAATGAAATCCATCAAAATGGAGCCATGATAAGTGAAGAGGTTTCTGCTGAAGATATAGCCGAAATCGTTTCTCGCTGGACAGGCATTCCGATTAGTAAAATGCTACAGGGTGAGAAGGAAAAACTATTGCATTTGGAGGAAGAATTACATAAACGCGTAATAGGGCAGGAACCTGCCATTGCAGCAGTTTCTGATGCTGTACGTCGTAACCGCGCAGGGTTACAGGACGCCAAACGACCGATTGGTTCGTTCATATTCCTGGGTACAACCGGGGTTGGAAAAACCGAGCTGGCAAGAGCCCTGGCTGAAGCTTTGTTTAACGATGAAAACCTAATGACTCGTATTGATATGTCTGAATATCAGGAACGTCATTCGGTATCGAGACTGATTGGTGCACCTCCCGGATATGTGGGCTATGACGAGGGTGGCCAACTTAGTGAAGCAGTGCGGCACAAACCCTATTCAATCGTGTTACTGGATGAGATTGAAAAAGCCCATCCCGACGTTTTTAATATTTTATTACAGGTGCTTGATGATGGTCATTTAACTGATAATAAAGGAAGAACGATAAATTTCAAAAATACGATGATTATTATGACCTCCAATATCGGGTCACATATCATACAACAAAACATGCAGGGGATGAACAATGAAAACCGGCCTGAAATATTGGATAAAACAGAGAAGGAAGTATTTGATTTATTGAAACAATCTATTCGCCCTGAATTTTTAAACCGGATAGATGAGTTGATTATGTTCGCACCTTTAACACAAAAAGAAATTCATGATATTGTTGAATTGCAGTTGCAAAGTACAATCAGTCAATTAAATAAATCGGGAATACAATTGGAATTCACACCTGCGGTAACCAGTTTTATTGCCAGGGTTGGCTATGACCCTCAATTTGGTGCAAGGCCTGTTAAAAGAGTACTGCAGCGACTAATTTTGAATGAATTAAGTAAGCAAATAATAAAAGGTGAGGTTTCTAACCAATCATCGATAAAAGTGGATGTGCAGGATGATCAGGTTGTGTTTAGCAATGAAACGCACAGACAAGTATTGAGTAATTAGTTTTCAAAACTGGCTATGCATTCGTCCAGGGTATTGTGAATGGAAAATACATTGTGAAGTTGTAATAATTTAAATAATTCGTAAACTTCATCGGATACATTGCATATTTTAAATTGTCCTGAATTATTGTTGGCCGTTTTCATGGTAGACAAAAATACTCCAAACCCTGAGCTATCAACGAATTTAATGCCTTTAAGATTCAGGACAAGTTTAGTTTCGGGTTGTTGAAAATGACTTTTTAATTCTTCCTTAACCGGTTCTGTGATCACGGCATTGAATTTATTCTCATTTTCAAAAGAAGCAACAATTACACCATTAATGTTTTCGGTCCTTAGCATAGTCTGGTATCTATTTAAAAATATATATCAATATTCTTTGTAATATCATTTAATTCATCAATGGCTTCAGAAGTTTGTACATTAAACTTCTCCATAATTACAGGGTATTCTTCCACCTGCTTTCCCTCTTTGGCCATTAATTCCAGTCTTTTTAAATCTTTTGCCAAGTCTTCAAGACCCATGATGGATATGGATGATTTGGCTTTATGCGCCAACTTGCCTAAATTCTCAAACTTCTGATTATCATAATGTTCCTGCATAGAAACACTAAATTCTTTTACCTGGCTGATAAATATATCTATCATTTCAAGGGCAAGTTCTTTATTGCCACCAGACATTTCTTTTAAATATGTTAGTTCAACTGACATCTTATTTTGTTATAAAATTAACATTTTTTACTTTCTTTCACCAAATCTTTCATCCTTAAGCCTGACAAGGCTGTATTAATCATGCTATCCGGTTTTTAGCCAGTACATTTAATATCCGAAACTTCATTCATGTTAAAACAAAAATAAAATTAATTTTTCTTTTTTAGAATAAGCAATTTATTTTGTCTAATTAAATAATTTGTTGAAAAGATTGGCGACAGGTTTATAAAAACTGGTTATATAAATGAAGCAAGTTAATTATTTTATTTATATTTCGCTGATGCAGTTAAAACAATAGACGCATGAAAGAATTCAACCTGTTTATTCTGTTAACCATTTTCGCCGTTGGAACCCTGGCACAGGAGGATATATCAGATCATCAGAAAAATATTGAAGCCCGAAAATTATACAATGAGGCGCTGAAATTTGCCAACAACGGTGACTATCCGGTGGCATTTAGTAAAATAAATAATGCTTTGCTTCGAAAACCTGAGTTCGAGGAAGCCATGCTACTGAGAGCACGATTGAGTTATCAGCTCAATAATTATGAAAATGCATTAGATGATGTGAATCTTGTGATGCAGCAAAACCCCGATAATGGCGAAGCCTGTTTTATCAAAGGATTTATTTTAATGCATTCGGACCCTACTTTTAAAGACTCCGCGCTATTTATACAGGCTATTGAAAAGGGATATAAACGCGCTGACCTATATTATCAGTTTGGGTTGTTGCACCTGGATATTGATAATTTCAACGAAGCGATCCGGCATTTCACCCAGACCATTGAATTAAAACCCACATTTGCCCTGGCTTATAACGACCGGGGATCAGCCTTGTTTGGTTTAAACGATTACGAAGGTGCCATTTATAACTATCGCCAGGCCATTGAAATGAAACCCAATTTTAAAGAGGCATACAATAACCTGGGTACTGCGCGCAAAAAAAACGGCGATTTTGAAGGGGCTATAACAGAATATACCAACGCCATAGAAATTGACTCAGGCTATGTAGCTGCGTACAATAATCGTGGCTCAGTTTTAATGGATTTGGGTGATATGGACAGTGCGATAAACGATTTTGAAAAAGCACTGGCCATGAAGCCCGATTATGCCATGTCCTTAACCAATTTGGGATATGCGGCCTCTAAAAACAACGAGTTTAATAAAGCCCTTGAATATTTTAACCAGGCTATCAATGCTGACCCTGAACATGGAGCAGCCTTTATTAACAGAGGACTGGCCAACGAAATGCTGGGATATACCAATGAGGCATGTAACGACTGGAGAGAGGCACTGAGTCTTGGTATGCAGGAAGCCGAAAGTTATCTGAATGATTGTGAGTAAATTAGTTTCCCCTAAAAATTATCAAATGAATAAATTTTCATTTACATTAATGCTGTTATTGGTTTGTTTCATTCACGGGTCTTTCTCTTCGGCTCAGGAAATGGTTAAAATTAAAAGAAGTGAATTTAAAATCGACGATAAAGAAGGTTTTAAAAATGCATGGAGATCCATTAAGGATGCCAATGATCTTTTTGAAGAAGGCATAGGTACTTATCGTGAAGCACGCGAATTATACCTCGATGCTTATGAATACAATACCAACAACGCTGAGTTAAATTACATGATAGGAATTTGTTATATCCATACCGATAATAAATACGAAGCCCCTGAATATCTTGAAAAAGCGTATGAACTGGACCCCAATGTAACAGAAGATATTTTACTATTGAGAGCAAGGGCCTACCACTTAACCTATAAATTTAGCGAAGCCATTGAAGAATATGCTGAATATAAAAATACTTTAAACCGGAGAGCCTTCAAAAAACAGGCTGGTAAAATTGACAATTTCATTCGGCAATGTGAGAATGGAATGGAATTGATAAAGGATCCTAAAAGAGTGATAATACAGAACGTTGGTAACAGAATAAATAGTAAATACGACGATTATTACCCGATAATTAACAATAGCGACACATTGATGTATTTCACCTCCCGGCGTCCGGCATCGGTAAAATCCGACCGATATATTCCGGATAATAAATTTTTTGAGGATATTTATTATTCAGTTAAAGAAGATGGCGAATGGCAGTATGCCGAAAGGATGCCCAAAAAAGTAGTGGGTAAAAAAAATAATTCCAACACGGCCGCTGTGGGATTATCAAATGACCTGGACAGGATATATATATACCAGGGAGGTGAAAGTGCCGGTGATATATTTTATAGCGAACACAAAAAAAGCCAATGGAGAAAACCAAAGAAAATTAAAGGCAAAATTAATTCATCCGACAAAGAGTCCGCACTTACATTTACCTCCGATGGTGATAAAATGTATTTCGTTTCCACAAAAAGTAAAAAATCATTTGGCGGAGCTGATATATATATGTCAACCAAAAACAATAGAGGCAAATGGTCAAAACCGGTAAATATAGGCCCCGATATTAACACTGAAAACAATGAAATTGCCGTTACACTGGCTGAAAACGACAGTATATTATTTTTCTCATCCGACGGACATAATACAATGGGTGGCTTTGATGTTTTTCGTTCAATACTCGATGAAAAAGGTAAATGGTCGAAACCCGTAAATATAGGTTATCCCATTAATACGGCTGATGATGATTTATTTTATACACCTATCGGAAAGGGTCGCACAGGCTATTATACATCCATTCGTGAAACAGGTGAAGGCCGAAAGGATATATACAAAGTAATTGCGTTGGGGTCTGAACGTGAAATGAAACACAGTGTTGATAATGATTTTATGGGTGGTTTTATTCCCGAAAATGAAAACCTGTTTTTAGTGTCACCCACAAAACTGAGTTTAGATACATCGATCATAGTCCAGGGAACCATTATAAGCAAAGATTCTCGTGAACCAATTGCAAACGCCAGTGTTGAAATTGTGGATAAAGTAACCAATACGGTCGAATCATCTGTTACATCCGATGAAGCAGGATTTTATAAATTAAGTGCACGTAAGGCACAACCTTATAGCATAGAAATTAATGCCGGGGGGTATCTATATGAAGTTGATACCATCGATTAACCGGTAAAAACTATTCCGATATTATCAAAAAGGATTATGAGCTGGAAACGGTGGAAATTGGCACTGAGGTAACCCTTAATAATATTTATTTTGAAACCGGCAAAGCCAATTTAAAACCAAAATCATTTACAGAAATCGATTATGTGGTTAAACTTATGAAAAGCAATCCAACTTTACGCATTGAAATTGCCGGACATACGGATACTCAAGGGGCTCTTAACACCAATATGCGTATTTCGCGCAATCGGGCCAAAGCAGTGGCTGATTATATCGAAGACCAGGGAATTGATGGTGACAGGTTAGAATACAAAGGATACGGATATACCAAACCCGTTGCACCAAATAATACACCTGAAGGAAGAGCCAAAAACCGAAGAGTAGAATTTAAAGTATTGAATAAATAATTTAGGAATTAAGAATACAGGAGGGATTTGTGATGAAAAAAACGGCGCTTTATCAAAAGCACAATGAGTTAAATGCACGCTTAATACCTTTTGCAGGCTACGAAATGCCTGTTGAATACAGTGGTGTAAATGACGAGCACATGCATGTTCGCCAAAAAGCAGGGATATTTGATGTTTCACACATGGGTGAATTTTGGGTAACCGGTTCCGGTGCAACTGATTTTTTACAATTTGTAACCTCCAATGATGTGTCGAAAATAAATTCCGGGCAATGTCAATACACCTGTATGCCTAACGGGAATGGCGGTATTGTTGATGACCTGATTATTTACAAATTCGATGATGAAAAATATATGTTGGTGGTTAATGCTGCTAATATTGAAAAGGATTTTAAATTCCTGGAACAACATAATTCATTCGGTGTTTCGTTAAAAAATGCTTCTGACCAATATGCTCTTTTGGCCATTCAGGGGCCGGAAGCATTGCCGCTTATGAATAAACTTACTGAAATCGATCTGTATAACATGAAACCCTTTCGGTTTAATTCGGATAAGGTTGCCGGAATACCGGATGTTATTATTTCTTCAACAGGCTATACAGGAGAAAAAGGTGTTGAACTATACATTAGAAATGAAGATGCTCCCAATATTTGGGATGCCATTATGATAGAAGGAAAATCCTTTGACATAAAACCTATTGGCCTGGCTGCAAGGGATACCTTACGACTCGAAAAAGGGCTTTGCCTGTATGGAAATGATATTGATGATTCTACCTCGCCCATTGAGGCCAACCTGGGGTGGATCACAAAAATCAAAAAAAATAGTAATTTTCTGGATAAAGAACTGCTCACCCTGCAAAAGCAACAAGGTGTTGAGAAGAAACTAATTGGTTTTGAGATTAACAAACGGGGTATACCCAGAAACGGATACCGTATACTCAATACCGATGGAGAACCCATTGGGCATGTTACCTCAGGAACCAATTCACCCGTATTGAAAAAGGGTATTGGCTTGGGGTATGTGCAAACTGAATACACAAACCCGGACACAACTATTTTAATTGAAATACGTAATAAACATATTGAAGCAACTATTAAACCCCTTCCTTTTGTTTAATCGACCTATGAATCATATATGAGTATAAAGGAAGAATGTCGGATTCTCGATTTTGTTAAGGATTTTCTGTTTATCATTCAGCTGAATGACAATAATAAGCCGGGCAGGATATTATATGCAAACGATTTTGCATGTGATAACCTGGGATATAGCTACGATGAAATAATTGAAAAATCTATTTCAGACTTTCTGGATCCCGAACCCAAAGAAGAGATAAAAAATATCTTTTCAGCCAATTTTATTGAGAGCAAGTTCAATACCGTGCTAATATCCAACGAAAGTATCTGGATGGACGTAGAAGCCGAAACACATTTTATCGAACATGAAGGTGAAAATGCCGGTTTATTGGTGGCGAGGGATATAACTGAACACAAAAAACTGGATGAAGAATTTAGTTTCCTGAACGAGGAATTGATCAACCAAAAAGAAAACTTCCAGGCACTTATCGATAATCTCACACAAACCCAGGAACAACTCGTACAATCAGAGAAGATGGCTGCACTGGGTCAGCTTATTGCAGGTATTGCGCACGAAATTAATACACCATTGGGTGCAATTAAAGCATCCATTGGAAATATGAATGATTCGCTGGATAATATAATAACCGATCTGCCACACCTCATTCTGGAAATATCCAATGAAGAAAAAGAATTGTTTGTTCGACTTCTTAAAATGGCTGATCCTGAAGAATCTGCAACTTTGTCATCACGTGATAAACGCAAACTACGCAGGGAAATTTCACAGAAATTAAGTGATAACAATATCGAAAGTCCCGAATCTTTGGCTGATGTTTGTATTTACCTCAATCTCTACAATAATTTTGATAGCCTGCTGCCCCTGTTTAATAATCAGGAGACACATACCATACTCGCAGCCGTTAAAAACCTGGTTTCGCTCGATAAAAATAAATCAACCATATCCATAGCCGTTGAAAAAGCCTCTAAAGTAGTATTTGCGCTTAAAAAATTTGCTCATCATGATCCGTCCGGTGAAATGGTGGAAACAGATATAGTGGACAGCATCGAAACTGTACTAACATTATACCATAATCAAATAAAACAGGGTATTAACGTTATTCGTGAATTTGAAGAAATACCTATGGTAAATTGCTATGCCGATGAAATAAACCAGGTTTGGACCAATTTAATTCACAATTCGTTGCAGGCCATGGGACAAAGTGGTACACTTACGGTTTCCGTTGAATCAGATGAAGGCAATGTGGTGGTTAAAATAGGCGATACTGGCACCGGAATTGAACCTGAAATTAGTGAAAAAATATTTGAGCCCTTCTTTACAACCAAAAAAAGTGGTGAAGGCAGTGGTCTGGGACTTGATATTGTGAAGAAAATAGTTGAAAAGCATGATGGAAGCATAAGCTTTGAGAGTGCAGTAAATGTAGGTACAACATTTAAAATTGAATTACCTGTGCATGGATAAAAAAAGTTTTTTTTGTTAAAAAAATAAATTAATTTAAAGGTACGCGAGGAAAATAAATCAGCATGAAAAAAAGTGCCATCTTATGTGTTGACGACGAATCAATTATTCTGGACAGTCTGATAGAGCAATTGCAGAAAGAGCTGGGCAATAATTATATCTACGAAACGGCTGAAAGCGCTGATGAAGGGCTTGAAGTGCTTGAAGAACTGGTAGAAGAGCAAATAGATGTTCTGATAATTGTTTCCGACTGGTTAATGCCGGGAATAAAGGGAGATGAATTTTTAATAAAGGTACATCAACGGTTTCCGGGCATTGTAAAAGTTATGCTTACCGGTCAGGCATCTCAGGATGCTATTGATAAAGCTAAGGAAATGGCAGATATACATGCCGTTATTAACAAACCTTGGTCAGAAAAAGAGCTTCTGGAAACCATTAAAAAAGGGTTAGCACAATGAGCAAAAAAGCCATTTTATGTGTCGATGATGAAGTGATTGTTTTAGATTCTCTTAAGGAACAGATACAAAATGCACTTGATAACGAATATATCATTGAAACAGCAGAAAATGGCCAGGAAGCAATGGAAGTGTTTGATGAATTGCTGGAAGATAATTATGAGGTACCTGTTGTTATTGCCGACTATATAATGCCTGAAATAACAGGTGATAAAGTATTGGAGTATATCCATACAAAACATTTTGATACGCGTACCATTTTACTTACCGGACAAGCCAATTTACAGGGAGTAGAAAATGCTGTAAACAAGGCAAATTTATACCGGTTCATCTCTAAACCCTGGGATAAAGAAGACCTGATACTTACCATAAAAGAGGCATTGCGTAGTTTTGAACAGGACAAAACCATATCCAGAAAAAACACCGAATTGCAGGAACTGAACGCCAGTCTGGAACAGAAAGTTGAAATCCGTACCACTGAACTGAGTGAGCTGAATGCAACGAAAGATAAATTTTTCTCCATTATTGCACACGATCTTAAAAACCCGTTCAATACACTGCTGGGTTTTTCTGAATTGTTAATGACAAATTTGTCCAATTATTCAAGTAGTGAGCTTGAGGAGTTTATTGGCATCATACACCAGACTTCAAAGAATGCTTATGCATTACTGGAAAATCTATTGGAATGGTCGCGTTCACAAACCGGTCGTATCAAATTTCAACCCGATAAACTCGATATGAAACTATTGGTTGAATCAACCTTACAAACAGTTCAGAACAATGCCCTTAAAAAGAATATAACACTGTTGAATCAGATAAAACACCCCGGTACTGCTTTTGCCGATGAAAATATGATCAAGACGGTAATTCGCAATCTGCTATCCAATGCCATTAAATTTACGGACAATGAAGGGGAGATTAAAGTTTACTCTAAAACCGAAGACAATTTAATATATATTACCATTAGCGATAACGGGGTAGGTATAAAAGAAAAAGACCTTGAAAAACTTTTCCGTATTGATGTTAACCATTCTACAGTAGGCACGGAAAACGAAATGGGTACAGGACTCGGACTCATTCTTTGCAAAGAATTTATTGTAAAGAATGGAGGAGAAATCTGGGTTGAGAGTGAGTACGGCAAAGGAAGTCAATTCACATTTACATTGCCTATTCATGAAAATGCCTGATAGTTTTCGGTAAATATACTTTTCCTAAAGAATATACAGATTTATTGATAATACTTCCGCCTCATTGGGTTGCCAAATGACAGATTAAGCATTTTATCCGGTATCAGATACTGATTTATTTCATACTTTTGACAATTCTTAAATCGATTGATGATGGAAAAGCAAAAAATACAGGTAGAAGTATGTTTTACACCAGCTATTTATGCAGGCTACGAAAATCCTGAAGCCATAGTAGTAGTGGTTGATGTGCTGCGGGCAACAAGTGCCATTTGTACGGCTTTTATGAATGGAGCCAACAGGATTATTCCGGTAGCAACACTCGAAGAAGCCAGAGCCTTTAAAGAAAAGGGATACCTGGTTGCAGCAGAGCGTGACGGAATTGTAAAGGATTTTGCGGATTTTGGCAATTCACCCTATAATTTTACTCCGGAAAGAGTAAAAAACAATGACATTGTATATAGCACCACCAACGGTACAAATTCAATCCAAATAGCCCGTAACAGTCATGAGGTATTAATTGGCGCTTATTTGAACATTTCGGCTTTGGCTTATTATTTGATTGAAAAACAGCGCGATGTGATAATTCTTTGTGCAGGATGGAAAACGAAATTCAATCTTGAAGATTCTCTTTTTGCCGGTGCATTGGCAAATAAAATATTGGCAAACTCCGCTTTTTCGACAATATGCGACTCTGCAAAAGCATCTGTCGATCTGTGGCAACTGGCTGAAAATAACCTGATGGCGTATATTAAAGAAACCGCACAGTATAGCCGGTTACGTAAAAACAATTTACACGATGTTATTGAATATTGTCATACACCTGACCAAACCAACATTATTCCTGTATTCAGGGATGATGCCGTAACCGTATTGAACTGACCATTTTTAAATAATCTATAATCTTATTGTTATTTTTTTCACAATAACAATTACATTATTTACTTTTGCAATTCGAAACACATAATTATTTAAGTGTTGAATTAATAAATTAATAGGAATACTGATATGAAGAAGCACAATTTTTATGCTGGACCCAGCATTTTATCTGATTACACAATAAAAAATACAGCCAAAGGGATACTTGGACTTGATAATGCCGAGCTATCAATAATGGAAATTTCTCACAGAAGCAAGGAATGCACCGAAATGGTGGAAGAAACCATTTCATTGTTTCGCGAGTTATTAAGCATTCCTAAAGGATATTCGGTGCTGTTTTTAGGCGGTGGCGCAAGCACACAATTTTGTATGGTGCCGTATAATTATCTGAATAAAAAAGCGGCTTATATCGATTCCGGATCATGGTCAGGCAAAGCCATTAAAGAAGCCAGGTTTTTTGGTGAGGTTGAGGTAGTTGCCTCTTCTGAAGACCGTAACTACTGTTATATTCCCAAAAAATATGACGTACCAAAAGATATTGATTACTTACATATAACCACTAACAACACCATTTTTGGTACACAATACAAAAAAGACCCGGATGTAAAAGTTCCGATGGCTGCCGACATGTCTTCTGACATATTTAGCCGGTATGTCGATATCTCGAAGTACGATATCATTTATGGTGGAGCCCAAAAAAACCTGGGGCCGGCTGGTGTTACGTTTGTAATTATAAAAGACGATTCATTGGGCAGGGTTGAGCGTCCGATACCCTCCATGCTCAACTACAAAACGCATATCGACAAAGAATCGATGTACAACACACCACCTGTTGTAAATATTTTTGCATGCCTGCAAACATTAAAATGGTACCGCAGGCTGGGGGGGGTACAAGCCATTCAAAAATACAATGAGAAAAAAGCCGGGTTACTCTATGATGAGATCGATCGTAATCGTTTGTTCAAAGGAACAGCCGATAAGAAAGACCGATCTGATATGAACATCACTTTTGTGATGAATGAAGAATTTAAAGAACTGCAAACTGAATTCCTGGAATTCGCCTCCAACAGAGGAATGGTGGGTATCAAAGGCCACCGTTCAGTAGGCGGGTTCAGAGCTTCAACCTATAATGCCATGCCGATTGATAGTGTAATGGCATTGGTGGAAGTAATGCAGGAATACGAAAAAGGAGTACTAAATAATAACCTTAAAAAATGAAAGTTTAACATGAGTAAAATACTCGTAGCAACCGAAAAACCATTTGCAAAGTCTGCCGTGGAAGGAATGGGAGCCATTCTAAACGAAGCCGGACTGAGCATTGATACACTCGAAAAATATACGGATAAATCGGAATTACTGGAGGCTGTTAAAGATGCTGAAGGGTTAATTATTCGTAGCGATAAAATCGATCAGCAAGTGATTGATGCAGCTCAAAATCTAAAAATTATAGTAAGGGCCGGGGCAGGATATGACAATGTAGACCTGAAAGCGGCATCAGCCAGGGATATTGTTGTAATGAATACACCCGGTCAAAATGCCAATGCGGTAGCCGAATTGGGTATTGGTATGATGATATACCTAAATCGAAGTCAGTTTAACGGAAAAGCCGGAACCGAGCTGCGCAGTAAAACACTTGGTATACACGGTTATGGCAATATTGGTAAAATACTGGCTCAAATTGCACATGGGCTGGGTATGAAAGTGTATGCCCACGATCCTTTCGTGGAACCCAAAATTATTGAAGATGACGGGGTAATCAATGAAAAAGATGTGAAAGACCTGTATAAAAAATCACAATATGTTTCCGTAAATCTTCCGGCCAACGACAAAACCAAAGGCATGATCAATGCTGATTTACTTTCGCTTATGCCCGAAGGCGGAACATTGGTGAATACTGCCCGGAAGGAGATAATTGATGAAGAATCTGTTCTTAAAGTTTTTAAAGAACGTTCTGATTTCAGGTACATTTCGGATATTGCGCCTGACTGCAAGGATGAGATCGAAAAGAACTTCGAGGGAAGGTTTTACTTCACGCCTAAAAAAATGGGTGCGCAAACAATGGAAGCCAATACCAATGCCGGGTTGGCAGCTGCCCGTCAAATTGTTGGGTATTTATCCAAAGGCGACAAAACTTTCCAGGTTAATTAATGAAATAAAATATCATGGCAATTGTAAAACCTTTTAAAGGCTATCGGCCTATACCTGAGAAGGTAGGCCGGATAGCCTCGCGTCCGTACGACGTTTTAAATTCTGAAGAAGCAAGAAATGAAGTTAGCGGGAATGAGCTTTCATTTTTACATGTTGTTAAACCGGAGGTTGATTTACCCGAAGATTTAAACCCTTATGATGATAGGGTTTATCAGAAAGCACATGAAAACCTGCAACAATTAATTGGCGATCAGGTTTTTATACAGGATGATAAACCCTGCTATTACATTTATGCCCAAACCATGGATGGCGTTACACAATATGGCCTGGTAGGTTGTGCATCGGTGCAGGATTATATGGATGATGTTATTAAAAAGCATGAATTAACCAGGCCGGATAAGGAAGAAGACAGGATGAACCATGTTCGTGTAACCAATTTCAATGCTGAACCGGTTTTCTTTTCTTATCCCGATAACGATCATATTGACACCCTGGTAGATGATGTGGTTTCGCGCAAGCCTGTATATAAATTTACCACTGATGAAGGATTCGGCCATGAATTATGGGTTGTTGATGATCCGCAACAAGTAGCTGCCATTGAAAAGATATTCAGAGAAGAAATCCCCGTAACCTATGTGGCAGACGGTCATCATCGAACAGCAGCGGCGGCATTGGTCGGAGCGGAAAGAAAGAGAAACAACCCTGATCATAAGGGTGATGAGGAGTATAATTTCTTCCTGGCTGTTCATTTTCCGGCTTCCCAGCTTCGTATTATCGACTATAACAGGGTGGTGAAAGACTTAAATGGCCATACTCCGGATGAGTTTCTGACCGCTTTAAATGAACATTTCGAGGTAGTGAATTACGGTGCCCGGGAATATAAGCCGCAACAATTGCATGAGCTATCTATGTACCTGGAAGGCAATTGGTATATACTTCGTGCCAAACCACATACTTATGATGATAATGATCCGATTATGGCACTGGATGTAACCGTTTTATCAGATGCGGTGCTTACACCCCTGCTGGATATTACTGACTTGCGCAAGTCTAAAAGAATTGACTTTGTTGGTGGTATTCGCGGATTGAACGAATTAAAACGCCGGGTTGATAGTGGTGAAATGAAAGTGGCTTTTGCCTTGTACCCTGTTTCCATGACACAATTGATGGATATCGCCGATACCGGAAATATAATGCCACCCAAAACCACCTGGTTTGAACCGAAGTTACGAAGCGGATTGGTTTTGCATAGCCTGGATTAGAAGAACAAAAATTATAATACAACAGCCGGGATGGCGGATGCCATCACACCGGCTGTTTCGGTTCGTAATCGACTTTCTCCCAAGCTAATTTCGACCAATCCATTGTCCCTGGCCAATTTAATTTCAGCATCTGAAAAATCGCCTTCCGGTCCAATGAGTACCGTGATATGTGTGGGTTTAACCACATCTTTAAATCTTTGGCGGGGTGACGGCTGGCAATGTGCAATACATTTTAGTTCCCCGGGTACCTGAGAGAGGTAATCCTTAAATGATGTAAGTGGATGAATAACAGGCTTATGCGCTTTTAAAGACTGTTTCATGGCTGCGATAACGATCTTCTCCAAACGTTCATGTTTTATTACTTTTCGTTCTGAATGTTCGCAAAGCATCGGTACTATTTCATCAATGCCAATTTCGGTGGCTTTTTCCAGAAACCATTCAAAGCGGTCAATATTTTTGGTGGGTGCAATGGCTATGGTAAGTGTATAGGGTCTTTTGTTGGCAATTTCTTGTTTGTCGGTTATTCGAAATTTACAGGTTTTGCTGTGTGCATCGGTTATTTGAGCAGTGTACAAACCACCCTGGCCGTCAATTAGTTGAATTTCATCGCCTTCGGTCATTCGCAATACCCGCACACAATGCTTAGACTCTGTTTCGTCCAGCACATTTTGGTTCTGTAATATTTGTGGTGTATAAAAAAGTTGCATTTTTACCGGCTTATTCATGCATCAAAAATACAATTAATGACGAGAATTGGATTACTATCCGATACACATGGCCATTACGATCCAAAAATAGAAACCTATTTTCAGTCGTGTGATGAAATTTGGCACGCGGGTGATATTGGTCCGGTTGAGATTGCTGATAAGCTCAACGCATTTCGTCCGCTTAGGGCGGTTTATGGTAATATAGACGGGCAGGATGTTCGTATTGTATACCCTGAAATTCTTCGGTTTCAATGTGAACAGGTTGATGTACTTATCAAACATATTGGTGGTTACCCGAAAAAATATGATCCCGGTATTCGGCAAACCATTCAAAAAAATCCCCCAAAATTGTTTATCTCCGGTCATTCACATATTTTAAAGGTTATGCCCGACAATCAATATGGTTTGTTACATATCAATCCGGGTGCGGCGGGTAAAATCGGGTTTCACAAGGTTCGTACGTTGTTGCGGTTGGTTATTGAAGGTACGGAAATAAAGGAACTGGAAGTTATTGAACTGGAAAAGTAGTGAATTCCTTTTAATTTCAAACAGAATGGAATGGTTATGTAAATGCCGGGTAAATTGTTTTATTTTTAGTCGTATATATTTTAAGATTAAACGACTTGTGCTATAAACACTGAAATGATCATTTGTACAATAATGGAAACACACAGTGCAAATACATGTTATATTATTCAGTAAATCCGACTCGAGTCATTAAATACAAGGACAAAATTTATGAAAAGGGTATTAATTACAGGGGCTACGGGCAATGTAGGATTTGAAGTGATTCGTTTTTTGTATCAAAACCATCCTGATGTACAAATTATTGCAGCAGCACGAAACGAAAAGCAGGCACGAAGGGTATTGGTTGATTATCCAAAGCTACAGTTCGTAACATTTGATTTTGAACATGAGGCCGGATTTGACGCAGCTTTGGAAAAGGTTGATTGTGTTTATTTATTGCGCCCTCCCCATATATCAGATATTCCAGGATACATTGCTCCGTTTATTAACAAAATGAAAGCAAAGAATATCTGTAAAATTGTTTTTCTTTCCGTTCAGGGAGCTGAGAAAAGCAAGGTTATACCACATAATAAAATTGAAAGACTGATTTTGGCCTCCGGAATGGATTATGTTTTTATTCGTCCGGCTTATTTCATGCAAAATTTAACAACCACTTTAATGAACGATATTAAACACAAAAGAAAAATTATCCTGCCGGCCGGAAAGTCCAAATTTAACTGGATTGATGTGGCAAATATCGGCGAGGTTAGTGCGATAATATTAGATCGTTTCGATCAATTCAGGAACCAAAAGATGGAAGTAACCGGTTATGAAAATGAAGATTTTTATTATGTGGCTCATACAATCAATCGTTTTATACCGGATCAGGTTACTTATAAAAACATAAACCCGCTCCGTTTTTATTTTTTAAAAAAGAAGGAAAATATCCCGGCAGGTAAAATCATGGTTATGATAATGTTACATTACTTGCCCCGTTTTCAGCAGGAACCGGCAATCTCTTCTTTTTATGAACAATTAACCGGTAAAAAGCCAACCACACTGGCAGCATTTGTGGAAAGGGAAAAAGAAAAATTCAAGCCAGCCAAAAAAACTTGAATGAATCGGTATAATAATTGTTATTGATGGGTATAATCAATAATTATTGGGTTATGGATCAATTCGTATACACATCTCACAAAAAAGCTGCCCGTTACCGACTCATTTATATAACCGTACTTAGTCTGATACTTATAGCCACGGGTTGCACCAAATATCAGTATGTGTGGCTGCAAAGCGATTTGCCACAACAAAATCAGCAGGAATTTGTAAATGAGAATGACACCCTGCGAATAGTCTATCGCTACAATGGCATAGATTGTCCGGTTAAAATTGATATTTATAATAAATTATCTACTCCGGTTTATGTTGACCTAAGTCAATCTGCTATCATTATAGATAATGATATCCTGCCGTTGTGGAATGGTAATAATCGTATCACCGGACAAATTCAGGGTTCAGGCATTGAATGGACGGAAACGTATTCCGAATTTTCTGGTGATTTTCAGGGGGGCAGTCAATGGTATGATGCGATTCGTTTTATTCCTCCACAGGCCCGTATATCTGTTTCGGGTCTGCATTTAACCAATCAGTTTTTAAATGAATGGACGTCTGTTAAACCGTCAAAGGTAAAACTCGCTACAACTACGGGAAGTACTACCGGCAAAGGTTTTAGCTACAATAAAGAGGATTCACCCATGCGTTTTAGGAGTTACATAACCTATACAATTAAAAATGACTATGTCCATCCCCGATATGTTGATGATGAGTTTTGGGTATCTGAAACAGTTGAGTCGATGGTTTCACCAATGGGATTGACATCCGGGCCGGCTAATCGCTATTATGTTAAAAAACCAACGGAATTCGGTGAGTTTACCACAGCGTTAACCGGGGTTGTTTTATTGGTGGGTATAATGGCAGTTTCTGCCAGTGAGACGATGGAAGAGGAATACTAAATTAAAAGAGGAAAGGATTATTACTCTAAGAATGGAAATACTAAAAAAATAAACGATATAGAATTACATCGTTAAGCGGTATGAAACGTGTCGGATTGCGTGCTTCTCTACCTGCCAATAGGTCGAAGGCTTTAGAGCGGGTTATAACGCTCGCAAACCCACTGATACCGGCATGTTTTATGGCCGCGTGTAACCAAACGATATAAATATTTGTTTATTTTTCATCTTTAATACATCTAACTGCCATGCCTACATTTCGATTGGCAATCCATGGTTGTAAAGTGTTGTTTGTATTCAACTTACGCACATGGTGCTGTTTTAGATGATTTTTTTCTGAGCTCCAATAACCTGCAAAGCTATTGATATCATGTGATCCACCAATTTCATTTCTATATCCACTTGGCAAAGCTGAAAATCCGTAATGATCCACACCATTCGAATTATCAATCCATCCATATTTAGTTTTTAAAGCCTCTGCATGATAACTTTCAAAGCCATGGTTATTTAAATAATCAACTAATTCAAACCAGTCATCATCAGAGGGGATATGCCAACCGGAAGGACATAACTTATTTGTTTCAATGGAGTATCCATTATATAAGGCACCTATCGTGTTTTTGTAATCAATATTGTTTTCAAACCAGCAATAGCCACCAACACTATCCTGATACCATTGATCGTCTGTAATCAGGTTTTTAATAGGCTCACCGTCATTATAAGTAGTCGTCCTTAGATTTTGTGCCATCCATTTTTGTTCTCCAATCGAAACGGTTTTATATATGTTCTGATCGATGTCATATATGGTATCAAAAATAATGTTGACTTTTTCTCTGGTTTTAAATTTTACTGATTTATTAAAAGCGTAATTATCTTCAACCTTATAATAGAGTTCACAGAAATAAGTTGTTGAAGGAATTAAATTACTAATCTCAAGTTTAACTGTATCTGTTTGATTATTATCAATTTTATAAAATGTACAGCTATCGATAAAATCTTTTTTATTGAAATTATGTTTGCTTAATGCAACACCAAATTCATATCCATTAGAATTACTCACAACAGCTTCTAGTTTTGCTGAAGTTTCATTGGCTTTTATCAATTTTAAATCCTTCAGTTCAATTTTGATGGGGCCAGGTTCAATTGTTTCATTTTTGATACAAGAGGTAAATGTTGCATATACAATGAATAAGAGAATCAATAGTTGTTTGCTTTTTTTCATAACATTTATTTTTTAATGGTTGGGTAAATACTGTGCTTAGCCCCTTCCGAAAATTTTCGGGACAAGAGGCGGTTATGTGGTGTTCATTTTTTACTTTTTCGTAATATAATTCGATACTCGTTTATTTAACCCGATCATTCCTCTGCTCCTTCTTCATTACCGGATAATTTATCCTGCCATTGTTTCCAGCGGCTAAAAGCAATGGACCGTTTACGGTCAGCTGCTAAAATAAATATATAGGGTGTGCGGTCTCCTTTCACTTTGAATTTGCGGTCTCTGGTTTTTAGCTCCTTTATGAAATTATTGTAATCCGGGTCAGACGATAATGTATGCATGACACCCCGCGTGTAACCAAAATAGTAAAAGGTATTTCGGTCAATTTGAAGATACAGGTCCATGATATCACCGCTACGTTTCACCTGCAGCTCGAAATAACCCTGTACCCGTTTATTTATTTGTGTATTATGTATGCTTGCAATGCCAATATCACCAACCGACCGGTAGGAATTGGCCTCATCGTCCCATATCAGCTCAAGCTCGCTGATGGCTATGGTTTTCTGTATGGCCTCCGGAATTTTTTTGGCTTCACCGAATAATGTCATTTCATCGCGGTAGGTTTTTGTAGTTTCGCTACCCATTTTTTGTTTTAAGGCCTTTAAATAGGTTTCCCGGCTTATATCTGTAGGTTCAAGTCCCTGCGCTGAATCTACTTCAACGGCAAACATATTTTTTAATTCATCACTTAAATAAAAATCCAGATACAACACCAGGTCCAACATTTTTTTATTGATTTCCAGGTCGTTGGTAACATTGCCAAAGGTTTCCAATTTCGCCAGTCCCAGATCAGCACCGAGGTTTATTTCACCTTCGCCATACAGGATACAATTTTCCCGGTGCAGGCTCAGGTAATTGCCGGGTAATGAGAAATCCCCGATTTTAGATTTTTGAGCAATCTGATAGGTTTGTAGTGCCTGGTTATAAAATAAATGGCCGGAGGCTTTGGTAACCCGGGCGTCGTTGTAATTCTTGCGTCCGGTTAAGAAAGATGGGTAAATATGTACCGAATCGTAAAAGAGGTAGTTTCCGGCATAAAGATTTTGCCCGTTAATGTCTTTCATTTCTTCACCAATCGGAATGTAGATATTCAACGGATCTATATGGCTTTCAAATGATAACCAACCCGGTTTTAGCATATCGCAATTGTGTTCAATTTGTGTAGCACCATCAAATAATAACAGGTTTTCCTGTGCATGAAGTGATACATCGCCCTGGTAATGGTACACCGGACTTAGTGTAAATTCATCGGGCTCAATAATTTCACCGTTAGCAATGGTGTTTAATGAGTCGTCCACCCCTACTTTATGGAAATGAATCACTTGTATATCACCATTCTGATCGACATAATCATAATCCCCGTCTCCGAAATAGGATAACCGCCCTTCCACAACAACCGAGGCATTATATATACGATGATATTCTTTTTCTTCATTGGCGATTATTACAGCGCTGTCCAGGGTTAGCATCCGAGCTTTCTCTGCCACGGTAACTTCACCTTCAAACGGATATACGCGTGCATCTGCCACACGAATGAATTTTACCTGCTCGGCATTGATCAGGTTATCCCGGTAATCGTAATATGCCATAGGTGCGACAAAATTAAGTGAATCCTGATCGGGATGAACAGAGATATAACGAGGGCCATCGGGTTCAACGCCATCTTCACGGGCATAAATCTCATCCTGTCCTTCCAGGGTTTTCCTGGAGCCCATTTCAAGCCGTGTTTCGTCAATATGCCATACAAAATAATCAAGATATGATACATATCTGTTCTCCGGGAAATCAACCAGTGTGAAATCTTCATTCGATTCAAAAAAACCTTTTTTGTTTTGGTAATCGATGTGGGTACTCATATTTTCAGTGAGTACGGTAAATCCTTCGCTATGCAACGATTTAAGAAAGAAGTCGGAGGTGTCGGCATGAATATCAAATGCTTCATAGGTAAAGTAATCTGACGCTATTTCTGAATTTTGTAAATCCATCCGACCGTTGCCCGATAATCCTTTTGGGCTAAGGTTTAAATTACCGTTTAAATAGGTTGAATCATTAAACATATTAAAACGGGTATCGGTCTCTTCTGTTTCGAGTATATCGTTGTATGGTTCCCAGTGCACATAGTTATTGGCCGATTTTACCCGCGGAAATTCAACAGGTGTGGTCTTTTGCCTGATTTCAAAGCCAAATGAATAGGTATTCATGCTATCCGGGAAAAATATAAATTCTTTTGACCGCGTAAGCGAGGTGAGATATTCCAGTTCGCCATTGCCTTTTAATCCGGCATTGCTTAAGTGTATGGTCCTGAAATAGGTTCCTTTGCCCATATAAGCAGGCATGCCGGTTGTTTCGGTTTGGTGATGAAAACCCAGTGATTCATCTTTCTGAAGCACCAAAGTTTGTTCGATGGGCGGAAAAATATCGGCTGAATACAGCGTACCGTCAAATCGTAATCCTGTTCGGTTGAAATTATCCAGACTATCCATGGTGAAATCTTTCAGTTCGAAGTAAAATTGATCGGTGGTATATACGCCATCCTGGATATGGGGTTTATCATAAAAAACGTATGACCTTTCTGTGCTTCTGAATAGCGGAAATGCCGGATAATCTTTTATGCCGGATTTATTATTTGAGCTATCAATGTAAATTTCGCCGGTAATATGCTCAATTTTATTTCGAATGGTACTCTGAATAGGCAAACCATAGTTATCCAGTTTACCAGTCAGGTAATTCAGGGCCATGGAATCTACTTTTTGCAGATTTACTTTAAAGGAATCGTAATGAAAGAAAAAGTTGGAACCGTAAAAAGTGATAAGTCCGGCTTCAACTGTTCCGTCAAATTGAAAATTACGGTTGCGTTTAAGAATTATTTTCTTGTCGTCGGGTAAAATCCGAACTGCCTGCTGATTACTCACGTTAACTTCCGGTATGCCGTTGATGGTGAGGTCGAAGGTATTGATATTAAAAGTAGCATTTTCCTGTGGTAACCTGGTTGACGATTCAAAATTTATCACATCATAATCTTTCATACCCGCATCGGCTTTTATATAGTCGTGTAATCGGTCTTTGATAGTAGCCACATCGGTATTGACATCGTAAAAAATGAAACCGTAATACGATAGTTCCATTAACAAATGCCGTACCTGATGAAGTGGCTTGGTTATGTAGCCGGCATATTCTTCGGCAGTGAACTGATCACTTTTAATTTTTTTGGAAAAGGAACGCAGGCTTATTAACGGATGCACATAATTCATCCCAAAAAGTTTGTCGAAACGCTTTTTGTCGAACAGGTTCATGGATTCGAAATTGGCATATCCCATGGAAGCTCCTCTTTGGGCGGTAAAGAACATTAAGGGTTCATTCAGGTTCCAGTATAATTGTTCGAAATTCATATCTACTTTGTGGTATGAATTAAAGTAGGGGCCCTGAGAGGTATAGCTGTCGTTTTTTAACAATGTTAGCTCGTTGGTATGTATGCGATAGGTAAATGATAAGTCGGGGTGAAATATAGAATCTCTATCCAGCAGAATGCTAATGGATGTACCCGGACTGATCACCCGATCGTGTTTAAATGCGAAATAGGTAGATCGGGTATTGACCAATAATGTATCATTTTTAAAAATGTATATGTTAGCCGGGTTTTTTCGATTGCCACGGCCAATTAATTTAGCTCCCTCCATTGATAATCCCCCTTCGTAGGTAATATTCGGGTAGAGGTCTTCAATGAAAAAATTTTTCTGATAGGATTGAAATTTCGGATAACCGGCACTTTCAGGTGTTTTGATATAGGTAACACGATCGTTTAATGTGCCATACAGGGGTTGGTCAAAATACATAACATTGGTGAATTTTACTGAATCAGCCTCATATTCCGAACGGGTTATGTCCAGCCCGTAATTTGATAGTTGTGCATTGACGGAGTCACTGCCATAACCACCACGTTCCCAGGTTACCAGTCCATTTTTTCCATGCCACCTGTTTTGAAGGATATGCAGTTGTCCGGAAGTATTGAATATGCGCATGCTGTCGCGTTTGGCATAGCAGGTGAGGTCAACATTGTTAAATTCTACATACACTGGTTTATCCTCAACAATTGTATAGGTTGTGGGGGAAGTTTTCCAGGTTACGGATGATGAGGTATAAAGTGTATGATCCTGTTCCAGTAATAGTATACTTTCCAGAAAATGCTGTACGTCGCGCAGGTTGTATTTTCGCTTTTTTAATATCGTTGTAAGAACATCCTGCCAGGTTAAATAGTTTTGTGCCTGCTGATCAGTTCGCTTATAAACCAGATGTGCACGCAGAAAAAGTTCAAAATGCGGATTGGCCCTGGCATTTTTATCAAGCAATTCGTTGCTTTGCTCGATAATGGCATGCTTTTCGGCCGGATTGAACAATGAATCGGCTGAAAAGGTAAATATAAATTCCTCGAGCAGCTTTTCGGTTTCTTTATCTATATTGACGGACATAAACTGCTCTAACTCTTCGAGGTAAGCAGTCGTTTCATCAGAAAATTTTTTCAGGTACTGCGCATTTGCGGTAATTGTGGTAAAAATAACTGTTAATACAAAAATATAAGCTGTACGTGTTGGCATGTTAAACTGGCAATTTTTTTAAACCGGAAGATAAGAAAAATTGAGCATTCATTGCATGTGAAATGAAGGAATCAAAATGTAACGAGTGAATTCGAACTTTGCTTCAGGGGTAAGGCCAACAAAATTTTATGTTATAGTTCGCTAATCAGAAATAAAATGCTGGCTATATTGAAAATTTCATGGCGATCCATTCGTTTTTGTGCTTTTCACTAATAAATTGCAACCGGTTAACCGCGCACTCTTTTTGTATAACTTCTTTATCATCAATCAGGATACCGCTTAGCAATAACACACCATCTTTGTTCAGCCATTGGGCATAAAACATAATCTGCTCCAATAAAACATTCCGGTTTATATTGGCCAGAATGATATCATATTTTTTATCGCCCGGCACAGCTTCTATTCCGCCTTTAAAAACATCATACCCTGTTAAGTCATTCCGTCCGCAATTTTCGGCTGTGTTTAAAAAGGCCCAATCATCATTATCAACAAAATCAATATGCAGTGCGTTTTTCATGCGGGTCAGAATACCCAATACACCGGTTCCACAGCCCATGTCCAGCACAACTTTTTGGGTGCAATCGGTTTCCAGTAAATAATCGATCATTAATGTGGTGGTGGCGTGGTGGCCGGTCCCGAACGACATTTTGGGTTCGATAACAATGTCATATTTAATACCGGGCAATGCTTTGTGAAAAGGTGCCCGGATATGACAGCATTCATTAATAAGAATTGGATCAAAGTGTTTTTCCCATTCCTCGTTCCAGTTTACATTTTCCAGATTACGGATGGTGAATTGGAACGGGATATCGGGATATTGTACCTGCAATGCTTCAATACTTTTTTTATCAAAACGGGGATTGGCAGTATAAGCTTTCAGGCTTTCCTCTTCTTCCTGAAAACTGTCAAAGTCCAATTCCGACAATTCTGCAATAAGTATATCGGAATATTCGGATTGGTATTGTTGAAATGTGATGGTAAGTTCTATGTAGTTCATTTATTTGGACCGAATTGAAATTCTGCAAGTGTATTGCGGAAATTCAAGTGGCTATTTAATTTATTTTTATCAAAGATATTAATTTTATTGTGATGTGATTTTGGATAATGAAGTCTAATTCTATATTTTTTTTGAATAAAATCAAAGCAACCAGGCCATAATATATTTGCATGATATATCACCAACGTCAGACTGAGTTGCCAGTTGGTGGAAAGGGTTATCAGAACGCATTACCAGGGCATTTTGATTCCGCTCAATGTGACTGGTGCGTTTGATGGCATTTTCGAAAATTGCTTTTTCCCGTATTTACTTTAGGTATGATTGCGGATAATCAATTTCCTGAATTACCTGTACAAAAATCAATGATGAGACTAAGAAATTATTCAACTCATTGTGCTTTCCATTGTTGTCTAAAAGAATAAATACATTTGCCCCATGAAAAAAATGCTATTATTCATCGTGTTAATCGCCCCCTGCTTATTCGCACAGCAAAACACCTTGCAGGATTATGTAGAGCAAGGACTTGAGAGCAATCTGGTTATCAAACAAAAACAACATTCACTTAAAAAAAGTATGTGGGCGTTGAAGGAAGCCAGGGGTATGTTTTTTCCAAACGTTTCTTTCCAGGCTCGTTATTCGGTTGCACAGGGAGGCCGTGAGATTGATTTTCCGGTTGGTGATTTATTAAATCCGGTATATAATTCGCTCAACCAGCTTACGGGTGAGCAACGTTTTTCCAATATTCCAAATGAAGCCATTCCTTTTTTAAGACCAACCGAGCAGGAAACCAAATTTCGGGTTACACAGTCCATTGTCAATCCGCAAATACATTTTAACAGGAAAATAAACGAAGAGGCTTATCAAATAACTGAACAGGAGTTGGAACAATATAAACGTGAATTAGAGGCGGATATCAAAAAAGCCTATTTTGACTATCTGAAAACGTTAAATGTATTGTCTCTGCTCGAAGAAACTGAAAAACTCGTTGAGGAGAATTTACGGGTTAGCCAAAAACTTTATGACAATGATATGATTACGGAGGATGCCGTTTGGCGTGCCAAAACCGAAGTTAGTGAACTTACCGGACGGATGGCTGAAGCAGAGAAAAACCACCATCTGGCCCGGTCTTATTTTAATTTTTTATTGAATCGGGAACTATCTATGCCCATAGAAATAGAAAAGTTTGAATTCATGCCCGGCCTTCAGGAAGCATCTTTTTATATGCAACAAGCCCTGGACCAGCGTGAAGAACTTAAAATTATTGAACATCAGCTTTTGTTAAACCGGTATTCGGTGAAAATGTCAAAATCATCATTCTACCCCACACTGTCAGCGGCTGTTGAAGCGGGTATTCAGGGTGAAGATTACCGGATCGACGAAAATGCCGATTTTGTAATGGCTTCGGTGGTTTTATCATGGGACTTATTTACCGGTGGACAAAATAAAGCCCGTAAAATGCAGGCCGAGCTCCAACATCAATCTGTTGACCTGGCCCGTCAAAGATTGCAACAGCAAATAAGGCTACAGGTGCAGGAAAATTATGACCGGTCAACGGAAAAAATTAAGCGCTTTGAAGCCAGCCAGGTAAACGAAAAACATGCCCAAAAGGCTTATGAAATTACCCGTAAGCGCTATTCTCTGGGAACGGCATCACAAATTGAGTTGATCGATGCCCGCAATACCATGACCAATGCATCGGTGAACCGAATTATTTCTAAATACGATTTCTACATCAGTCTGGTAAAATTAGAGCAAACAACATCAACCAGCATCATTTATTAAAATCGATCTAAACCAATCAATGATGAAATCAAAAAAAACAAATATTTCAATACCCAATTTCAGTTGGATAATATTGATTCCCGCAATTCTGATTATAGGATATTACACGGTTTTTTCCATTTCTGCTCAATCACCGGCACATCAGACCATAAATTCCGACACGATTAAGGTAAAAGCCCATAAGCTCATGAAAGAATCCGTATCTTTTTCGTTCAAAACTTCGGGTTTAATAGCCAGTAAGGAAGAAAGCAACCTGAGCTTTAAAACAGGTGGTTTGATAAAAAAAATATATGTAAACGAAGGCGATGAAGTAAATAAAGGCAGGCTATTGGCCCAACTAAACCTTGATGAGATGGAAGCCCGGGCTGAGCAGGCTGAAATTGCACTGGACAAGGCAAAAAGAGACCTTGAAAGGGCTCAAAATCTATATGCTGATACGGTGGGGACACTTGAAAATTTACAAAATGCCGAATCGGCTTACAACCTGGCCAGGGCAGACTTAAAGGTAGCACGCTTTAACCTGGAGCATTCATCGATCTATGCCCCTGCAAAGGGAAGAATTTTATACAAACATGCATCGGATAACGAGATGGTAGCTGCCGGACAGCCCATTGTAAGTTTCGGCTCACAGGTGCAGGAATGGGTTGTTAAAGTGGGGGTGTCTGATAAACAACTGGTAAACATTGATTTAAATGATTCAGCCACCATTTATCCGGATGCTTATCCTGATCAGGTGTTGTCAGCCTATATTACCCGGATTAGTAATGCCCCGGACCCGTCATCGGGCTTGTATGAGGTGGAATTAACCCTGCATAATAGTAATTTGAAATTACGGAGTGGATTCTTTGTTAAAGTGGAGATTTACCCTAACCGCGATGAAAAAATGTTTTTAATTCCGGCCAAAGCTTTGATAAGTGCGAACGGACGGAACGGTAAGATTTATACTGTTAAATCCGACCTGGCAAAACCCGTCTTGAAAACGGTAAGTATTTATAAAATGCTGGACCATGTGTTGGCCATAAACAAAGGTCTCACCGAGGGCGAATATGTATTAACTGAGGGATATACTGAATTGCACGAAAACAGTGTTGTTTCTTTCAGGAAAGAATAAACTTCAAATATCAAGCAATGAAACTACCTTTTTTAGCTATCCGTAATTATAAATTCACCATTATACTGGTTGTGTTATTTGTGCTGAATGGTATTGTTTCATTCCTTACCATGCCTAAGTATGAAGACCCGCTAACCAAATACCCTTTTTCTCAAATCGTTGCCATTAATCCCGGTGCTACGGCTGAAGATATCGAAGAACTGATCATTGAGCCTGTTGAAGCTGCCATTAATGAAGTGGAAGGTATAAAAGACCTGACTTCTACGGCTGTGGACGGTGTGGCCGGTATTCAGGTTGAATTTTACCACCGTGTGGATATTGACCGCCGTCATGGCGAGTTGATCGACAAAGTGAATGAAGTACGAAATGAATTACCAGATGATATGCATGAATTGACCATTGAGCAAATGTCGGTGCTGGATGTAAATATCATGCAAATAGCCCTGATATCACAATCGGGCGATTATGTACGCCTCGAAGAAGAAGCCAAATCGCTTGAGAAAGATATCCGCAAGATAAACGGTGTTCGCGGGGTTGAAATACATGCGCTACCTGAACGGGAGGTGCGCATTGCGGTTGATGTTCAACGGATGGCCCAATTTAATTTACCGCTCGATTTATTGATCCGTACCATACAATCGACCAATGCCAATATTCCTGCCGGAAGTATTGATATGGATTCAAAAAGGTTTACAATATTAACCAGTGGCTCTTACGAAAGTCTTGATGAAATACGCAATACCATCCTGATATCTCCTAACCACAAGGAAATTAAATTAAGTGAAGTGGCCGATGTTTATTACACTTATGAGGACGATGAATACCTGGCTCGTCTGAACGATCAAAAAGCCGTATGGATTGGTATACAGCAAAAAGGAGGGATGAATATTTATAATATCGTCGATGATATTAAATCTACCTTGCAGGATGCCGAAGCTCAATTGCCTACTGATGTGAAAATGGTCACGTTTTTTGATCAGTCCATTGGGGTACATAACCGCATCAGCAGTTTTTTTATGAATTACCTGCAGGGGATATTACTTGTGGGATTCTTTGTGTTACTGGCAGTCGGATTTCGTGCCGGGCTTATCGTGATGCTGGCTGTACCAATTTCTGCCTTGCTGGGATTAACAGTTCTTGATTTTTCGGGATTTGGACTGCAACAGTTATCTATTGCAGGACTTATAGTGGCGTTGGGGTTATTGGTGGATAGCAGTATTGCTGTGGTTGAAAACATAGCCCGCTACATGGAACTCGGGTATAACCGAAAAGAAGCCGCCATAAAAGGGACACAGGAAATTGGTTGGGCACTGGTTAGCTCAACGGTAACCACTGTGCTGGCATTTCTGCCAATGACCGTACTTTATAACCCAACCGGTGATTTTATCCGTAGTATGGCATTGATTGTTATTTACACGTTAATTGCCGCACTCATATTGGCATTAACTTTTACACCTTATTTATCCAGTGTTATCCTGAAGCTAAAGAAATCAAAATCAGATAAACCGGACATAATTAAGCTGCTTATAAAAAATCAATATACACCTTCTCTGGATTTTGCACTAAAACGACCGGTAATAAGCATTGTAGGTGCAATTTTGGTTTTTGTATCATCCATTCTGCTTTTTAATTTCATTGGTGTAAGTTTTTTCCCAAAGGCTGAAAAGGCCATGTTAATTGTAGAAGTGGAAACGCCGCTGGGAACAAACCTTGACAAAACCAACCAGGTGGCCCGGTATGTTGAGAAAACCTTGCGGGAATATGATCAGGTGGTTGATATTGCCACCAATGTTGGACATGGGAATCCGCAATTGTATTATAACATGTTGCCAAAAAGCTATGCTACAAATTTTGCCCAACTTATTGTACGCATCAGCGAGTATGAACCGGAATTAATGGCTCGTCTGATCAATCAATTACGAAATGAATTTGATGATTATCCCAATGCATCCATTGAGGTAAAACAGTTTGAACAAGGCCCGCCGGTGGAAGCGCCCATTGCAATTAAAATAAAGGGTAAAGAACTGGATCAGCTAAAGCGCGTCTCAATGGATGTGCAGAAGATCATACGCACCACGCCCGGAGCTTTAAATGTCGATAATCCGGTGGATGAGCCCAAAACCGATTTATACGTTAATATCAATGAAAGCAAGGCCAGGAGCCTCGGTGTATCAATAATAGATATTGACAGGGCTATTTTGGCAAATATCGGGGGCATTACAATATCAGAATACCACGACCCGAATGGAGAAATTTATGATATGGTGGTACGGATGAAATACGAAGGACATAAACCTGTTTTGTCTGATTTTGAGCGTGTTTATATTACATCATCAAGCGGGGCACAGATAAAACTTTCGCAGGTTGCTGATATAGAATTTAAAGAGAGTACCTTGCGTATTGAGCATTTTGACCGGGAACGTGTGGTAACGGTAACAGCTGATGTGAATGAAGAAATACAAAGTATTGCAGAGGCAACGCAACACATCGTTGAACGACTCGATAATTACAATTTCCCAAAAGGCATGAGTTACTACGTGGGCGGGGAATCGGAAAGTCGTGATGAAAGTTTTGGCGGATTGGGTAAGGCTTTACTCATGGCACTAATCGCCATTTTTGCCGTGTTGGTGCTGCAATTTCGGTCTTTTACCCAGCCATTGATTATCTATTCGGCCATTCCCTTATCGGTTACCGGGGCATTTTTTGCCTTGTTTATCACAGGGTATTCCTTTTCTTTTACGGCTTTTGTGGGTTTAACCAGTTTGGTGGGTATTGTGGTGAACGACAGTATTATACTGGTAGATTATACCAACCAGCTTCGTTATCGCGGTGTGGCTTTTCGCGAAGCCATTATTGAAGCTGGCCAAACACGTTTCATGCCCATCATTTTAACAACCATTACCACGGTAGCCGGATTACTGCCACTTACCTTACGGGGCGGTGATATGTGGGCGCCCATGGGCTGGTCCATTATTGGCGGGCTGATTGTTTCTACATTTCTTACGCTGATTATTGTACCTGTGTTTTACAAAATATTTAGTGATGAAAAGGCAGACCTGAATAATGCATAGTATGATGGATATACCTGAAGAATTTCATATATTTATCTATTGATAGCATACCTAAAATCCTGTTTTATGAAAAAACTAACATTACTTTTTACCATTTCGTTTATAACCATTTCAATGTATAGCCAGGCCGATGCGATTACGGGTCAATGGTATACCGATGGCAAGGAGAGTGTGATTGAAATTTATAGTAAAAACGGTAAGTTTTATGGAAAAGTTGTATGGATGGAAGAACCGCACAATGAGGACGGGACCATTAAACGAGACAAGGAAAACCCGAATGCAAAATTAAGAAACAGGCCGCTAAAAGGTTTGGAGATTATGAAAGGGCTTGAATACGATGCCGCGGATCATGAGTGGCTGGATGGTGAAATTTACGATCCCGAGAATGGAAAAACCTACAGTTGTCAGGCTGAATTAAAAGGGAATGATAAACTCGCTTTACGAGGATATGTGGGTGTTTCTTTAATCGGCAGAACAACAGAATGGACACGTAAGAAATAAACCAATCAAAATATTTGCGCACGATTGTTTCTAAGTTTTACCTGCTACTGGAGAAACAGCTTATTCATGTATAACCGAATTAAACGAAAAAAGCCGTGAGACTCTCACGGCCTTTATTGATTGAATTTCCTGAATAATACTTAAAAAGCATTGGCAATGGCCACAAAGTCCCCTGCTTTTAACGATGCACCACCAATTAATCCGCCATCCACATCGGGGTTGGCAAATAATTCTTTGGCATTATCGGGCTTACAACTTCCGCCATACTGAATGGTAGTATCATTGGCCAACTGATCGCCATACTTCTGAGCAATCAAATCTCGTATATATTTATGCATTTCCTGCGCCTGATCGGGGGTTGCTGTTTTGCCTGTGCCAATGGCCCATACCGGTTCATATGCAATGATGATCTTTCCAAAATCTTCTTTCGAGAGATCAAACAATCCTTTTTCAACCTGTGTTTTTACCACATCAAGGTGCTTACCGGCTTCTCTTTCTTCCAATACTTCACCGATACAGAATATTGGTACAAGGTCGTTGGCCAATGCCAGTTTCACTTTTTTATTTAGAATTTCATCGGTTTCACCATAGTAGCTCCTTCTTTCCGAATGCCCCAGAATTACATAATCAGCGCAGGTTGATTTAACCATAGCTGCTGAGACTTCGCCTGTATATGCACCGCTTTCTTCTGATGCACAATTTTGTGCAGCCAGGAACAAGTTCTTTTTGTTAATAACTTTGGCAACTTCAGTCAGATGTATAAACGGAGGGCATAGTATAACGATGTCGTCATTTTCAGTAACCTGATCGTTTACCGCTTTGGCAAGCTCAATACCTTCCTGCAAGGTTTTGTTCATTTTCCAGTTGCCGGCTACAATATTTTTTCTCATAACGTAAATGTATTTATTCGTGTAATCAATTTTTTAAGGCTCAAAAATACAAAAATCGTCGGTTTACAATGGATTAAATAATTATTAACCGAATAATTTAAATTGATTCCATCTATTAATATTTCCTTGAAATACGATGATAGAAAAACAGCATTACACCTATAAGCAAAAAGAATATCCATACCTTCTGGCTTTCGATTGATTCACGTAACAATGCCAGCGAACCACCCAGGTAACTATCGTTGAACTGGTTGTAATGCGGGAAATTACTAAAGTGCCATTTATTAAGTATCACACCTTCCTTGAGCAGTAATAATCCCGGGTTCGATCGAACAATGGTCTTTAACGTAATTTCATCCGAAAGGTGAAGATCATAATTCAGGTTTGCACTTTCCATCATTTCTTCAAGCTCGCTTAATGGGGATGCAGTAGTGGCAACAAACCGGTGGCCGTCTTCTTTTGTTTTTATCGCAAGGTCGTTTACACTTTCAAGTAAATCCTTGCCTGCCTTTTTTAAATCATAAGCAACCAACAGGAAAGTATAACCGCTATCCTGCAGCACATCCTGTGTAATGTCAAAACCATCAAGGGTGGTGAGGGAAAAATCGTGAATAGGTGGTCTGTATCCTTTTTTTATGAGTTCCTGACGTGTTTCAACCCATTTCCAGGTTGTATCCTGCCAGGGGTAATTATCCATGGTAAATTCTTTTTGTTCACCATATTTTTCATACACCAAAATAGTTTCGTATTCGTCCACCGGAGCTCCTTCAGGAATTTTCATTTTTGAAGGGATATGCGTACCAATTTTATAAGGCCTGAAATCCATCAATGGTAAATTGCGATAGCTATAAAGGGATAATCCGATGGAAGCAAAAATGAAAATAACAACCAATGCTTTTTCATACCGCACATTATAAAGTGGCCTGAACCATCTGCGTTGATAAAAAATAAATACCGTGGGAACCATGAAGATAACATTTTTCCAGAATGTCTGCCAGTTTGTGAGCACCAGAGCATCTCCAAAACAACCACAGTCGGTAACCGGATTGGTAAGGGCAATAAAAAAGGTAAGCAAGGTGAAAAAAGACATGACAATAAACAATACCCAGGAGGTTTGTCTAATTCGAATGCCCATAACCATTATGAAACCAATAACCATTTCAAGGGTGCTTAAAAATATAGCAATGCTTAATGCTAATGGCGCAAGCCAGTCGATACCAAATGCATGGAAGTAATCCTGGAATTTGTATGTTGATCCAAGCGGATCAATGGCTTTTACAAAGCCGGAAAAAATAAATAAAGCCCCTACGGCTAGGCGGCTGATGATGCGTAATAATTTGGTTAGCATAGTTGAAAATTTTAAATATTGGTTTTAATCAAAGCAACTATTTTGTCAAAAATTTGTTCAGGTCTCAACATGTTTCCTTCCTCATCCCCGGCATTTACGGTAACTAGCTCCTCATTTTTACCAGATTGCCAAATATAAATATCCCTTACTTTTTGCTGAAAACTTAAATCCGCCTCATGAATATCCTTACTGCCCTGTAAATAATCACGATCGGTACCGGTTCGATTATTTTGCAGGCTATTCTCCGTAAATGAGAATGGTACATCAATAAAAATATTGATATCCGGTTTAGGTATTTGATAGTGATTGAATTCAAGTTCAAAAATCCAATTGGCAAGTTTCTCACGATCAGCTTCATTCTCCAATTTTGCACACTGATAGCCAATATTGGAGTAAACATACCGGTCGGCAATAATGGTTTTGCCATCCTTCCTCCATTTATTTAACATTGCAGCAGCATCATGGCGGTCGCTGGCATACATCAGGGCCACCAGGTAAGGATTAACTTCATTGAGTTCACCCAGTTCACCCCGTAAAAACATGGAAATTAGTTCACCGAACAAAGGGGTGTCCAAACGTGGAAAATGTAAGTATTCAAAAGGAATAAGATGTTGCGAAAGGTAGTTCTGAAGTAATTTAAGCTGTGTTGATTTTCCTGATCCGTCTAATCCTTCAATAACTATAAAACTCATGTGTGTTCCAGGTGTTATTACAAAAATTTCTTTTTGTTACTTTTATGATAAATTTTTATTCTTAATGAAGCTTAAAGATACATTTTTTTCAAAAAAATTAACCCTAAACATACGTGGTCAACTGATGGAATTATCAGCACCCAAAGTGATGGGGATATTGAATATAACGCCCGACTCTTTTTATGATGGCGGAAAGTATACCTCGGCTGATCAAATCTATCAGCAGGCAGAAAATATGATTGCTGAAGGAGCTGATTTTATTGATGTCGGCGGATATTCATCCAGGCCTGGTGCTGAACATATATCGGTTGAGGAAGAGAAAAAAAGGTTGGATCAGGCCTTAGGTACGGTTCGCAATAAATTTCCGCAGGCACTGATCAGTGTTGATACCTTTCGGTCGGATATTGCAAGGTGGGCCGTCGAAAATTATGCGGTTGATTTGATTAACGACATCTCTGCCGGATACATGGATCAGGCAATGTACGCTACAGTTGCCGATTTAAAAGTGCCTTATATCATCATGCACATGCAGGGGACACCACAAAACATGCAGCAAAATATTAAGTACAATCACTTTTTAAAGGATATTATTAAGTATTTTGCCCGTATTGTCCATCAACTTAAAATTTTAGGTGTGAAAGATATAATTATTGATCCGGGATTCGGATTTGGAAAAACAACAGACCATAACTACAGGCTCATGAGTTGCCTGGACGATTTTAAAATATTTGAGCTTCCGGTAATGGTTGGGGTGTCGCGCAAGTCGATGATATATAAATATTTAGGCGGAACAGCACAGGACGCCCTTAATGGCACCACTGTATTGCAAACACTCGCACTTACCAAAGGCGTAAATATGCTGCGTGTGCATGATGTAAAGCAAGCCAAAGAAACCGTTCAATTATATATGAAATGCATTGAAATGGAAGAATGGGGGTACGAAAACGAAGCCGTTCATAGAAACCCGGAATAACAGAACGATGAATGGCAAAGTTTTTCTATTTTTGATTATCATGAAGATTTAAACAATTATGTATCCTGCCTTTATACAAATACGTTTTATTGATGTTATTGACATCCTGGTGGTTGCCTACCTGATTTACCAGCTATATTATTGGATGAGAGGGACGATTGCCATGCAGATATTCATTACCATACTTTCCATTTACATTTTATGGTTGGTTATAAAAGCGTTGAATATGGAATTGCTTGGTTCCATATTGGGGCAGGTTATTGGGGTAGGTGTGCTGGCAATTATTATATTATTTCAACAGGAAATCAGACGTTTCCTGGCGGTAATCGGGACAAGATACGTAAGCAGTAATACCGGTTTTTTTTCACTGGATAAATTCCTCTCTGTCGAAACCGAAGACCTGCCGGATGTGCAGATCGGCTCTATCGTAAAAGCCTGTTCACACATGGCCGAGAGTCGCACCGGTGCACTTATTGTTATTAAACGAAAATCAAATTTAGATGCATTTATCAATACCGGCGATATTATTAATGCAGATACGACCAGCCGGATGCTGCGAAGCATTTTTTCCAGGTTGAGTCCTTTACACGATGGGGCTGTAATAATTATAAACGATAAAATATTTGCTGCGCGCTGTGTGCTGCCGGTTTCCAACAATCCGAATTTGCCGCCTCACTTTGGTATGCGCCATCGGGCGGCCATGGGACTGGCCGAAGATACCGATGCTATGGCCATTGTTGTCTCTGAAGAGTCGGGCAGGATATCCATCGCGGCCGAAGGAAGGATAAAGGAAGATATTGATACCACTAAACTGAGACAAATACTCGAAAAAGAATTTATAAAAAGTGCCTGAGATGCAAGATTTAAAAGAGCTATTGAATATTGCGCTGATCAATACCGAAAATTTCACCTTAACCGTATATCACCTGTTTATTGTTGCACTTATATTAATTGCCACCCAAATAATCATACTTGGCATTAAACGGGTAATGATTTTACAATCAAAACGCAAAGGTGTGGATTTTGGCAAAAGCCATGCTGTATACCAACTCATTAAATATTTATTATGGGTTTTGGCCATTATTATTTCCATGGATACCATTGGATTGAAAATTACCATTCTGTTGGCTGGTTCAGCTGCACTGTTAGTTGGGCTTGGTTTGGGACTGCAGGAAATTTTCCAGGATTTTGTAGCAGGAATATCTATTTTATTCGAAGGGACATTAAAAGTAAATGACATTGTGGAGATTGAGGGCGGTATTGTTGGGAAAGTTAAGGAAATAGGCTTTAGAACATCAAAAATCGAAACACGCGATAACATTATCATGATTGTTCCCAATGCCCGGTTTATAAATGATAATGTGATCAATTGGAGTCATTCAAATCAGACAACACGCTTTTATGTGCAGGTAGGCGTAGCCTATGGCTCTGACATACAAAAGGTTGAACGTATTTTGATTGAATGTGCTATTGAGCATGAAGATATTCTGTCAGAACCGGCCCCGTTTGTGAAATTTGTTGATTTTGGCAATTCATCACTTGATTTTCAATTGTTATTCTGGACAGGAAAAACCTTTGTTGTGGAGAAAATAAAAAGTGATCTGCGGTTTATGATCGATCGTAAGTTCAGGGAGAATAATGTAACCATACCATTCCCCCAAAGAGATGTTCATATAATTCCACCGAAAGAATAAGTCGGTTCGCCGATATAATAATTATTTTTGACTTTATTTCATTGTTTACGAAGCAACCCTTTTCTATTTTCACGGTCTATTGAGAAAAAATATACCTAATCCCGAAAAATGAATTTACGTATCAGGAAATGTCTTAGCCCATTAATTATTGTTGTACTACACATCATCACCTCATTATCAAATGCTCAGCCTACCAAGGTGAGAGGGCAGGTGTTTGATGCGGTAACGGGTGAAATGATACCTTTTGTAAGTGTTTCCTTTAAAAACTCTACTATTGGCACAATAACCGATTTTAACGGTGGGTTTTTTATTGAAACCAGAAATCCGACTGATTCCCTGGTGATCACCTACATGGGTTATAAGCCTCAAAAACGTGAGGTAAATCATGGTTCATACCAGGAATTTGAAATAAATCTTGAACCCGACAATATAGCATTGGAAGAGGTGGTTGTGCGCCCTGGCGAAAATCCGGCTCATCGTATATTGCGTAAAATAATTGACAATAAAGAAAGACACCATCCGGAAAACCTGCAATCCTATCAGTATGAGGTATACAACAAAGTAGAGGTTGACATCAATAATGTAGATGAACAGTTTCAGAAACGAAAAATATTCAATCAATTCCAATTTGTATTCGACCATGTTGATACCTCCTCATTAACCGGAAAACCGTATTTACCCATACTTATCACCGAAAGTATATCCGATTATTACTACCAGTCGATACCCGAAATTGAGAAGGAAATTATCAAAGCCTCCAAAATATCGGGGTTTGAAAACGAAAGCCTGAGTCAGTTCACCGGTCGTATGTTTCAAAAAACCAGGATATACAATAACTTTATTACCATGTTTGAACCGGGATTTGTGAGCCCTATCGCTGATTTCGGACTGTTATATTACAAGTATTATCTGATTGATAGTTCTTTTATAGAAAATAAATGGTGTTATAAAATATCCTACAAACCCATAAGAAAACATGAACGAACCTTCTCCGGTTATTTTATTGTACATGACACAACCTTTGCCATTAAAGAGATACAGCTGCGAATTGCGGAGGACGCCAACATTAATTTTATTAACGACCTGGCTACAAAACTTATTTATGAGCAGGTGCAGGACAGTATATGGTTTCTTACGGAAGAATCGTTTATTGTGGATTTTAACCTGGATGACCGACTTACCGGATTTTTTGGGAGGAAAACAACCACTTACAAAGACATTCGCATTAATGAACCCATTCAGGAGCATGTGCTGCAATTAAAAAATGATGTCGTTGTGCAGGATAATGCCATGAAACATAATACTGATTTCTGGGAACAGAAAAGACATATCAATTTATCGGAAAAGGAAGAGCGTATTTATTCTATGGTGGATTCGGTGAAGCAAGTCCCGATATTTAAAACCACTATTGATGTGATTAACTTACTAACCAATTACTATTATCCCATTGGCTATTTTGAATACGGTCCTTATTACACTACCTATAGCCATAATCCGGTTGAAGGACATCGATTCAGAATAGGAGGGCGGACGAGCAATAAATTCAGTACCCGTTTCATGCCTTACGGCCATATCGCTTATGGGACAAAAGACGAGACATTTAAATATGGCATGGGTTATTTATATATGTTTTCCAAAAATCCACGGATGGCAACCGGTACATATTACGAAAATGATATTCAGCAGCTCGGACAAAGTGATAATGCTTTCCAGGAGGATAATATTATGCGCACATTGCTCGAAAGACGCCCCAATGACAAGCTGACAATGGTGCGCGAATTCCGTACATTCTATGAGCATGAGTGGTTTCATGGGTTTTCTAATAAACTCACATTCAGTCATAAAACCATTTATCCCACGCCTGTAATACCCTTTGAAATGCGTGTTGAACAGGATATGTCCGTTTCCCTTAATCGGTTGGTAACCTCCGAAATTACCCTGCAAACACATTGGGCCAGGGACGAAAAATTTGTGATGGGTGAATTTGAACGCATTAGCCTGGGTACAAAACGTCCTGTTTTCGATTTGTATTTAACAGCCGGAGTCAATGGTATTATTGGATCTGATTATCATTACTACCGGGCAACCTTTACCATGAAAGATAAAATTGAGACCAATCCATTTGGATATTTTTGGTATTTCCTGGAGGGCGGTAAAATATTTGGCACTCTGCCATATCCACTGCTTGAGCTGCATAAGGGAAATGAAACCTATGCTTACGACCAATATGCATTCAATATGATGAATTATTACGAATTTATTAGCGATCAGTATATCAGTTTTAATGCCGAGCATCATTTTCAGGGATTCTTTTTAGGACATATACCTTTGCTGAGGAAACTGGAATGGCGCGAAGTTATTTCTGCTAAGGGGGTGATGGGAACTTTGAGTGATAAAAACAGGAATGAAATGATGTTTCCCGGGGGACTCACATCACTGAAAAAACCTTACCTGGAAGTGGGAGCAGGCATCGAGAATATATTTAAATTTTTCCGTATTGACGCCATGTGGAGGATTACCCATACGGACCATGAAAATATTCAGCTATTTGGTATCAGGGCTAAAATTCAGGTTATACTGTAACTGATATTTATTCTTCTTTATTTCTTTTTTTGAGAAAACGTACTTTGTTTTCTTCATGATTTAAGAGTCGTTCAATATTTTTTTGATGGGTCAGAAGCAATAAAACAGATATAACCAGCGAAAATATGACCAGCGGAGGAGTGGTAGTTTTGAATACCAATATCACCAGGATTGGAAATGCAAAACCTGCAGCCATTGAACCCAGTGATACATATCGTGTAGTAAATAAAATAATTAAAAATATACCCATGCAAATCAATGTAGCAGGAGCATGCAGGGCCAATACCACACCCAATAATGTGGCAACTCCTTTTCCTCCCTTAAAATTGGCATATAGCGGAAATATATGTCCTAAAATAACCCCGGCTCCTAATAGCAATTGAAAAGTTACATAGTCTGATGATCCCAGCACAAATGCGTCGGAAAACCGGACAAGATTAACAGCTATCCAGCCTTTAAGTACGTCAATAAGCAATACAATTAGTCCGGGTTTAAAACCCAATACACGCATTGTGTTGGTGGCGCCGGCATTTTTGCTGCCATGCTCGCGCACATCTGTATCAAAAAATTTGTTTCCAATCCATACGGCGGTGGGTATTGATCCCAGTAAATAAGCCAATAATAAGGTTGCAATTTTTAAAATTGGTGGCATTTTTCTGTAATTATCAATTTGTTATGCACTGTAAAAATAATCAATTATTTAAGTTAATAGCAAAAGAGTGAGGTTTTAATATAATTATTCAATCGTAACCACTTATAAATAAACATGATATATCATGTCTGATAACAAATTAAATAGCCGACTGTTCTATGTTTGGTCCGGCCTTCACTAATAATTTACCTTCTTCGTTATTTGTAAATTTTTCAAAATTTTTGATGAACTTTCCTGCCAGTTTATTGGCTTTTCTTTGCCACTCATACACATCGGTGTAAGTGTTTCGCGGGTCCAGGATATCGGTATTAACACCTTGCAGTTCCTGGGGGATTTCTAAATTGAAAATGGGAATAACAGATGTTTTGGCTTTATCAACCGAACCATCCATAATTCGGTCTATAATGGCCCTTGTATCATGGATGGAAATTCTTTCGCATGTTCCATTCCAGCCGGTATTAACCAGGTAAGCATTGGCATTGTGTTTTTCCATTTTTTTCACCAGTTCCTGTGCGTATTTAATAGGGTGCAATGTAAGAAAGGCCTCTCCAAAGCATGCAGAAAAGGTGGGGCTGGGTTCCGTTATTCCTCGTTCGGTACCGGCTATTTTAGCCGTAAACCCGCTTAAATAATGGTATTTGGTCTGATCGGGCGTTAGACGGGCAACGGGTGGCAGTACACCGAAAGCATCGGCGGTCAGAAATATGACCCTCGACGCATGTCCGCCTATTGATATCGGCTTAACTATGTTGTGAATATGATAAATAGGATAGGAAACACGGGTGTTTTCGGTAATGGATGAATCATTGTAATCCACCTTTCCGTTTTCATCCACAACCACATTTTCCAGGAGTGCATCCCTTTTAATGGCTTTGTAAATGTCGGGCTCGTTTTCTGGGTTCAGTCGAATGGTTTTAGCATAACAACCACCTTCCAGGTTAAATATTCCTTTGTCATCCCAGCCATGTTCATCATCGCCAATAAGTTCACGTTTGGGATCGGCTGACAGCGTTGTTTTTCCGGTACCGGATAAACCGAAAAAAACAGCTACATCGCCTGCCTTGCCTTTGTTGGCCGAACAATGCATAGAAGCTATGCCTTGTAATGGCAAATAATAATTCATCATACTAAATATGCCCTTTTTCATTTCACCGCCATACCAGGTGCCGCCAATAAGTTGCGTATGTTCGGTAAGATTGAAAACATTGAAGATGTTGGAATGTAAACCATGTTCTTTCCATTCTCCATCAGAGGTTTTGGAGGCATTCAACACCAAAAACCCGGGCTCGCCATAATTTATAAGTTCATTATCTGTTGGCCTTATAAACATATTTTTTACAAAATGGGCCTGCCAGGCTACTTCAGTAATAAAACGGACTTTTAAGCGAGATTCTTCGTTGGCACCACAAAAACTATCCACCACAAATATACGTTTGCCGGAAAGCTCTTTTGTAACGGTATTTTTTAGGTCCTGCCAAATTTCTTGTGTAATGGGTTTGTTATCATTCACAACATCATCGGTGGACCACCATAAAGTATTTTCGGTGGTTTCATCGTAAACAATGTATTTGTCCTTTGGAGATCGCCCTGTAAACACACCGGTCATAACATTTACAGCACCTGATTCGGTAACTGTTCCTTTTTCCGGTCCTGTCAGATCGGGATTTGTCTCTTCCTCAAACAGTTGATCGTACCCGGGATTGTAGATAATTTCCTTTACATTGGTGATACCATAGCTAGCCAATTTATCCCTGGTAATATTCATAAGCATTTTTTTGTGATTAGTTCGGGAAAACAGAAAGTTAGCCGACCATTAAAGGTAATGATAATGAAATAAAATGACTTATGGTGGCAATGGAAGAAAAAAATAAGAATGATGAATGATAGATTGCCAATTACGGGTGCTTTTGAATTGAAAAAAGCTGCCCGACACCGGACAGCTTTTATTTCATAATAACCAAATATTGGTTGTATGTTTATCTTAAAGCCGCCTGGGCTGCAGATAATCTTGCAATAGGCACACGGAAAGGTGAACATGAAACGTAGTTCATGCCTACAGAGTGGCAGAATTCAACTGAACTTGGTTCACCACCATGTTCTCCACAAATACCTACTTTCAGGTCTTTACGGCTACTGCGTCCTTTTTGCGTTCCGGTTTCAACCAGTTGGCCAACGCCTTCCTGATCTAGTACCTGGAAAGGATCATTTTTAAGAATACCATTATCCAGATAAATGGGTAGAAACTTACCGGCATCATCGCGGGAATAACCAAAGGTCATTTGCGTTAAGTCGTTCGTACCGAAAGAGAAGAACTCGGCCACTTCAGAGATTTTGTCGGCTGTTAGGGCAGCTCTGGGAATTTCGATCATGGTGCCTACCAGATACTCAACTTTGTCGCCTGTTTCTGCAAACACTTTATCGGCAATCGAACGGATTATTTCTTCCTGCATCTGGAATTCTTTTAGTGTACCGATTAAGGGTACCATGATTTCAGGTATGGTGGTAATACCTTTCTTTTTCAGGTTAATGGCGGCTTCAATAATGGCCCTGGCCTGCATCTCGGTAATTTCGGGATAGGTGTTTCCCAGACGGCATCCACGGTGACCCAGCATTGGATTGAATTCAGCAAGGTTTTCAACCAGGTTTTGAACATCTTCAACGGATATACCCAATTCCTTGGCCATTTCTTTCTGGTTTTCCTCTTCATGGGGCACAAACTCGTGCAATGGTGGATCCAGCAGGCGAATGGTTACAGGAAGGTCTTTCATGGCTTCGAAAATACCCTCGAAATCTTCACGCTGATAAGGCAATAATTTGTCCAATGCTTTGCGACGGTCTTCTTCCTTGCTTGAAAGGATCATCTCACGCATGGCCTTGATACGGGGTCCTTCAAAGAACATGTGCTCGGTACGGCAAAGTCCAATACCTTCGGCTCCAAATTTACGGGCTACTTCTGAATCGTGAGGTGTATCGGCGTTGGTACGAATATTCATGGTTCTGAATTTATCGGCCAATTCCATCAATTCACCAAAATCACCGCTCATTTCCGGGTCTTTGGTAATAATTTTTCCTTCGTATACTTCACCGGTTGACCCGTTTAGGGAGATCCAGTCGCCTTCCTTAAATACCTTGCCATCAACGGTCATTGTACGGTCGCGATAGTTAATCTTGGCACCACCGGCACCGGACACGCAACATTTACCCATTCCCCGGGCTACAACTGCTGCGTGAGAGGTCATACCGCCACGTGCTGTCAGAATACCTTTGGCAATGTGCATACCTTCCAAATCTTCAGGAGATGTTTCTGTTCTCACCAAAATACTTACAGGAAATTTGGTGGCTTCGTCTGCAAAAAATACAATTTGGCCCGTAGCAGCACCAGGTGAAGCAGGAAGGCCTTTTGTTATAGATTTGGCTTCTTTTAGCGCATTGGTATCGAAAACCGGGTGTAACAGCTCATCCAGTTTATTTGGCTCTTGTCTGAGAATAGCAGTTTTTTCATCGATTTTACCTTCACGTAATAAATCCATGGCAATTTTTACCATAGCAGCACCGGTTCGTTTACCGTTACGTGTTTGTAACAACCATAACTTGCCTTCCTGGATGGTGAACTCAAGGTCCTGCATATCGGCATAGTGCGATTCCAATTTTTCCTGTGTTTCAACCAGTTCTTTGTACGAATTCGGCATTGACTCTTCCAGTGAAGGGTATTTGGATTTTCTTTCTTCCTCGGATACACCGGCCAGCTCAGCCCATTGTAGCGAACCTGATTTGGTGATTTGCTGAGGTGTACGGATTCCGGCAACAACATCTTCACCTTGCGCATTGATGAGGTATTCACCGTTAAAAATATTTTCACCGGTGGCGGCGTCGCGGGTAAAGGCTACACCAGTACCGGATGAATCGCCCATGTTACCAAATACCATGGCCTGAACATTTACAGCTGTTCCCCATTCTTCAGGTATCTGATTTAACTTGCGATAATACTTGGCACGTGAGGTATTCCAGCTGTCAAAAACGGCCAAAACAGCACCCCAAAGCTGATCCCACGGATCGGTCGGGAAATCCTGTCCGGTTACTTCTTTTACTTTTGCCTGGAACTTGCTTACAAGGTCTTTCAGATCATCGGTTGATAATTCGGTATCTAATTCAACGCCGCGTGCTTCCTTGACGCCTTCGATAATTTCTTCAAATGGATCCGTGTCTTCCTTAGATGCTGGCTTCATATCCATTACCACATCGCCATACATTTGCACAAAACGACGGTACGAGTCCCATGCGAACCGGTCGTTGCCGGTTTTTTTGGTTAGCCCTTCAACGGCATAGGCATTCATACCCAGATTTAATACGGTATCCATCATACCAGGCATAGAAACGCGGGCGCCGGAACGTACTGAGAGCAGTAAGGGGTTATCACGGTCGCCGAATTTCATGCCCATGATTTTTTCAACATGTGCTACGGCTGCTTCTACATCAGGTTTTAATAACTCAATGACTTTTTCTTTGCCTAGTTTGTTGTATTCGGTACATACATCAGTGGTGATGGTAAATCCTGGAGGTACGGGAACACCAATCAGGTTCATTTCGGCTAAATTAGCCCCTTTTCCGCCTAACAGATTTTTCATGTCGGCTCTACCATCGGCTTGTTTATTTCCAAAAGTATAAACTCGTTTTGCTTGTGACATTTGTTATTGATTTTAAATAGTGTTATTAAACGATTTCAAAAGTATAATATGAATGGTAAATTATTGGCACGAAAAATAATATTTTTCATGTTGCGAATCTAATTTACGCTCACAAAAAAGGCATAAATATAGAATTTATTTTGATTTTAAGATTTCCTGATATTTACACACTTTTTTTATTGTTTCATATTTAATACACAGTAAATCAGCTTTGTAGGATGGGTGGTTATTTAGTTTGAGTATAAATTATCACAGGTGCATTATCATATATATTAGAAAATGAGATGGTTATAAAATTTCATCCATAATCGTCAGGAACGATTTGATTTTTATAGTCCAATAATAAAATAAAATGAATATCCGCCATTGCTTTTTTTCCGTAAAAAAGTCAACAAAAGCCTGGCAATAATTGTTAAAGTGTGCGTATTTCAGGTTGAACATGATATTCACATCAGGTCTATGATTAAAACAATTAAAAAAATAATTCTGACAGGCTTAATAATGACATTTACCAATTTAATAATGGCTGAAAAGCCAACCATGTATTACGTGTTTGATCCGTTGTGTGGCTGGTGTTATGGTTTTACACCGGTGATGATTGAATTTAAGAAAAACCATGCAGACCAATATCATTTTAAGATTATCAGTGGCGGAATGGTAGTTGGATCAAGGGTACATCCCATTACTGAAATGACTGATTATATCAGCAGTGCCCATAAGCGGGTTGAGCAATATACGGGGGTGAAATTCGGAGAAAAATTCCTGGAGGAAACATTACACGATAGCACCGTGATATTGGATTCGGAATTACCTACCCGGGCCATTTTGGCCTTTCAGGATATGCAACCCGAACATGTATTTGAATTCGCCCATGATATTCAAAAAGCTTTGTATTACCATGGCATGAATCTTTCAGAAAAATCAACTTACGGGCCATTGGTAACCAAATATGGTGTTGAAGCCGATTATTTTATTGCCCGGCTTAAAGACGAAAAATACCGGCAGGAGGCTTATAATCAGTTTGAACTGGCAGGTAATTTGGGTGTTACCGGGTATCCTTCGGTAATTGTTGAGCGGGATAAAAGTCGGGAAAAAGTGGCTTCCGGATTTGTTCCATACAATGAGTTGGTGAAAATTATGGAAATGACTGAATAGGTTATCTATTTGCGTATATTCTCAAACATGCTAAAATGTACGCTCCCATACTTCCTCATTTCTTTAAACCCGGAGTGATCAGTGAATTCTAAATCTTGCCCGTGTTCCAGTACAAATAGTCCGTGGGGTTGTAATAAACCGTTTTCAAAGATCAAATCGGGTAAAGCACCTAAATTTTTGAGCGCGTAGGGTGGGTCTGCAAATATCAGATTGTATTGTTTCGTACAATTATTAATAAAACGAAATGCATCGGACCGATAAACTTTAATCTGATTTAATTTCAATTCTGTCGCCACATGTTGGATGTGCTTTACCGATCTAAAGTCAATCTCAACGCAATCTATGGCAGCTGCATCACGGGAAGCAAATTCAAAACCAATACTTCCTGTACCGGCAAAAAGATCGAGCACATGCAAATTTTCAAAATCGATAAAATTATTCAGGATGTTAAACAGGTTTTCTTTGGCAAAATCGGTAGTAGGTCGTGCCTTGAATGATTTGGGCACATCAATGCGTTTGCCCTTATATTTCCCGCTTATTATGCGCAAAGTGGTTTAAATAAGGTCCAGTATTTCAGTTTTAACTGGTTGGTTAATTCCAAAGGGCCTTGTATCGGTTTGGTATCAACAATTGTCAGTTTCGGGGCAAATTGCCTGAGCTGTTGAAACTTTTGATTGAATCGCGATATATCACCCTGGATATAAACGGGCAGGGTTTTGCTGTCCATTCCCAATTGTTTGAGGGTATTTAGGGTGAAATACAAAAAATCATTATTAACTTCGTAATAATAACTATTTAAATGGATGAGTTTCCCATTTTGGGCAACCATCATATCAAAAAGATGGGGTGTTATATGAATTAATGCAAATTTATCATGGTCCGACAGGTATTCCAGATGGCTCCACGCAGTAGGATAAATCGCACATCCTTCAAAATGTCTTAACAGCAGTGAAACCAGTTCAGTTGGCATTGAGAATATCATATATGCCTTTAGGCCTGAATTATACTCACATCTTATTTCTTCCAGTTCATTCAATGAGTGGGAAAGATTGAAAATAACGGGAATTTGATCGGAGACAAAAAGTTCATCGGGGCAAATAACGTATTTCGGTGTTTGGTAATAAATTGTGGTCTGATGAAAAGCATAAGCCGAAATCTGGTGCTTGATAATGGCATTTTCCACCATTTCCAGCAGCACTTTATGGCTTTGGATATCACCAAATTCTTCTGCACCGAAACTGGTAATTTTGGTTGAATTGGAAGGATAGATAGAAAAAGAAAATCCATCCTGTCGAATGAGGATGGATAAGTTATATAAAGTTTGATCTTTTTCTGATTCAGTCATGGGCAACAGTTAATCCCAATTACCTGCATTATTAGTGGCTTCCTCCAACGATCCGACCCGAAGTCCAGGAAATCCATCCCCAATTTTTTTCCATCGGTCGTTAAAGTTAATGGCCAGTTGTTGGTCCAGATCGTTCAATAATATATAATTGCGGACCGATGCCTCAAATACGGGTACGGTTACTTCCGAGCCTGTTTTAACCGATCCCGCTCCCATATTAAATTCCGCCTGATCAGTAAAAGGGACATAACGCATTTGATTGACAGGATATTTAATTTTTCCGAACAATGAATCGATCACGGCAATTTTAATCGTATCCAATTGAACCAATCCCAGATCAATAGCCTGCGCTTCGGTTAATGAATCCTGGTTGTAATTACTTGTTTTTCTTACAACCGGCAGCGAGTCATTTTGAATAAAATTTATAAGCGTATCGAAACTGCCGGTATATTCACCATACATTTCTTTATAAGCCTCCTGGGCAGTTCGAATATCTTTCAACCTTTCAATTGTAGCATTATAACGTTTTTGTTGAACTTTTTTAAAATTAATGGGTTTCATGATGCTATTGATAAGCAAAAATCCCAACACAACAATTAAAACGGCAAGGGCTATCTGAATGACTGTTTTCATTTTAATTCAATTGTTTTTTTGTTTGATTGCAAATATAAAAAATTAATCGAGACCGCTAATTTAACCTTTTGATTAATTATAAAGGAATCGACAACAAAAAAATTATTTAAAAAATCATAATCTGGAATGATTACATTTTAAGAGATTAAGTATAGTTTTGAGTTTTTTCGGTAATTTTTTTATGTATGATTGCGGATAAACAATTTAAAACAGTTTTTAGAAGCATAAACTATCAGTTATTCAATATATTTTTGTTTTGAATGTTACATAATCATATTGCCGATAAGATCAGGTCAAACCTGCCGTGGAAGCCTACATCCGGACAGGATTCTTTCATTGATCAACTGTCAGCATTTTACCTGCGCGAAAATGAAATGGAACTGATGATCCTCAGGGGATATGCGGGAACTGGTAAAACATCATTGATCGGAGCGCTTGTAAAAGCATTTGGTGAACTCAGGCAAAAAACCATGTTAATGGCACCAACCGGAAGGGCGGCGAAGGTTTTAAGCGCTTATACACTAAAAACTGCCTTTACCATTCATAAAAAAATATACCGTCAAAAATCATCTACCGACGGGATGGGCAGGTTCGTCCTGGAGAAAAACCTTCATACCAATACGCTGTTTATTGTGGATGAATCATCCATGATTTCCAATCAGATGTCCAATAATTCAGTATTTGGCAGTGGCAATCTGCTCGATGATCTGGTTGAATACATATATTCAGGAAAAAATTGTAAATTATTACTGACAGGGGATACAGCCCAATTACCACCTGTAGGTCTCGATGAAAGCCCTTCACTCCTGCGTACGGTAATGGAGGTTTACGGTTTAAAGGTTATTGAGTATGAATTAACGGAAGTAATGCGGCAGGCCGAAACTTCAGAATTATTAACCAATGCCACTTACCTCAGAAATTGTATAAGAAAAGAAGCGTTCCCGTTGGCTTTTTTAAAAGAAGGCAATAAAGAAATAGTACGAATAAATGGTGTTGATTTGGTGGATGAAATTACACGTGCGTATGACCTGGATGGGATCAAGGAAACCATTGTTATAAGTCGCTCCAATAAACGGGCTAACAAATATAACGAAGGCATTCGAAACCAGGTGTTGTTTCGTGATGATGAACTATGCGCAGGTGATCAATTAATGGTGGTAAAAAATAATTATCACTGGTTACAGGATGAGGAAAAAATTGATTTTATTGCCAATGGCGACATTGTGGAGGTACAACGAATCGGGAAATACCATCAGTTATATGGTTTTAAATTTGTTGATGTGACGGTTTCTTTCCCTGATTATGATGACATGGAGCTGGAAACAAAACTATTGCTGGACACCCTTTATACCGAAACACCGGCCTTGTCTTCCGATGAAAATAAAAACCTGTTTTATGCGGTGCTGGAGGATTATACAGATATAAAAGGCAAAAGAAACCAATATAATAAGGTGAAAGAAGACCCTTATTTCAATGCCCTGCAGGTAAAATTTGCTTATGCCATAACTTGTCATAAGGCACAAGGCGGTCAATGGAAAAATGTATTTGTTGACCAGGGATATTTAACCGAGGATCGATTGGATAAATCCTATTTCCGATGGTTATACACGGCATTAACACGTTCAACTGACAAAGTATATCTGGTCAATTTTGCTGATAAGTTCTTCTATCAGTAGTTATTACGCTCCGATAATCTTTACCAGCACCCTTTTTTTTCGCTTACCATCAAACTCACCATAAAAAATTTGTTCCCAGGGGCCAAAATCAAGTTTACCCCCGGTAATTGCAACCACCACCTCACGTCCCATTATGGTTCTTTTCAGGTGTGCATCGGCATTGTCCTCAAATCCATTGTGCTTGTACTGGTCATAAGGTTTCTCAGGTGCCAGTTTTTCCAGCCATACCTCAAAATCGTGATGCAGGCCTGATTCATCATCATTAATAAACACACTGGCTGAGATATGCATGGCATTTACCAAAACAAGTCCTTCTTTCACACCGCTTTCCTGAAGACATTCTTCAACCTTAGGCGTGATGTTAATCAGTTGGCGGCGTTGTTGAGTTTCAAACCATAGTTCTTTTTTGTAGGATTTCATAATATGATTTCGTTTAATGATGAAAAATTCAAAAACTAATCCACCAGTTCTTTAATAATATGTTGAATCTTCTGGTCTAATTGGTCGTTTGTTTTGTTATAATTTTCCTTACTATCCAATTTACCTTTCACGCTGAAATAAAATTTAATTTTTGGTTCGGTACCTGACGGGCGAATGGATATTTTGGAACCATCATCAAGGAAAAACTGCAAGACATTTGATTTTGGCAGTTCTATAGTACTTTCTTTACCATTGGTCATATTTTTACTTAAGGAAGTATAATAATCCCTTATTTCGGTAATCCTGGAATTGTTAATGCTTTTTGGCGGATTTTCCCTGAATTTTTTCATCATGGCCTCTATTTCTTCAGCACCGGCTTTGCCTTTTCTAACAACTGAAATAAGGTGCTCTTTGTAAAATGAAAACTCCTGATAAATATCCAACAGGAAGTCAAACAATGATTTACCCTGGTTTTTGGCATAAGCGGCCACTTCCGCAATTAATGCACAGGAAAGTATAGCATCTTTGTCACGCACAAATTCGCCGGCCAGGTAACCATAGCTCTCTTCTCCACCGCCTATAAACACTTTTTCACCTTCATTTTGCCTCATAATATCGGCGATGTATTTAAATCCGGTTAGTACGTCATATTTTTCAACTTTGTATTTGTCTGCAATCTCAAATAATAACTCACTTGTAACAATAGTTTTAACTATATATTCCCGGCCCTTAATTTTTCCCTGATCATTCCATTGTTTTAAAAGGTAGTTGATGAGAACTGCTGCTGTTTGATTGCCATTCAGAATCACATATTCCCCCTTGTCATTTTTAACCACGATTCCAACCCTGTCAGCGTCCGGGTCGGTACCCATTATAATGTCAGCATTTATTTCTTTCCCTTTGTCTATAGCCAGTTTAAGCGCAGCATTTTCCTCAGGATTGGGAGAGTGGACAGTAGGAAAATTGCCATCAACAACATCCTGTTCAGGAACGTTGTAAATATTTTTAAACCCCATTTTTTTCAACACCATAGGTACCAATTTCACCCCGGTTCCGTGGATGGGTGTATATACGATTTTTAAATCGCTGTTTTTTTCGATTACGTCAGACGCAAGGGATAATTCTTTGATCTTATCAGTGTACAATTCATCAAAATCATTTCCAACCGATACAATTAAATTTTCATTGGCTTTCCATTTCACTTCATCGATACCGTCGATCCTTTGTACTTCTGTAATAATATTTTTATCGTGTGGTGCAATAATCTGACCACCATCTTCCCAGTATGCTTTAAATCCGTTATATTCTTTAGGGTTGTGAGATGCAGTAATCACAACGCCGGTTTGGCATCCAAAATGACGAATGGCAAAAGACAGCTCAGGGGTTGGGCGCAAACTTTCAAATAAATATACCTGAAATCCGTTGCCGGTAAATATTTTTGCGGCTGTTTCGGCAAAAAGCCGGCTATTATTCCGACAGTCGTGTGCAATGGCTACTTTGATATCAGGTAAATGGGTGAATTCATTTTTCACATAATTAGCCAAGCCCTGGGTAGCCATGCCCACCGTATATATATTCATGCGGTTGGTTCCTACCCCCATGATACCGCGCAATCCACCTGTGCCAAATCCCAGGTCTTTATAAAAGCATTCTATCAATTCCTCTTCATTGTTTGATAACAGATTTTGTACCGCTTGTTTGGTTTCAGCATCGTAGTTTCCGTCCAGCCAAATACGGGCTTTTTTCTTTACAGTATTCAAAAGTTCAGTATTTTCCATTGTTACAGATTTTATAGGTCTATTTTATCAAGGCATTCAATTAAACTATCGTGCCAATGAGGAATGGCTAAATTATATGTTTTCTTAATTTTATTTTTATTCAGCACGCTATAAGCAGGTCTTGTTGCCGGTAGCGGATATTCATGTGTTTCAATGGCTTTTATTTTACATTTCAATTTTTTATGCTTCATAATGGCATGTGCAAAATCGTACCAACTGGCTACTCCTTCGTTACTGAAATGATACATGCCGGTTGCCAGTGTACCTTTGTCTGATGATGCCTCAATGATTTTTAAAATGGCCATTGCCATGTCACGCGCATAGGTGGGCGTACCGGTTTGATCGTAAACCACACCAAGCGATTCCTTTTCTTGTCCTAACCGAATCATGGTATGCACAAAATTTTTGCCGAAGGCAGAATATAACCATGATGTCCTGATTACCAGTGTTCGTTCGTATTCAAGTGCTGTCTCTTCACCGGCTCTCTTGGAGAGGCCATATTTGCTCAGCGGTGCAGGTTTATCACTTTCGGTATAAGGTTTGTTCTTTTTGCCGTCAAATACAAAATCCGTTGAAATATGAATGAGATAAGCATTTTTCTGTCGGGCCAACGCCACTAAATTCTCTATGGCCGTTGCGTTTACCATAAGGGCCTTTTCATATTCATCTTCGGCCTTATCTACTGCTGTGTAAGCAGCACAATTGATAATGCCATCAAATTTATGGGTTTTTCCATATTCCGATAATGCATCTTTATTTGTTACATCAAGTGTTTGCGAATCACAGAATTGAAATGTAAAGTTGTTGTGTGTTTTTGATAATTCCTGAAACTCGGAACCCAACTGGCCGTTTGCCCCGGTTATTAATATATTCTTCATAGCTGCTTCTATTCAAAAACAAAGTCTGTTTTATAATCTTGAAATTTCGGTAATTTGATATCTTTCTGGGAAATAATTTCTTTACCCTTTTCAATTTTCCAATTTATATTCAGGGTGGGATCGTTGTAAATAATTCCGCCTTCGGTTTCGGGTGCGTAAAAATGGTCGCACTTATAAAAAACAATTGCCGTCTCGGACAGGACAGAAAATCCGTGAGCAAAGCCTTTGGGAATCAGGAATTGTTTTTTATTGGACTCGGATAATTCAGCTCCATACCATTGTCCGTAAGTTGGTGAACCTTTACGAATATCTACGGCAACGTCATAAATGGATCCCTGAAGCACCCGAACCAGCTTGGTTTGTGCATGCGGATTTTTTTGAAAGTGAAGGCCGCGAATAACACCATAATTCGATTTGGACTCGTTATCCTGAATAAAAGTGAATTGAATATCGTTTTCCTGAAATTTCTTTTGGTTGTAGGATTCAAAAAAATATCCCCGGTCGTCTTCAAATACCTTGGGAACGATAATTTTTAATCCCGGTAAACCTGTTTCTCTGATTGTCATAGTATTTAGAAAGCTTTTATTTCACGATTGGCTATGCGCATTAAATATTGTCCGTATTTGTTTTTGATCATAGGTTGTGCCAAATGTATGAGTTGGTCTCTGTTAATAAAACCTTTATTGAAAGCAATTTCTTCAATACATGATATTTTCAGCCCCTGGCGTGATTCAACCGTGTGTATAAAATTAGATGCTTCCAACAGGCTAACATGTGTACCTGTGTCTAACCAGGCAAAGCCGCGTCCCATTAATTCCACCCCCAATCGTTGTTCATTAAGGTACAACCTGTTCAGATCGGTGATTTCCAGTTCACCCCGGGCAGATGGTTTCAATGTTTTTGCTTTTTCCACCACATCATTGCTGTAAAAATAGAGTCCGGTAACTGCATAGTTCGATTTAGGTTTTTCGGGTTTTTCTTCCAGGCTCATTACTTTGCCTTCTTCATCAAATTCAACTACACCATAACGCTGCGGGTCGTTCACATAATAGCCGAAAACAACGGCACCATCATCTAATTGGGCTGTTTGTTGCAGCATTTGACCAAGTCCGTGACCATAAAAAATGTTATCGCCCAATATCAGGCATACATGGTCGTCACCAATAAATTCATCGCCAATTATAAAAGCCTGTGCAAGTCCATCGGGCGAAGGCTGTACTTTATATGAAATATCCAGACCTAAATGATCGCCGGTACCGAATAAACGTTGAAAAGTGGGGGTGTCATCCGGGGTACTGATTATCAGAATATCCTTAATACCGGCCAGCATTAGAACTGATAGGGGGTAGTAGATCATGGGTTTATCATAAACCGGCATAATTTGTTTTGATATGGCCTGGGTTAACGGGTATAATCGTGTGCCGGACCCGCCGGCAAGAATGATTCCTTTCATAAAGTTACCGTTTTTTTCTTCAATACTTCCTCAAAATAAGCGATTGTTTCTTTTAAACCATCTTCTAAATAAACAACAGGTTGCCATTTATCAAGTTTTTCGTAGGCCAGGGTTATGTCCGGCTTCCGTTGAACAGGATCGTCCTGTGGCAATGGCATATAACTGATTTTAGAAGTTGAGTTGGTCATTTCAATGATTTTCTCAGCCAGCTCTTTTATGGTAAACTCCCCCGGATTACCCAGATTTACCGGGCCTGTAAAGTCATTGTCGGTATTCATGGTTCGAATCATACCTTCAACCAAATCACTTACATACTGAAAACTTCGGGTTTGTTGGCCTTTTCCGTAAATAGTAATGTCTTTGTTTTGTAGCGCCTGAACAATAAAATTGGATACCACCCTTCCGTCGACGGGATCCATACGGGGTCCATAAGTATTGAAGATACGAATGATTTTTATTTGTACATTGTTCTGGCGGTGATAATCCATAAAAAGTGTTTCTGCACAGCGTTTGCCCTCATCGTAACAGGAGCGTATACCTATGGGATTCACATGGCCCCAGTAATCTTCTTTTTGCGGATGTACTTTCGGATCGCCATATACTTCACTGGTCGATGCCTGCAGTATCTTTGCCCTAATGCGTTTGGCCAGTCCCAACATATTTACTGAACCCATGACGGATGTTTTTACCGTTTTTATCGGGTTATATTGGTAATGCACCGGTGAGGCGGGACAAGCCAGGTTGTATATCTCATCTACCTCAATCATATAGGGTTTGGTGATATCGTGCCTTACCAGTTCGAAAAATGGATTGTTAAAAAGGTGGACAATATTTTCTTTTGATCCGGTAAAATAATTATCCAGGCATACTACTTCATGGCCTTCGTTCAGCAATCGTTCACATAAATGCGACCCGATGAACCCTGCTCCTCCGGTTATGAGTATTCTTTTCATTTAAAATGTGTTAGTGTTCTGTTACTTCTTTAATAGTACAGGATTTCTGCCGATACTGTAATATTCAAATCCAAATTCTTTCATTTCATTGGGATCATAAATATTTCTTCCATCGAAAATAATTTTATTTTTCATTATTTTTTGCAATACTTTATAATTAGGAACCCTGAATTCGGGCCATTCGGTTATCAGTATTAATGCATCAGCATCAATAAGTGCATCATAATTGTCTTCGGCATATTCGATTTTATCTCCCAGGATTCTCCTGGCCTCATCCATGGCCACCGGATCATAAGCTTTAACTTTAGCGCCTTCAGCCAATAGTTTATCAATGAGTACAAGCGACGGTGCTTCCCGCATATCATCGGTTTGTGGTTTAAAAGAAAGCCCCCACATACCAAAATTTTTTCCCTTCAGGTCACCGTTAAAATGGTGGTGAATTTTATTAAAGATTACCTCCTTTTGACGTGTATTTACATTCTCAACAGACTGTAATATTTCCAGGTTGTATTTATTATCGGTTCCGGTTTTAATAAGGGCTTTTACATCTTTCGGAAAACAGGACCCACCATAACCTGCACCGGCATATATAAATTTCGGGCCGATACGACTGTCGCTACCAATTCCTTTTCGTACCATGTTTACATCGGCACCTACAATTTCGCATAAATTGGCAATATCGTTCATAAAACTGATTTTGGTAGCCAGCATTGAATTGGCAGCGTATTTGGTTAGTTCGGCACTGGGAATATCCATAAAAAGCAATGGATGGCCATTTAGCAGGAAGGGATGATAAAGACGTTCCATTATTTTTTTACCCCGGTCGTTGTCAACACCTACCACTATACGGTCGGGCTTCAGAAAATCGCTGATCGCAGCACCTTCCTTTAAGAATTCCGGATTGGAGGCTACATCGAATTCAAGCGCTGAGTTACGTTTGTCCAACTCACTTTTAACTGCTTTTCGTACTTTTTCTGATGTTCCGATGGGTACCGTACTTTTGGTTACAACCAGTATATAATCCTGCATATACATACCAATTTCACGGGCAACTCCCAATACATATTTTAAATCGGCACTTCCATCTTCGTCTGGTGGCGTACCGACGGCAATAAAAATAGCTTCGGCATCCAATATACTTTCTTTTAAACTGGTGGAGAAAGACAGTCTTTTTTTCTCTACATTGGTTTTAACAAGATTTTCCAGCCCCGGCTCATAGATGGGAATTTTTCCTTCATGAAGCTTGTTTATTTTGGCTTCATCAATATCAATACATGTTACCGTAACGCCGGTTTCGGCAAAACATGTACCGGTAACAAGTCCTACATAACCGGTACCGACAATGGCTATTTTCATATTAAATTATTGTTTGGTTTAGATGCCAAAATTATTTGATTGCCCAAAGTTATCATAAAATAATAGGTGAGAAATATTATTTTTTGATATAATAACCTCTTGCAGTGACGTAATATATATTATATTTTAGTAAAAAAAGGTGCTGTATTGGCTTTTATACAGGATTTTTTGTAAATTACAATTAAAATTGTCCTTCCCTAATTAAGGGAAATTACTGAGGATGACAAAATTATTAGGTGGATTGTTATATTTGTTGGCGAAATTTATAATTTTGCAGCTCTAAAATAAATAAATATAATGTCTAACCTATTAAAGATTAGTTTTTATTAGTATGAATGATCAGGAATTAAACAAAGAGCAACAGGAACAACATGCAGGTGATACCGGCACGGGAAACACACCAATGTCGGGTAAGCAGGCTGATGATAATGTGGATGTTGCTGTTGAAGAAAAACATGAAAATGTAAATGAAGCGGTAACAGTTGTTGAAGAATCAGATGAAAATTTTGATTGGGATAGCTTTGCCAACGAAGGTATTTCACCAGTTGCAAAAGACCAATATGCAAAGAAATACAATGAAACGCTTTCTACCATTGCCGAAAATGAGGTGATTGAAGGAACTGTAATCTCTATGAACAACCGCGAGGCGGTTATTAACATCGGCTACAAATCTGAAGGTGTTGTTAGTTTAAACGAATTTCGCTACAATCCTGACTTAAAAGTTGGAGACAGTGTAGAAGTTTATGTTGAAAGTCAGGAGGACAAAAAAGGACAACTGGTACTATCACATAAAAAAGCACGTGCATTACGATCATGGGATCGGGTGAATGAAGCACTTGAAAAGGATGAAATTATTAAAGGATACATCAAATGCCGTACAAAAGGTGGTATGATTGTAGATGTATTTGGTATTGAGGCCTTCCTGCCCGGATCACAAATTGATGTAAAACCCATTCGTGATTATGATGTATATGTGGGTAAAACCATGGAATTCAAGGTGGTGAAAATAAACCAGGAATTCAAAAACGTGGTTGTTTCTCATAAAGCACTTATTGAAGCAGAACTTGAAGCGCAGAAAAAAGATATTATCTCCAAACTCGAGAAAGGTCAAATCCTTGAAGGAACCGTTAAAAACATCACTTCTTACGGCGTATTTATTGACCTGGGCGGCGTTGATGGATTGATTCATATTACCGACCTGTCATGGGGCCGCGTAAATCATCCGGAAGAAATTGTACAGCTTGATCAAAAATTACAGGTTGTAATACTTGATTTTGATGATGATAAGAAACGTATTGCACTCGGCCTGAAACAACTAACGGATCATCCCTGGGATAAACTGGATGAAAACCTGAATGTAGGTGATAAAGTAAAAGGTAAGGTTGTGGTAATGGCTGATTATGGTGCATTTATCGAAATAGCACCGGGCGTGGAAGGATTGATACACGTTTCGGAAATGTCATGGTCACAGCATTTAAGAAGTGCACAGGAATTTCTCAAAGTAGGTGATGATGTGGAAGCTGTTGTTCTTACCCTTGACCGCGATGAACGTAAAATGTCACTGGGTATTAAACAACTTCATCCCGATCCGTGGAGTAACATTGAAGAGAAATATGCAGTTGGCTCCAAGCATAAAGCCATTGTTCGTAACTTCACTAACTTTGGTGTATTTGTAGAAATCGAAGAAGGGGTTGATGGATTAATCCACATTTCTGATCTTTCATGGACCAAGAAAATTAAGCATCCCGCCGAATTTACCAAAGTGGGCGATGAGATAGAAGTAGTTGTCCTGGAGATAGATAAGGATAATCGACGCTTAAGCCTGGGCCATAAACAGCTTGAAGAAAACCCATGGGAAGTATTTGAGACCATGTTTACCATCGACTCGGTTCATGAAGGTACAATTACCGAAATTCATGATAAGCATGCTGTAATAGCCCTTCCGTATGGTGTTGAAGGAACATGTCCTGTTAAACAATTGGCCAAAGAAGATGGCACACAGGCAAAAGTGGATGAAAAATTAAATTTTAAAGTCATTGAATTCAATAAATCTGCAAAAAAGATTGTAGTTTCACACAGTCGTGTTTATGAGGATGCTAAAAAAGCCGAACAAACAGCAACTAAAAAAGCTGAGGTTGAAGAAACCAAGCGTACGAGCAAAAAGATAAAAAGCAATCTGGAAAAAACAACGCTTGGGGATATATCGGAATTAGCAGCCTTGAAACAGGAAATGGAATCGCAGTCGGATAAAGGTAAGAAAACAACCAAGAAATCTGCACCAAAAGCCAAGACCGAAAAACCGGAGGAAACAACTGAGACTGAAGCCGATCAGAAAGAAGACGAAGTGAAGAATCAAGTCTCTGAAGCTCAGCAGGAAGAACAACCGGAAGCAAAGCAGAAGGAAGAAAACGGTGAAACGAAAGAGGCTGAAGTTACGCCGGAAGCATCAGGATCATCGGAAGAAGAGACTGAAAAGTCCGAAGAGGTGAAGGCTGAAGCCAAAGCGGAAGAAAATAAAACCGATGAACCGAAAGCGGAAGGTGAGGAGAAAGATGAAAATGAAGAAGGTGACAAAAAGTAATAAAAGAAATATCCTAAAATATTAAAATATGGAATTCAAGATTGAAAAAAAGGACAATCATACTTTAATTCAGGTTTTAGAGGAAAAGCTTGATACACATATTGCACCTACATTAAAATCTGAACTGGTTCTTATATCTGGAAATGGCGAAAAAAATCTCATTCTTGATTTAAGTAATTGCAGGTATTGCGACTCCTCCGGATTAAGTGCAATTCTGGTAGCCAACAGGTTATGTAAGAATGCCAATGGTACATTTGTGCTAACCGGCTTAAATGATGCTGTGGAACGGTTGATTACAATTTCTCAACTGGATACGGTGTTGAACATCACCGACTCGGTTGATGTAGGTGCTGAGTTGATTGCCAAAGCAGCCAAATAGGATATTATTATTGAATGTCAATATTTTCGGTTACCATATTGGGCAGTAGTTCAGCGCTGCCCACTTCTGAAAGATTTCCAACCGCTCATGTGCTTCATGCTCATGAGCGGTTTTTTTTGATCGATTGCGGGGAAGGAACCCAATTGCAACTACGTAAGTATAAAATAAAATTAAGCCGACTTTCGCACATATTTATCAGTCATTTACATGGTGATCATGTGTTTGGTATTTTCGGACTCCTTTCAACACTTAACCTGCTGGGACGAAAAAATGACCTTCATATTTTTGCCCACAAAGATTTTCGGAATATTCTCGGATTCTATCTAAACAATTTCGGTCATGATTTACGGTATAATATTCATCATCATTTAATCAATACCAAAAAGGCTGAAAAAATATGGGAAAGCAAAACCCTGGAGGTGGAGACTATACCGTTAATTCACCGGGTTCCCACATGTGGGTTTTTATTTAAAGAAAAGGAATGGAGACGGAATATTATAAAGGAAAAAATCAGCGAATATAACTTGAGTATCAAACAGATAAATGAGCTGAAACAGGGAAATGACCTTGAAATGCCTTCAGGAAAGACTATTCCGGGAGGCAAACTTACATGGCCCCCCTATAAATCCAGGTCTTATGCATATTGCAGTGATACCCGATATCATGAGGAAATGATTTCACAAATAAAAGGAATCGATTTGTTATATCATGAAGCAACATTTACAGAGCAGGATAGTCAATTGGCTTATACAACATGGCACTCAACAGCCGGACAGGCAGCTAAAATTGCCCGTGAAGCGAATGTGAAACATTTATTGCTGGGACATTTTTCGGCTCGTTACAAAAAAGAGGACGATTTTATCAATGAAGCCAGGACAATCTTTTCAAACACCTCGCTGGTAAACGATGGCGATGAATATAAAATTCCTTTGGAGCGGGATGGAAATTTATTAGAGAATACTTAACATTTCACACAGATAAATAATAATTATCTTTGTAGTTCAATAAATACAGATTTGTGGAAGAGAAAATATTAATCCTCGATTTTGGGTCACAGTATACCCAGTTAATTGCCAGACGTGTGAGGGAACTGAATGTGTATTGTGATATTTACCCGTTTAATAAAATTCCAACAATTGATGAATCCATAAAAGGCATAATATTGTCAGGAAGCCCTTTCTCGGTTAAGGATGCAAACGCACCAGTTCCTGACCTGCATGGTATAAAAGGAAAAATACCAATTCTGGGGATATGTTACGGTGCGCAATATTTGGCTCATTCAGCGGGCGGTCATGTATATCCTTCCAAACATCGTGAATATGGCAGAGCCAACATGGTTTATATCAATGAAATAAACCCGTTGTTTAAAAACTTCACCCAGGGATCGCAGGTATGGATGTCGCATGGAGACACCATTACCGGGCTCCCTGATGGATTTAACATTATTGGCAGCACCAATGATGTAAAAGTTGGCGCTTACCAAATAGAAGGCGAAAGTTCTTTCGGTATACAACTTCATCCAGAAGTATATCATACTACCGAAGGAAAACAATTGCTGCATAATTTTGTCGTTACCATTTGTGGATGCAGTCAAAGCTGGACCGCCGAGTCCTTTGTGGAAGAAACGGTAAAAATGCTTAAAAGCCAACTGGGAAATGATAAAGTTGTATTGGGATTATCCGGTGGTGTTGATTCATCGGTAGCTGCTATGTTGTTGCACCAGGCTATCGGTAAAAATTTGACCTGTTTATTTGTGGACAATGGGTTGTTACGCAAGCATGAATTTGAAGAAGTGCTTGATTCATATAAACACATGGGATTAAATGTGGTGGGGGTACAAGCCAGGGATCATTTTCTCGATGCATTGGCAGGTATATCTGATCCGGAAGAAAAAAGAAAAGCCATTGGTCGGGTTTTTATTGAGGTATTTGATGCCGAAGCACATAAAATTAAAAATGTAAAGTGGTTGGCACAGGGTACAATATACCCCGATGTTATTGAATCGGTTTCTGTAAACGGCCCCTCGGCCACCATTAAATCGCATCACAATGTAGGCGGATTACCCGAACAGATGAACCTGAAAGTGGTTGAGCCACTGAAGTTATTGTTCAAAGATGAAGTACGGAGAGTGGGGATGTCCCTCAATATGGAACCAACTTTGTTACAACGTCACCCTTTCCCGGGGCCCGGACTGGGTATTCGCATCCTGGGAGAAATAACCGGGGAAAAAGTAACAATGTTGCAGGAGGTAGATTATTTATACATCAAAGGGTTGCGTGAATATGACCTATATAATAAAGTATGGCAGGCCGCGGCTATATTATTACCTGTGCAATCAGTAGGTGTGATGGGAGATGAAAGAACTTATGAATATGTAGTAGCCCTGAGAGCAGTGACTTCTACTGACGGTATGACAGCTGATTGGGCTGATTTACCTCATGAATTTTTAAGGCATATATCCAACAAAATTATTAATAACGTGAATGGCGTAAACAGGGTGGTTTATGATATTTCATCCAAACCTCCTGCAACCATCGAATGGGAATGATTGTTTCAACCACGAGAAAAATATTTTCAGAATCAGAACGAAAGCTAATTCTTATGAATCAATTTAAATATTTGAAATACTTACTTTTTTTGGTTTTTATTCTATCCGGTATATCAGGTAATTCGCAAGCTATCTATGAACAAACATTCAAATTTGGCAGAGTGCTGGAATGGCTTGACAGGTACTATGTTGACAGTGTGAACCAGGAAGAACTTGTTGAAGAAGCCATAATAGAAATGCTGGATAAGCTGGACCCTCATTCGGTATATATCAGTAAGAAAGAGGTGGAAAAAATGAACGAACCGTTGCAGGGTAATTTCGAGGGAATCGGTATTTATTTTAATGTACTCCACGATACCGTTTTGGTTATTTCCACTATTTCAGGCGGACCTTCAGAAAAAGTTGGCTTGCGTGCCGGTGACCGGATTGTGAAAATTGAAGGTGAAGACGTTGCAGGGACCGGTATCACTAATTCGCAGGTCATGGACAAGCTACGCGGTGAAAAAGGCACCAATGTTACCGTATCCATCAAACGCCGAAGTGTTGATAAACTGCTGGATTTTACCATCACCCGTGATAAAATTCCAATATATAGCCTTGATGCATCTTATAAGGTTGAGGACAATATCGGCTACATTAAATTAAACCGGTTCTCGTTTACAACCATGGAAGAATTTGCTGAGGCTGTAAAACCCTTGAAAGAACAGGGAGTCGAACATCTTATCCTTGACCTTACCGGTAATGGCGGTGGATATCTTGAAGTAGCTGTAAATCTGGCAGATCAATTCTTAAAAGAAGATCAGTTGGTTGTGTATACCAAGGGGCTGAATAATCCGCGTAAGGACTTCAAAGCAACAGCCAATGGTGCTTTTGAAAATGATGGCCGGGTAGTGGTACTTATTGACGAGGGCTCGGCAAGTGCCAGTGAAATTGTTTCCGGTGCCATTCAGGACTGGGACAGAGGCCTTGTTGTAGGTCGTCGCTCTTTTGGGAAAGGCCTGGTACAAAGCCCGCTTATGTTACCCGATCAATCAATGATCCGGTTAACCGTGGCCAGGTATTATACACCAACAGGCCGTCTGATTCAAAAACCATACGATGACGGAGCAGAAGCCTATGCCAGGGATCTCACCAAAAGATATGAAAAAGGTGAGTTTACCAATAAAGACAGCATACAATTTCCCGACTCTCTAAAATATTACACCATCCGTAAAAACCGACTGGTATACGGTGGAGGCGGAATTATGCCCGACATTTTTATACCATTGGATACTACCGGATATACTGATTACCTGAATGATATTATGCGCAAAGGAATACTCAATAGTTATGTGCTTAGTTATGTTGATGCAAACCGTAAATCAATGCACAAGAAATATCCTTCCTTTGATGATTTTATTAACACTTTTGAAGTTGAACAGGAAATGCTTGATAATCTTATTGAGTATGCAAAGGATGAACGATTGCTGTATGATAAAGATGAATTTGAACAATCCAGGTCCGAAATAGAACTTATTTTTAAAGCTTATGTAGCCCGGGATTTATGGACACAGAACGAATTTCATCAAATCATGAACCAGGAAAATCCAATGTTTGATAAAGCCGTTGAGATCATCAAATCAGCTCAACTGTTTTCAGAGTCTTTAAAATAGCATCCTGGAGATTTAACGCATGTATTCATCTTTTATATCCTGGTTGTCAGGTAATTATATTGAAGTTATTGGTACAATACTGGGGCTTTTATACCTATACTTCTCCATAAAAGGAAATATCTGGTTGTGGTTTTTTGGATTGGCCACATCGGCGGTATATGTATATGTTTTTTATGTTTCAAAATTATATGCCGATATGAGTTTAAATGTTTACTATGTTTTGGTAAGCATTTACGGATTTATCAATTGGAAATTTATCGGGAATGACGATTCCAAAATTTTAGCCATCAAAAAACTTGATAAGAATGGTTACCTGCTGTCCATTTCCATTACATTGTTACTTTTTATTTGTATTGGATATATGCTGGACAATTTTACGGATTCTGACATACCGTACCTTGATGCATTTACAACCGCGGCCAGCGTAGTGGCTACCTGGATGTTGGCCCGTAAAATTATCGACCACTGGTTATTCTGGATCGTAATTGATGCTACATCATTAGGGATTTATATTTATAAAGAGTTATATGCCACCGTTGTGTTATTTATTATCTATACAATTATGGCAATTGCAGGTTATATGTCATGGAAGAAGAAAAAACTACAGCAAACATAAAACGAATTGTTATTACCGGTCCTGAATCAACCGGAAAAACCAACTTAACACGGGCATTGGCCAAACATTATAACACAGTTTACGTACCTGAATTTGCCCGTGAATTTATTATACAAATAAATGGTAATTATACCTATGAACATATTGTGCAAATAGCAGAATGGCAACGAAAGGCTGTGGAAAAATATTTACACGGGGTAAACAGGTATTTATTTTTCGATACATTTTTAATTATAACAAAAATTTGGTTTATTTGGTGTTATAATCATTACCCTAAATGGATTGACCGGGAATTGAACAAAAAAAATATAGATCTTTTTCTGTTATGTCATACAGATATTCCTTGGGTGCCTGATGATGTAAGAGAAAATGGTGGTGAAAACCGAAATAAGCTATTCAAATTGTATCAACAGGAGTTAGAAAAATTTAATTGCAATTATTCCATAATTACCGGCAATAATGAGGAACGCCTATCAAATGCCATTAATGCCATAAAATCGAATTTATAAATAGTTTATCAGGAGGAAATGGAAGATAAATTTCAAATGATAGCCAAGACCATGTATGGCTTGGAAGATGTATTAGCCGATGAATTGAAGGGTATCGGTGCAGCAAAAATAACAAAAAGTAATCGGGCTGTTTATTTCGAAGGCAACAAAGAAACCTTGTACAGGGCGAATATACAATTGCATACCGCACTGAAAATATTAATACCGCTGGCTACATTTGATGCTAAAAATGAAGTGCAATTGTATAACATGGTAAAAGAAGTAGAGTGGGATAAATACATCTCAACATCTGATACCGTTGCTGTCGACGGCGTTGTGAATTCGACCAAATTCAATCATTCGAAATTTGTTTCCTTGAAGGTGAAAGACGCAGTGGTTGATCAGTTTAGAGATAAGTACAACCGTCGTCCATCGGTTGATGCCTCCAATCCGACATTGCGCATCCATATTCACATTGACGAGACCACCTGCACATTATCCATTGACAGCTCGGGTGAGTCGCTGCATAAACGCGGTTATCGAAATGAACAGGGAACAGCCCCCATCAATGAAGTGTTGGCCGCCGGAATGATACTACTTGCAGGCTGGAAGGGCGATTGTCATTTTATCGACCCTATGTGCGGCTCAGGAACAATAGTTATAGAAGCGGCCATGATCGCTTATGGCATACCTCCCGGGATTTTTCGTAAAGGTTTTGCATTTGAGAATTGGAATGATTTCGATCCTGAAATATTCAATCACTTAATGGATAGTGATGAATATTATAAAGAATTTGAGCATCAAATAATAGGTTCGGATATTTCTGCCCAGACGTTGCGCATTGCGTTAATGAATACCAAATCGGCTTCATTGCACAAAAAAATTGAGCTAAAAGCCTCGCCATTCAATGAATTGGAGCCACCCGAAGGGAAATGTATGGTGATTACCAATCCACCTTATGGTGAAAGGTTAAAGCCCCATCAATTGAATAATTTATACAAATCAATCGGAGATACCTTAAAAAAAATATATTCAAAAAATCAAACCGATGCCTGGATTATCAGTAGTAATACCGATGCTTTGAAGCGGATTGGTCTAAGGCCATCAAAAAAAATTAAGTTGATAAATGGAAAATTAGAATGTGGTTTTTATCAATTTAAACTATATTCGGGCAGTAAGAAATCTAAATATCAAAAACAATTTGACGGAGATACCGCTGATAAGGGTAAGTTGTTATAAAATTTCTATAAAAAAAAGCGATTTGATAATTGAGGTTTACAAAAAATAATTAAATTTATTGATGTTTGGTTCTAAGCCACGTGTGTTTTGATGTACAAATTTTTTTGATTTTGTATTTTTTATATATTTGTTAAGGACTAAAAAGAAATTCGATAATTTAAGCTTTGGAATGAGTTTTAATATAAACGAGTACTATAAAGAACTAAGCAATGGCGATGTATTAGTAGCTTATAAAGGAAGCATAACATCGGATTTGATCAATGAATTACTGGAAGCAATAGAGCAAAAACTTGAGAAAGCTGATGAAATTGGTAAAACGCGTAAGAAGCTTTACAACATTCTTGTCGAGAGCTTACAAAACTTATTTCATCATATTGAAGAACACCCCGAAGGCATAGACGAAATTGAACCGAAATTTGGTATTGTTTCAATTGCTAAAGACAAAGGAGATTACAAAGTAACTACCGCCAATTTTATTCATTCCTCTAAAATAAAGCATCTTAAAGATAAGCTAGACAAAATAAATTCGCTCTCCCGTGAAGAACTTAAGGATATGTATAAATTTATTCTTAATCACCAGAAGTTATCTGCCAAAGGAGGGGGAGGACTTGGATTGGTGGATATTGCCCGGAAAACAGGTAATAAATTCGATTATTCGTTTTACGATTATAACGGTTCATATTATTTTTTCCGTTTAACAATAACCATATAGATGCTAGCTATCAATTAATATAAAGTAGTATGGAGCCACTTTCAATAGCAGGAACAGCAAAAACGCCATCTGTAAGTTTTGACGCAGCGAAAGGTGTGCTGGAGATAAAAGGAAGATCGATCCCCGAAAATTCGATTGAATTTTATAAGCCTTTGGTCGATTGGTTGGAAGATTATACGGATACACCCAATAAAACAACAAAAGTAAACGTTCAATTAGAATATTTTAATACCAGTTCCTCAAAATGTATTTTGGATGTATTTAAAAAACTGGAGTCCATTCACAAAGGGAAGGGCGAAGTTCAGATTAACTGGTATTACGAGGAGGATGATGAGGATATGCTGGAAGCCGGTGAAGATTATGAATCCATCATCCGTGTACCGTTTAAAATGATTGAAATTGTTGATTAAATAAGAGCTAATCTATCTTTTCTGATTGGTTATTTAACCGCATTTTATTTTTTTTGTGGTTTTCAACGCTTGCACTTTTAGGCAAAGCCTGCGAGAATCGTAATCCGGTATCAATTTCCAATTCTTTATCGTTAAGTCAAGCGATTTCTTTAACTTCTGCGGTATTTACTGCTAATATATTCAAAGTAGTTCAATAATTTTTTCAGCCATCGTTTGTGCAATATCCAGTAAAGGATAATGGCAAATAACCATATTACAATCACATTTACCCAAAAAGTACTGAAATAGCTATTAATAAACTGCTTGCGTGGTGCATAAAAATGCGCCTTAATAAGCGGATGTTCAGGATCATTATAAATAGGGTCTACTTTTTGATATAATTCACCCTGATACTCAATAATGCGCGAAGGTTCGTTTGTGTTTTCAACAAATTCCGTTAGTTTTTCATTGTGATAGTCTCTTTTCAGTTGCATGAAAAGCTCTTTTTCTTCAGGTGTTTCCTGCATGCTTCTGATTAGTTCATCCCGTTCGTGGTTTACATTATTATAGGCCTGCACGTAATATTTCCTAAGTTCTTCCACATAATTTTTTACATCTTCCAACAAGCCTTCATTCAGTTTATTAATGTATAGACCACTTACATCGGGTGCAGGAATGCCTTTGTTTATCTCTTTTTCTTTGTTTATTTCGTTTCGCAACACTTCCAGATAACTGATTATTTTTATCTTATCTTCAATTTCACCCTGGTTGCGTTGCACATAATTTATTTTATTCTGCAGGTCGCGTACCCAGTAATTCTTTTTGTATTCAGTCATGCTCATGGCCTTATCAAGGGGGTAAAAAATTCGTTCAAATTCGTTCTCCTTAAATTGTTCTACGGCCAGTGCTTCATATCCCCATCGGGCCAGAATGAGTTCACCATAAACAGGAATTTTATTGGGTGAAGCGATACTTGGGTTTATTTTTTCGTACTTCACAATTACACCGCTCAATATTATTTGCGGTATTACCAGGAAAGGAATAAGAATATAAATAGTGACAACCGTTTTAAACGAATCGGAAATCACCAGTCCCATGATGTTGGATGCACACCATGCACTGAATAAAATTAACCAGTATTGGAAATACATCCCTTTTATCTCCAAAATACTATTGCCTAAAATTACAAATGTAAAAGCCTGTATGGCCGACAGGGCAAATAATATTGCCACTTTCGACATCAGATAACTACCCCAGCTCAGGTTTAAAAAGGCCTCCCGTTTAAGTATCTTTCGGTCTTTGATTATTTCCTCGGCACTTACCGTTAAGCCGATAAAAATAGCCACAATTACTGCCATAAAAATATATACCGGTATATTGCTATTGCCCATAAATGTATAGCCGAGTTCATTGGCGGCGCTTACATCACGGTATTTGGTAATAAACGACAATATAAATGCAAGCAATGGAGCTTCCAGGAAATTAATAACAAGGTATTGTCTGTTTGAGAATTTAGACAACACATCGCGTTGTACAAATACCCACCATTGTTTAATTACATTAGGTATTTTAAATGATACATGGGGGATTTCAAGTTTTTTATCGTCTTTGGCTGTTTCTGGTTGTGTATTAAATTCCTTGTAGAATTTATTCCACTCCCGGGGCGTAATTTTTCTGGTTCGGGTGAATTTGCCATATTCATCAATCATTTTTGATTCAACAATATTGAATATCTGCTCGGGGTTTACGTTACCACAGGCGTGGCATTCACTTTCGTTCCAGTTGGCATGGTGTACACGCGATTTAAAATAAACGATTGATTCAATTGGATCACCCCGGTAAATAGGATAACCGCCGGTATCCAAAATAATCAGTTTGTCAAACATCTTGAATATATCGGACGAGGGCTGATGGATTACCACAAATACCAGCTTGCCTTTAAGAGATAATTCCTTCAACAGGTCAAGTATATTTTCAGAATCGCGTGATGATAGTCCTGATGTTGGTTCATCAAGAAATAATACCGCAGGTTCACGAATTAATTCCAATGCAATATTTAATCTTTTTCGCTGCCCACCGCTTATTTTTTTATTTAATGGCGAACCTACCTGGATGTCTTTTATCTCATGTAATCCAAGATTAATTAATGTATTATTTACTGCTTCGTTGATTTGCTCATGTGTATAGTTATCGAAGCACAATTTGGCGTTGAAATAAAGATTCTGGAATACAGTTAATTCCTCTATCAACAGGTCGTCCTGTGATACATGGCCAATAATACCTTCAATATCTGCTTTATTGGTATGAATATTCAATCCGTTTATGGTAACCGATCCCGTTGTTGGTGGTTCGCTACCGTTAAGGATGTTCAATAATGTTGACTTTCCTGCACCACTGGCACCCATAATGCCAATCAACCGTCCTGAATCTTCTGAAAAACTAAAATTGTGTAGTCCATAAGCCCCATTCGAGAATTGGTAGGAGATGTTACTGGCCTCAAAAATAATTTTTAATCCCCTTGAGTCGGCAATGAATGTGCTGACCACATCTGAATAATAAACCGGTTTTATTTGAGGATTACGGATGGATGATCCGGTATTCAGTACATACACTTTATCGGGAACCAGCAATTGTCCGTTCAAATACATTTCCTTATTCCCGAAGTACCGTGCCAGGTATAAATTAGCTGATGAAATGTGCAATACCCTGATTTCACCGTTAAGGTTTTCATTGTAAATGTGCCTTACATTTTCATGGGTGAAATTTTCATTGCTGTTTATTGAAAGAATCTGTGATGAGTCGGGTAGATTTTCCGATGGCAATATCGTGAAATCTCTAATGCGATTGTGCTCATCATCTTCAATATTAAAAGTATTGGCAACAGTTGAAATAAATTCATATTCCTGTTCAGATATCTTTGTACTATCAGACTTTACAAATTCAAATAAATTGACAAGCACAATCAGCTTTTGCTGGTGGGTCAACTCTTCATTGATCTGCACACATATTTTCAATACCCGAACAGATTTTTTTGAAATTTTTTTGATTTCCTGTTCCTGAATCTGATGAATATGAAAGTAATGATCAAACACACCCAAATATTCTTCAACCAGGTCTTCATTCAATAATCGTCTGAGAAACGATTCTACAACCGATCGGCGGTCTGTGTTATTACTATTTGGCGTTGCAATTATGGCGAATAATTGCATGAGGGCTTTCAGGATTTTCTCACTCATCCGATTATGCTTCTTTGCTGTTGCATGATACGACGAATATAAGAATTTAATTAACATTGTAGGATATAAATTCAATCCATGCTGAATTTATCACGAAAGAAAACGAACTATACTGGCCAAAAAGAGGAATAGATTTACCATCTTTGCGCCACCATAAAGTAAATTGTCGTATCATAAATCATTCGTTAACACTAATAATATGCATACAAAAATTACTGCTTTAAGTACATATATACCGGAAAAAGTATTGGACAACGCCTATTTTGAAGCCATTGTGGATACTTCAGATGAATGGATTACCTCTCGTACAGGAATACATGAGCGAAGAAGTATAGCTCCTGACGAAACAACTACAGACCTGGCTGTAAGGGCTGTTGAGAATCTTACTAAAGAATCCGGGGCAGCTATTCATGATGTCGATTTTATTATTGTAAGCACAATTACCCAGGAACAAAATATGCCCAGTATAGCCAGTCAGGTACAAAATTATTTTCAGATTCCTGCTACCGGGGCTATCGATATTACAGCGGCTTGTGCAGGTTTTGTTTATGGTATTTCAATGGCTCATTCATTGGTAGCAGCCGGCACTTACAAAAAGGTGCTGGTTATATCAGCGGAGGCATTAACCAAATTCACTGACTACAGCGATCGCACAACCTGCATTTTATTTGGTGATGCTGCCGGAGCTGCACTAATAGAGCATAATGAAACGGAAGGAATATTAAAACCCATATCCGGTACATTCGGAGACGGTGGTAAGGAGCTTTATTTATCTCATATCGCTGATACGATAAATGGCACTTCCATAGAAGCCAATAATCGTATCCACCAGAATGGAAGAGCTGTTTACAAATGGGCGGTTCAATTAGTACCCCGGCAGGTTAAAAGATTGCTGGATATTAATCACCTTACAATCAATGAAATTGATTGGTTTGTACCGCATAGTGCAAATTTAAGGATGATTGAAGCCATCTGTGCTGAAATGAACTATTCTATGGATAAGGTGCTTGAAAGTGTAACACGATATGGAAATACATCCTCGTCAACCATACCGCTTGCCTTGCATGAAGGTGTTAAGCAGGGCAAATTGAAACAAGGAGATTTATTATTACTTATTGGTTTTGGCGGAGGTCTTACCTATTCAGGCGTAATAATACGTTGGTAATTGCGACCTAATTGTGGGTAGCTATTCAATAATAAAGATTGCCAGGCAGGAGCTATATAAAATGGTTCCAAATTAAGTCTCATATTCGGCCTCATATATGAATGTTTGGGCGATTGGTTATATTTGTCAGTTAACTATACTGTACATATTACTAACCAATTGAATTCAATATTATGGCTGTAAAATCAAAGAAAATCTATTTGGATGAAAAAGAAATGCCCAGGAGCTGGTATAATATTCAGGCTGATATGCCCAATAAACCGAAGCCACCTTTACATCCGGGTACACATCAACCGGTAGGGCCTGACGATCTGGCACCTCTATTTCCGATGGAACTTATTAAACAAGAGGTGTCAACTGAAAAATACATTGAGATCCCCGAAGAAGTATTTGATATATATAAAATTTGGCGCCCCACACCATTGGTTCGGGCCGAAGCGCTGGAAAAAGCATTGGACACTCCGGCTAAAATCTATTATAAAAACGAAAGTGTAAGCTATGCCGGTTCTCATAAACCTAATACAGCCGTTGCACAGGCCTATTATAATTACAAGGAAGGTATTAAGCGCATAACTACTGAAACGGGAGCCGGACAATGGGGGAGCGCACTTAGTTTCGCGACCCAACATTTTGGTATCGAATTAAAGGTATTTATGGTTAAGGTAAGTTTTGAACAAAAACCGTATCGAAAATTTATGATGAATACCTGGAATGCTGATGTTGTGCCTTCGCCCAGTGAATTGACTGACTCAGGTAAAAAAATCCTTGCACAATATCCTGATTCACCAGGCAGCTTAGGTATTGCCATTTCAGAAGCAGTCGAAATGGCAGCCAAAGACCCTGATACGCGCTATTCATTGGGAAGTGTGTTAAACCATGTATTGATGCACCAGACAATAATCGGTGAAGAAGCATTGGTGCAAATGCAAAAGGCTGAGGCAGAAGCCGATGTAGTTATTGGTTGTTTTGGTGGAGGCTCCAATTTCGCGGGTATAGCTTTTCCATTTGTGCGTCAAAATTTATCAAATGGTAAAAATATTCAGATAATTGCGGCTGAACCCGCATCCTGCCCGAAATTAACCCGTGGTCGCTTTCAATATGATTTTGGTGATACGGTAGGGTTAACGCCATTGATTGCTATGTATACACTTGGACATAATTTTGTACCTGCCAAAATTCATGCTGGTGGATTGCGTTATCATGGAGCGGGATCTATTGTAAGTCAACTGCTTAAAGATAAACTAATAGAGGCCCAATCGGTAAAACAATTAGAAACCTTTGAGGCAGGAGTTTTATTCTCCAGAACCGAAGGTATCATTCCGGCGCCTGAAACCTGTCATGCTATTGCCGTTGCTATCCGCGAAGCACAAAAAGCCAAAGAGGAAGGCAAAGAAAAAACCATTCTCTTCAATTTATCAGGGCATGGTATGATTGACCTGGCTGCGTATGATCATTATTTTTCGGGCAAACTCGAGAATCATGAAGTTACGGATGAGGAAATTACCCGTAGCCTGGATGAATTAAAAATTGGTGTATAATGGCTCTAGTTTAAAATAGCGTAGTTTTTTGTTATAAAAACTTTTGAGCGCGTGCCACATGGTAAGTTATTGCTGTGATGGATACATCCATCACGTCTTTGCGAGGGAATCACCGGCCTCAATTGAAAAACCAACCTGGCAAATAATAGAACTTTTATCCGGGTTCAGGCGACAGCATCCCGAAGCAATCTTGTGTGGTAATTACTAAATAAATTAACTTATACGCCTTTACGAATATTTATGTTATTATTCTTAATGTATATCTGCAATCGCTCATAATTAAAAAAAGCAATTTTCGAAAATGCCTTGTAAGGTGGTCACCCTGAGCGGAGTCGAAGGGTTATTAGAACGCATTACCAGGACATTTCGACTACGCTCAATGTGACAGAAGCGTTTGCTGGCA
>JAAAOM010000049.1 GCA_009908855.1 Bacteroidota bacterium
CCGTAAAGGTTATTGGCATGTGTCGAATAGTTTTATTGTTTCCCGAACCATAACCAATGAACGTGTATCAAAGGCGGGTTATCTTACGTTCTCGGAATATTACCTCAAAGTGAGGGTGGGCTAAGGAACCGCCGTATACGGAACCGTACGTACGGTGGTGTGAGAGGACAGATAGGGAAGTAATCCCTATCTTCCTACTCGATTAATTGTAGAAAATATTATTAAATGAGTGTCGGATTACACGCCTAAAGCCAGAAAAACTAAAAAATGAATACCTGAAAATTCCTCTCTTGTTCCGAATAATCCCGGGAGAAGATAGGTGGAAATTAAATAATTAATTCATTTTTCATTTTTTCGTAGCATAATCCGATAGACATATACTTTTAATTTCTTTCCAGTACCAGCGTTTTGGTTGTGGCATCGCATACTTCTGTGGGACCAAAATATTGTATGGGGCCCGGGTAAACAAACTGTGTTTTTTCCGCCCATTTTTCGCGATTGCTAACAAACTCCTGGTATGGTTTGTCATCGAGTCTTACCAGCGCTTTTTGAATAACAGGTTTCATTTTACCATGACGTTTTTCCATATTCATGAGCATGGTAATTGGCACACCGCCGGCAATCCATTTGTCCGCTGAAGCCGTTAAATTGCGAACAGAGGCCATATAGCCGGTTTTACCATTGCAGATCAATGCGGCAGCTGTATAACCCAGTGCATAACAATAATCGGCATCAAAGTTAGATGGTGCTGCACACCGGCCTTCATATCCGAAAAAGTGTGTCTGGCTTGAGAATTTACCATTGTATTTTCCTTTGGCTTTCCATTCGCGCAACAGGTCCTCTACCATGTCCAGTAATAGTTTTTCCGTTTCAATTCGGGAAACCTGTACATTACCGTGCGGATCGCGGTCGGCTAATAGTTGTATCTGAATGTTATAAGGAAGTGAACTGAATACTTTGGATGAGTGGTCGCTTAAATTTTTATTTACAAACTGAAACTTATCATCTTCGGTTTGCAGGCTGGAAAAGTATTGTTCATTCTCAGCCAGCAGATCATTTAATTCTGAAATCAATATTTTCATTTCCGGTACGAATTCTATTAACCCCTCAGGAACGAGCACTGTTCCGAAATTATCGCCATTTTCAGCTCTTTTGGCCACTACAGAGGCAATATATTCTACTATTTGCCCCAATGTTTGCTTTTTCTCCTCAACTTCTTCCGAAATAAGTGTGATGTTTGGCTGTGTTTGCAATGCACATTCAAGTGCTATATGAGTAGCTGAACGGCCCATTAATTTTATAAAGTGCCAATATTTTTTGGCTGAATTGGCATCGCGCTGTATATTACCGATTAACTCGGAATAAACTTTACAGGCGGTATCAAAACCAAATGATGTTTCAATCATTTCGTTTTTTAGGTCACCGTCAATGGTTTTGGGGCAACCAATTACCTGCACACCCGCCTCTTTTTGTTTATAATATTCGGCCAGCACGCATGCGTTTGTGTTTGAGTCGTCTCCGCCAATTATCACCAATGCATTGATACCAATTTCTTTGCAATGTTTTAATCCTTCTTCAAATTGGGATTCCTCTTCCAGTTTGGTACGGCCTGAACCAATTATGTCGAAGCCACCGGTGTTACGGTACTCGTCAATGATATCGGCGGTTAGCTCCATGTAATTCCCGTCTACCAATCCACCAGGACCACCCAGGAAACCATATAATTTGCTTTCCGGATTTAATTTTTTCAATCCATCAAAAATTCCTGCAATCACATTATGTCCGCCTGGTGCCTGCCCGCCTGACAAAATCACACCAACCTTTGCGGCTGGATAATTTTGCTCGGTACTTGAGCTATAAAAGTTAAGAAGTGGCATACCGTAGGTGTTGGGAAACATTTTTTTAATTTCTGCCTGATCAGCTACCGACTGTGTTTCTTTACCTTCATTCACAGCAAATACATTTTGCAGTGAGGTAGGTAATTTCGGTTGGTATGATGCTCTGGCAATTTGTAAAGGACTCTTAATCATGCTTACAATATTTAATAAAGTTTACAATTTCACTGAATTTTGAAAATAAGTCGCAAATATGAAAATATATTTTAAAAAAAACGAATTACGACAGGTTATGAAATTGCTAAATATTGCGATTGGCGATTTACGAATACAGCAGAATGAAGAAAATGAAATTACCATATTCAACATGTAACTATCAAAAAAAATTCCAATTTTAAATGGTGTTGAATATGCGTCTCCGTATAAGGCTTATACTTTGCGACTAAAGACACACAGGTTTAACTAATTGACTGCAGTGGATTTAAATTCGATTTAGTCCTCCAATTTCGGTTATTCCCTATTTGTCACCTTTTTATTTAGGTGCATTCATACTATCGAGGGCTCGGTAAAAATGGTGTTTTTGGCGCCATGCATTATTTATTCTAATGCTATAAAATGGCGTGCAAAAGAATGATTTGCTCTAAAACGTAATGCTGCAAAAGATGATTTGATTCGAATTCATCATTATGGAGTAAGAAAATTTGGAATCGCACAAGCAGATAAATACTTTGAAACCTTTTTTGATTATTTTGAAATTATCGTTCAAAGACCATTTTCCTTTGAATCAGTTGAACATTTAAAAAGCGGTTATCGTCGATGTGTGTGTGGTGTTGATAGTATTTACTACAGGATAAAAGATGATACAGTCGAAATCATGGCAATTATAGGAAGGCAAGATATAAACAATTACCTATAATGTATTTATATTTACTGTTAATCAGCAACTTACGATTAAAGAAGGTTGAAAAAATTCTCGTCTTCGTGTATGGCTTCGACTACGCTCAGCCGGACTGCAAGGTTTATAAAAATGTCCGTTCTCTCTTCTTGCATTCATCTTCTTCCTCTTTCTTTCAGCTTTCAGCTTCTTCCTCTTGCTCCTTACTCAAACTCAAACTTCTAATTTCCGGATTCTATATTAATTCATCGACTTGGAGTATATTACTTAAAACTGGGGTATGCACATATAACATATTAATAAATGCTGTAAATTTGGGGCGTATGGAGCCCCCGAAGAATCAAATGGAATTTGAAAGATTGTTCACAACGGAAGATCAATGCATGGCGTACTTGGAAGAGTTTCGTTTTCCGAATGGATATTCTTGCCGAAAATGCGGTCATAAGGAAAATTGGGTAAACTGCCGGGGATTGTTGATTTGCAAATACTGTAAAGATGAACTTTCTATTACAGCAGGGACTATCTTTCATAGGAGCAAATTACCCCTAACCACTATTTTTCGGGCTTTATGGTGGATGGTTGCACAAAAGAACGGGGTGAGTGCAGTTGGACTTCAAAGGGTCTTGGGGCTCGGTAGTTATAGGACAGCGTGGACTTGGCTTCATAAGTTTAGGCGTTTGATGGTTTTTCCAGGAAGAGATAGGTTGTCAGGAAATGTTGAGGTTGATGAAACACTGGTTGGTGTTAAAAAAAGTGGTAAAAGAGGAAGGGGGGCAGAAGGGAAATCATTAGTTGTAGTTGCCGTCGAATTAATGAAAAAAGGAACAGGTCGGGTTCGGTTATCGATAATACCGGATGCGTCTAAAAGAACATTGACCAAGTTTATTAAAGAAAACATCGAAGAAGGAAGCACCTTAATTACAGATGGCTGGAAAGGGTAAGTGGGTATTTCGGAAAAGGGATATGGACATATTATTGAAGATAAGACTAAAATGTTGGATGGACAGGATGTATTGCCAAATGTTCACAGGATAGCTTCATTGCTTAAACGATGGCTCTTGGGAACTCATCAAAATTTTATTGGAGAGCAATATCTCTCATACTATTTGGATGAGTATACATTTCGACATAATAGAAGAAAATCACATAGCAGGGGGCTGCTCTTTCAAAGATTGATAGAACAAGCAGTCATGCATGTACCTGTTGAATATGAATCAATTAAGAGTATGTGACATATGCATACCCCAGTTACTTAAATATGGTTTGGTCGCGGTTTGGACCTACGGATAATATTTTTACCGGGACACCAACTTTCATTTCAATATAGTTGATATAGGATTTTAATGCATCGGGCATTTCATCCAGGGTTCGGTATGAAGATATTTCCTGGTTCCAACCTGGCAATTCAGTAAATACGGGTTCGATTTCGGTTTCAAGACAGTAGGGCATTATATCTTTTTCACCCTCCGGTGTACGGTATTTGGTACATACTTTAATGGTTTCAAATTCATTAAGCACATCGGCTTTGGTCATTACCAGTTGGGTAACACCATTGATCATAACAGCATAACGTAGTGCGGGTAAATCGAGCCAGCCACATCGTCTTGGACGTCCGGTGGTGGCGCCGTATTCATGGCCCATATTACGCAGTTTATCACCGGTTTCGTCATGTAGTTCGGTTGGAAAAGGGCCGCTGCCAACGCGCGTACAATAGGCTTTAAATATGCCAAAAATCTCACCTATTTTATTGGGCGCAACGCCTAATCCGGTGCAGGCTCCGGCTGAAATGGTATTCGAGGATGTTACGTAAGGATAGGAACCAAAATCGATATCCAGTAGTGTTCCTTGTGCCCCTTCAGCAAGTACGGTTTTTTGTGTATTAATTAAGTCGTTAATATAATATTCACTATCGATGATATTAAACTTTTTTAGGGCTTCAATCCCCTCAAACCACCCTTCTTCATAGTCTTTCAATGAATATTTAAAATCACTGTACTGGCAAAGCAGGGTTTCATGTTTTTCGATCAGGGTTTGGTATTTTTCTTTAAAACTGGCTGTAAGAATATCGCCCACGCGCAAGCCGTTTCGTCCGGTTTTATCCATGTAGGTAGGGCCGATTCCTTTCAGGGTGGAGCCAATTTTTGTTTTTCCTTTTGCTTTTTCGGATGCCTCGTCCAAAATTCGGTGAGAGGGGAGTATGAGGTGTGCTTTTTTGGAAATGAATAGGTTGTTGGTAAGGTCAATGTTTAATTGGGCGATACCTTCAATTTCCTTTTTAAAAATAATGGGATCGATAACTACACCATTGCCTATTACGTTAATCTGATCGCCCCGGAAAATACCGGAGGGAATGGTATGAAGTACATGTTTTACATCGTTAAATTCAAGTGAATGTCCGGCATTCGGACCACCCTGAAATCGGGCAATAACATCATAACGAGGTGTTAATACGTCAACGACTTTTCCTTTTCCTTCGTCACCCCACTGTAAACCTAAAAGAACATCAACTTTCATTGTAAGAACGGCTTAATATTTCTGGTTAAAAATGCAGCACAAGGTACAAAAATTACCCATAAATAAAATTTAAATCTGTATGGATTACACGTAAATTATAAATAATTTCCGGTGGATTTTGGATATCAACCTGATGCTTCCGAATTATTATTAAGTGCAGGTTCTTCGGCTGGTTCTTTCTTTTTGGTTCCGTAAATATAGAGTGAATGGTGTGAAAGATTAAATCCGTTAATTTCACAGGCGGTTTTAATAATCTCCTGCATGCGCGGATCACAGAACTCTATTACTTCACCATTTTCCATATCAATCAGATGGTCATGTTGCATGCATTGGTAGGCTTTTTCGAACTGGGCTATGTTCTTGCCAAACTGATGCTTTACTACCAGGTTGCAGTCCAGCAACAACTCGATGGTATTATACAGTGTTGCCCTGCTAACCCTGTAGTTTTTGTTTTTCATAAAAATGTACAGGGTTTCAATGTCGAAATGGCCATCGCGTGAGTAAATTTCATCCAGAATTGCGTAACGCTCCGGGGTCTTTCTGTGCCCTTTTTTCTCTAAATAATCGGTAAAAATTTTTTTTACAGTATCTTTGGTTTCGGTTGACACCATACTTAGACTAATTAAAAATAATGCTCTAATATAGAAATTTTTTTTAAACCTTAGAATAATTCTAAATTAATTCCTGACAATTTTAACAGACATCAGCTGTTGCCAAGCGATGATGAAAGCGGGTTTTGGATTTAATTTATTTCATCATTTATATGTTCAACCCTACTAACAGATTCTACGCCTTTTATTTTCATTAAATTCATAATGAGGTTGTTTAAATCCTTAACACTATGAATGTAAAGTGCAATGGTGCCTTCAAAAATACCATCGTGGCTTACAAGGTTAATATTTCGGATATTTACATTTAACTGCTTGGTAATGATGGTGGTTATATCATTATACACCCCGAAACGATCGAAACCGTTAAGTTGTATATGGCTTAGGAATGATAGCACTTTATGAGTTGTCCATTTGGCTGTAACCATACGTTCGGCATGGCTTGACATCAGACGAATGGCATTGGGGCAGGAGCTTTTATGTACGTCCATTACCTCGTTGTAGTTCAAAAAGGATACAATATCATCTCCTGGTATGGGATTGCAACACTTGCTTATATTATAAACATTATCCGGATTATCAATGTCTTCCTTGATAATAAAAGGTGCATTTAACCGCACTTTCTGTGCTCCGTTCCGGGGTTTGTCTTCTTTTCGTGTTTTGGTAAACTGAAATCCCCAATATTTAATCCATTTATTTTGGGTATTTTTTTTCAGAATTTTTTTCAGGTTATCTAATTCGATAATACCACTGCCAATTTTGCTGTACAACTCTTCTTTGCCCGATACTTCATAGGCTGGTAATAGCTTTCTGAAAATTCGTGCACTGGGTTTTAAGTTGATTTCGGCGAGTTTAGCTTCCAGTATGTTTTTGCCTTTTTCTGATCGGTTTTTGGTTTCGGCTTTAATGGCATTTTTGATTCCCTGTTTGGCTTTGGCCGTAACCACTTTGTTCAGAAAATCTCTTTTGGAGTGGTGTTTATCGGAAGTAATGATTTCAACCTGGTCGCCTGAATGTAACATGTAGTGCAACGATTCCAGTTTGTGATTAACTTTTGCGCCAATGGCCTTGTGCCCGATTTCAGAGTGTATTTCATAAGCAAAATCCAATGCAATGGAACCTTTTGGAATGGTACGAATATCTCCTTTGGGTGTAAATACAAAAATTTCCTGTGCAAACAGGTTCATTTTAAATTCATCCAAAAATTCGAGTGCATCCGATTTGGGATCCTCCAACATTTCGCGGATACGTTTGATCCATTTATCGAGTTCGGTTTGCTGTTCGTCGTTTTGTTTGTATTTCCAGTGTGCTGCATAGCCTTTTTCGGCAATTTCGTTCATGCGCTCGCTTCGTATCTGCACTTCCACCCAATTTCCATAAGGGCCCATAACAGTTGCATGCAGCGCTTCATAGCCGTTGGCTTTTGGGGTACTTACCCAATCGCGGATACGCTCGGGTTTGGGCATATAAACATCGGTAATGAGTGAATAAATATTCCAACATTGTGTTTTTTCCGGTATAACACCGCTCGGCTTAAAAATTACGCGTACAGCCAGCAGATCATAAATCTCCTCGAATTTTACTTTTTTAATTTGCATCTTATTCCAGATGGAATAAATGGATTTGGGGCGACCGGAAATCTCAAAATCAATGTTGTTGTCCTGTAGTTTTTGTTTGATCGGCTCGGTGAATGCATCCAGAAATTGTCGCCTGCTTTCCTTGCCAACTTTGAGGTTTTCTTTTATTTCCTGGTATTTATCAGGATATCGATATTTAAGGCTTAGGTCTTCGAGTTCGGTTTTTATCGAATACAATCCAAGTCGGTGCGCTAAGGGAGCATATAGATATATGGTCTCCGAGGAAATTTTCATTTGTTTAACCTTTGACATGCTATCCAGGGTGCGCATATTATGCAGGCGGTCGGCTAACTTGATAAGAATTACCCGTACATCATCCGAGAGGGTAAGGAGCATTTTTCGAAAATTCTCGGCCTGAATGGTTGAATTATTATCGAAGACTTCTGATATTTTAGTAAGCCCATCGATGATGGAAGCTATCTTATCATCAAAGTGATATTTTATGTCATCAAGGGTGTAGTCGGTATCCTCTACTACATCATGCAAAAAGGCACAGGCGATGGAACGTGCGCCAAGACCGATTTCGTTGCTTACAATTTTGGCGACATTAAGCGGGTGAAGAATAAATGGTTCGCCTGATTTGCGCACCATGCCTTTGTGTGCCTTAAAGGCAAAATCAAAGGCTTTTTGCACCAGTTCCCGCTGTTGGGGTTGTGAGCAGCGATAACAGTTATTAAGCAATTCCTTAAACTCTTCCAGTATTTTCTGATCCTCTGCTTTATCAACTACCTCTGCCATATTCAGAATCTGTAATGGATTTAATCTTACAAAGTTAGCGAAAAATGTTTAAGGACGTGATAGTACTAGCCGCCAAATTACTATTTAGCCAGTATAAAATATCCTTTATCAAGGTTTTCTTTAAATGCTAGCGCACGCGTGTCGCGTGTGCTATAATTTTTTATATTGCTTTTCCAAACGCCATCTTATGAGTAGAAAATACAAGTTTTATAATCCCGCAGGCTTGTACTTTGTAAGCTTTGCTACAGTTTACTGGGTAGATGTTTTTGTACGTGATGTTTATTGTAATGAAATTGTAAAAAATCTTGACTATTGCAGACAACATAAAGGAATGCAGGTCTTTGCCTGGTGTATCATGCCGAGCCATATTCATCTTATCATGAGAACGGATGAAGGGAAACCTGATCAGGTATTGGGTAAATTTAAAGAAATAACAGCCAAAAAAATAATGGCTGATATACAGCAAAACCCAAAAGAAAGCAGGAAAGAATGGTTATTATGGATATTCAAACAAGCTGGATTAAAAAGCACCAATGTTAGCGACCAACAGTTTTGGCAACATAATAATCAACCAATTGAACTTTGGAGTAATAAAGTAATTGATCAGAAATTGGATTACCTGCATGATAATCCAGTGGAAGCGGGATTTGTTTTAGAACCTTGGCACTGGAAATACAGCAGTGCTGTTGATTATGCTGGTGGAAAGGGATTACTGAAAATTGAGAAATTGGAATAAATAGGTAGCACACGCGGCACGCGTGCGCTAGCGTACGGTCCAAATTACTATTTAGCCAGTATAAAATAGCCTTTATCAATCGCTTTTAGACTATTTCCGGGCACTGAATATAACATGTGATAGATGTATGTGCCAGCGGGCAAAAAACTGTTGTTGTACTTGCCGTCCCATTTATGGTGATCGGGGAATTCGGACATGGTTTCCTCAATGGTATTCTCATAAACCATGATACCATTGCGGTTGAAAACTTTTATTTCGTAATAATCGATGGCCGTATTTTCAATAGTTGGACCAATGGTCGCTTCACCGCCAATGCGGTAGGCTTCCCTGAAATAAACTTCGGGTACTGGTTTCAGGATAATTTCATTTGAAGTGCAAATGTTACCAGGCCGGTCATCCGGCGTATTTTCTATGGCCTGTACCTGAATAGTCAGGGTGTCTTCGGTTGTTAATGCATAGGTGTTGCCAACTATATTTCCACCTTCAGGATATCCGATAATCCGATAGTGGCTCAATCCGTTCAATTCATCAAAACCTATATAATTGGTCCATTCCAGTTGAAAAGTATTCTTATCTCTGTCGGTATTCTTCAGGATGATGGGATGGTTAATATTCGATGTACCCCTCACATTGCTACATTCGTTATAGGCAAATAACTTATAATAGTACAGGCTGTCATTCACCCGGTTTACCCGCACGGCATCATTCCCAATGGGATAGGTATATAATTTATAATTTATATAATCACCATCAGGTTGCACAGCTCTTTTTAAAATAAATGAATCAAGTTCAGACTGCGGGTCGACATTAAAATAAACCGAATCGTAATTATTTTTATTATTAACATGGGTTATATAGGTATACTCAGGAAGTGTTTGAAAATCGGCCGTTGTGGCAAATACATTGGAATAGACCTCTAATGTATCTGAAACATGAACCGCTTTAATCAGGTAGTTCGATTGTACATCTTCATTCGGATTGGTGTCGATAAAATCTTGGGTGCGCAATTTGGTTATGGTATCCAATGGTGCTAAAATTGTTATATCTGTTCCGCCATACACGATGTATTCTTTAAATTCGTTTTCCCAATTGCTGTAACTATTCCAGCTAATTTCAATAACATCGCATTTATCCGGGTTTGAATCGATAAATATCGTGTTATGTGCGCGATTAAAAATACGTGATCCAATCGATTCTTCGTGTAATAAATCATTATCGTTGATCATTCGAACCACCGTAATACTTACCGGCCTTTCCTGGTTTGCTTCGGTAACAACATCGGGCTGTTGTTCATAAAAGATGGTATCAATGGTTTGAGAGGGATCGGTTATTACTTTGAGCGGATCACTTAAATTTATTTTATTACCTGACCATGTTTGGTGTATTTCCAGTCGGACAACAGAGGGCTCCGTTACCGGCGACCATTCTACAACAATCGGGCTGCGGTCTTCAGGGTAATCAGGATGACTATGATCCAAACTAACCCGCAGGATTTTAAATTCTTCCTGTCCGTGTATTATGTTAGACAAACATATCGAGGCAAACAGCAAAAGAATACATTTAGAACTGAAATTTGTCATCACCAAATAGTTTTTCGTTTAACGTAACAACCCCGGCCATTATTTCATCCACAATTTCGGCGGCTGGTTGGATTTGTGAAATAAGTGCCGAACCTTGGCCAATCTCCGGTTCTCCGTCTTCTATATTTCCTTCAAAGATACTGATTCTTGCCCTTCCTTTTCCGAGCAATTGCAATAATTCTTCCTGACTGGCACCATTTTTTTCGGCTTCCTGTATTTGTTCATAAAACCGGTTTTTGATAAAACGAACCGGCATCAATGATTTGAGGGTTAGAACAGTATCACCTTCCACAGATTCTATTACTTGCTTTTTATAGTTTTCGTGGGCGGAGGATTCCAATGAAGCCGCAAAACGACTGCCTATTTGTACGCCTTCTGCACCCAATACCATGACAGCCAGCATGCTTTTGGCATTGGTAATGCCTCCGGCGGAGATTAAAGGCAGTGAAGTGGAATTTCGAATAAGCTGAACCAATGTAAGGGTGGTGGTTTCTTCCCGGCCATTGTGACCGCCGGCTTCAAATCCTTCGGCAACGATGGCATCCACTCCTGCTTCTTCGCTTTTTCGGGCAAATTTGGTATTGGCTACTACATGGGCTACCAGGCGATTTTCTTTTTTAAATGTTGCGCTCCATTTGCCCGGATTGCCAGCTGAGGTGAATATGATGGGGACTTCTTCCTCCAATACGATTTGGATGATTTTTTCCACATCTTCTTTCATGAGCGGTATGTTCACACCATAGGGCTTATTCGTGGCTTTTTTTATTTTTTGAATATGTTCTTTCAAAATTTCCGGCCTCATCGAACCAGCACCAATAAGCCCCAAACCGCCTGCATTACTTACAGCCGAAGCCAGCTTCCAGCCACTGCACCAAACCATGCCGGCCTGGATAATCGGGTATTTTATACCAAAAAGATTTGTAATTCGATTGCCCATTGTTCTTCTTTGTGCACAAACATAATAACTATATGGCTGAATTATGTATAATCATCTTAAATCCGTATCCATTTAAAATTATTTAATGAATACCGCTGTGGAAAATGGGTATTAAAGAAAAATTGTAATTAGTTTTAAATGCAAAATGGGAAGAGGAAAATTATCGGCATATATTAAGGCAAAGCTTGAGTTATTTATCAAATGGCGAAAGAAGAGTGTGAGTGATCATTCTTTTATTCTGATACTCAGCGTATTCATTGGCTTGTCGGTTGGGTTAGCGGCTGTTACCATTAAAAACCTGGTGCATGTGATACAGGAATATGCGGCCGAATTTATTGCTACGCACTCTATTCTCTACCTTTTACTGTTTCCGAGCTTAGGCATTTTTTTAACCATTGTGTTTATTAAATTCATCAATCGCCGGCCAGTTGAACATGGTATACCCAGTGTATTGTATTCAATATCCAGGAACAAAGGCAAGATTGAACGGCATAATTTATTTTCATCGGTTATTTCAAGTGCCTTAACAGTGGGTTTTGGCGGGTCAGTAGGGCTGGAGGGTCCCACTGTAGCCACGGGTGCAGCAATTGGATCGAATGTAGGCCGGTCGGTTGGATTAACCTATAAACAAATAACCCTGCTATTGGGATGTGCCTGTGCCGGTGCTATGTCGGCCATATTTAAAGCCCCCGTGGCAGCAATTGTTTTTGCACTTGAAGTAATAATGCTCGACCTTACTATGGCGGCAATTGTACCCTTGCTCATATCCTCGGCAACAGCGGCGGTAACTTCTTATCTATTCCTGGGACAGAATTTTTTATACAATTTTGCGATCAAAGAACCTTTTATATTATCGCAAATACCGTTTTACATTGCATTGGGTATTCTTACCGGATTGGTATCAGCTTATTTTACCAAATCATACCTGCTCATTGCCAAATTATTTGAAAAATTCAATTTTATCTGGTTCCGGTTTTTGTTGGGTGGATTGATATTGGGTATCATTATCTTTTTTATACCCGCTCTGTATGGTGAGGGATATGAAGCCATAAACAAGAGTCTGGAGGGAAACTGGAATTATTTATTTGAAAATGCCTTTTACAAGGATTTACACGGCCCGATGCTGGTTTTTTTCCTGTTAATCGCCGTGGTTCTGTTTAAGGCCATTGCGGTAGGATTTACTTTTGGCGCCGGCGGTATTGGTGGTGTTTTTGCACCCAGTTTGTTTATCGGTGCAAATACCGGATTGTTTTTTGCATTGGCTTGTAATACGCTTGGTTTCGACTTGTCGACCAGTAATTTTGCGCTTACCGGTATGGCGGGTTTAATTTCGGGATTTATACATGCGCCCCTGACCGGGATGTTTTTAATTGCTGAAATAACAGGTGGTTATGAATTGTTTTTGCCCCTGATGTTGGTGGCGACCATTTCGTATGCGACGGCAAAGATATTTTTTAAAAATTCGGTATATACCTATCAGCTCGCCATTCAGGGGCATTTAATGACCCATCACAAAGACAAAGCTGTGCTGATGATGCTGGATATTAGGGATTTGATCGAAACAGATTTTCATGTTCTATATCCGGATCAGAGTTTAAGAGAGCTCATTCGGGCAGTTACAAAAGCCCATCGAAATATTTTTCCGGTGATTGACCATGAAGGTATGTTTCGTGGAATGATTAAACTTGATGATATACGCCATATCATGTTCAATGCTGAGTTATATGATAACATTTATGTTCGTGATGTGATGTTTTTACCCGACCATGTGATTGATCCGAGGGATTCGGTGGAAGAAATTGCGCATAAATTTCATGACAGTGGTCATTATAATATTGCGGTGATTGAACAGGGTAAATACCTGGGTTTTATCTCACAGGCCCGGTTGTTTTCGGCCTATCGCAGATGGTTACGTGATTTTTCGGAGGAATAGGAATGTGCTATCATCTTCAGATGTGAAAATTAAAAAACAACCAGGTATTGGATTAAAAGATATTTGCTTCATACAGTCAATTTAATAATATTCTAAATTACTTAACGGGTATTAATTGTAATTTTGTCTCTCAAATGGCAAATACGAAATTAATCAGTTGGTTTTTCCTTTGGCGGCAAAAATATTTATCGCATCGACAGTTTATTTACATGGTGAGTTGTTTGGTTGGGGTGTTAAGCGGACTCACTGCTGTTGTTCTTAAAAACGGGGTGCATAAAGTGCATCATTTTCTTACCCACCTGGCACAAGAGCATGCCAATGTATTGATATTTCTATTCCCTGTTATAGGGTTGATACTTACCGTTCTTTTTGTGAAATATTTGATTAAAGAACCTATTGGGCATGGGGTAAGTAAAATTCTTTTTGCTATTTCGCGAAAGAATGGAAAACTGGCATCCCATCATACCTATTCATCACTAATTGGAAGTACCCTTACGGTTGGATTTGGCGGATCGGTGGGTTTAGAGGCACCCATTGTACTTACAGGATCGGCTATCGGCTCTAATCTGGGACGTTTTTTACGACTGAATTACAAAAGTGTAATAGTGCTGATCGGATGCGGTGCAGCAGGCGCCATTGCGGGCATTTTTAAAGCGCCCGTGGCTGCTGTGGTATTCGGATTGGAAGTGTTGATGCTTGATTTAACCATGTGGTCGCTTATACCATTGCTTATTTCAGCAGTTTCCGGCGCCCTGGTGGCTTATTTTTTTATGGGTGATGAGGTAATGTTCAATTTTGCCCTGGAGCAGACATTTGGACTCATTAATACACCTTATTATTTATTATTGGGTGTATTAAGCGGATTATTATCGCTTTATTTTACCCGACTCACAAATTATATTGAGCATAAAGTTGGTAAAATCAATAACACATTTTTTAAGCCGGGTATTGGCGGTGTACTTCTTGGTGCACTTATATTCCTTTTACCTCCGTTGTACGGTGAAGGTTATAACACCCTGAATGCATTGTTGAACGATCGGATATATGAGCTTTCGGATGGAAGTATATTTGGTGAAATGCATCACAACACAATGATATTACTGCTATTTCTTGCGGCTGTGTTGTTAACCAAAGTTGTTGCAAGTTCCCTGACCAATGGTAGCGGCGGGGTAGGAGGTATATTCGCACCCACACTTTTTATGGGAGGAATAATAGGCTATTCGCTGGCTTTGTTCGTCAATTTTACGGGAATTGCCAGTTTGCCATTGGCGAATTTTACATTGGCGGGTATGGCAGGTGTGATGGCAGGTGTGATGCATGCACCGCTAACGGCTATCTTCCTCATTGCTGAGATAACGGGCGGTTACCAGTTGTTTGTTCCTTTGATAATAACTGCAACCATTTCATTCATGACCATTTCCTATTTTGAGCCGCATTCATTATATACCAAACGATTGGCAGAGCGGGGTGAACTGATAACCCACCATAAAGATAAGGCAATACTAACTTTACTCCGACTGGAAAAAATCATCGAAAAAGACCTGAAAACCATTCAACCCAATGCTACCCTGGCCGGTTTGGTAAAAGTGGTGGCTTCATCCAAACGTAATATCTACCCGGTGGTTGATGAGGAAAACACATTGGTGGGTATCGTATTGCTGGATGATGTGCGTCACATCATCTTTAATGATGAATTACACCACTCAGTACATGTCCGTGATGTTATGATATTACCACCGGCCTTTGTTTCATCGAATGACCCCATGGAGTCAGTGATTAAGAAATTTGAGGATACGGGAGCATGGAATTTACCGGTGATCGACAAAGGAAAATATGTTGGCTTTATTTCCAAATCGAAGTTGTTTTCTGTTTACCGAAAATGGTTGGTAGATATGTCGGATGAATAAATGGAGACAGGTTTTAATCAAATTATATAAAGAACGGATTATGTAACAATACCGAACAAAGTAACCAAAGGAGTTCGAGTAGCCAATTTTATGGTAGATACGTCCATTATTATTCTGATTGCAGCAATCATTATAAATATAGTTGGCATACGGGCATATATTTTGTATTTCAATGAGTTATACATATCTAATAATCATTTCATTATCAGAATTTTTTTGTGCTATAAGTTGTAATTCATGTATTGAGTTGGTTCATAAGTGCCCCGGGATTAGGAACTCTTATTTAATCAAAGATGAATATATCGCTCGTGCAATAAACAATTCTTTTTATAATTTCGATGAGCTAAACAAAACTTAATTGGATTGATGTCTGAAAAAACCTGTTTTCACTGCGGCAGCACATCCAGGGTATGGGTAACTCACGACGGCAAGGATTTTTGTTGTGCCGGATGTTCTACGGTCTACGATATTTTGAAGCAAGGAAGGCTTTATAAATATTACGACATTGAGAACAGTCCCGGCATCAAAACCACCAGCCAGGTAGCTGAGGTGTATGATTACCTGGAGCAGGAGGATATCAAACAATCCGTACTGGATTTTTACGATGGCAAGCTGGCCAAGATTCGTTTGTATATACCAGCAATCCATTGTATATCATGCATATGGCTGCTGGAAAATCTTCATAAGCTAAACAGCGGTATCCTTAATTCGCAGGTTAATTTTAATAATGGGGTATCTGATCATCTCCCGTAAAGATTTTCTTTATGGAATGAAATACCCAGCAGACCAAATGGAATTTGAAGAAATGTTTAAATCGGAGCAAGACGGCATTGATTATTTGGAGTCAATAAGATGGTCAAATGGCTTTGAATGTCCCCATTGTGGCTCAATTCGATTCTGGAAAAAGAATAAAGGTCGTTATGAATGTTCTCATTGCCATAAAGAAACTACAGTGACCAATAACACGATGTTTCATAAAAGTACCAAGTCCTTGCTTATTTGGTTCCATGCTATTTGGTGGATTGTCGCCCAAAAGAATGGTGTTAGTGCAAAAGGCTTGCAGAAGGTGCTTGGGTTAGGAAGCTATCAGACTGCATGGACATGGTTGCATAAGTTCAGACGATTAATGGTGTTAAGCGATAGAAGCAAATTAGAAGGAATTGTTGAAGTAGATGAGGTCTTTGTAGGTGGCAAAAATCGTGGTAAACGTGGACGAGGAGCTGAAGGAAAAAGTTTAGTCGCTGTAGCTATCGAAGTCAAAGGGCGAAAAACTGGCAGGGTCAGGCTGGAAAAGATTCCTGATGCATCAGCCAGTATCCTGAAAAGCTTTATTGAAAGGAATGTTGAATTATCATCAACCGCTATTACTGATGGATGGCCTGGTTATTCAGAATTGGAAGAATCAGGTTATATACATAAAATCCAGAAACCAACGGAAAAGGAGGAAGACGAGGAAATATTGCCTGATGTTCATAGAGTGGCTTCATTACTGAAAAGATGGCTACTTGGAACACATCAAAGCTATTTGAATAAAAATAAGTTGGATTATTATTTGGATGAATATGTGTTCAGGTACAACAGAAGAACATCAAATAGTCGAGGCTTATTATTTATGCGGTTACTTGAACAGGCTGTTATTACAGAGCCTGTGACATACGATAAAATTATTAACGAAAATCACGGGTGTTGATTGGATACCCCATTTGTTTAATATTAGATTTGTGAATATTTCTCCCGGTTTGATGTCTCATTTTGTCATCCAGTCGAAAATGGCCACACTGCTTCGCAACCAGAACCAATTTACCTTATTGCTGATAGGATTGCTAAACGGGCTGTTGCCTTGTGGATTGGTTTATATTGCGTTATCAGGGGCTTTGGTAAGTGAAACCCTCTCGGGAAGTGTATGGTTTATGTTTTTATTTGGCTTGGGCACCATGCCTTATCTTTTTCTGATCACCTACTTCGGACAGGCAATCAGAGGACGGGTTTATAAACGCCTCAGAAAGTTTATTCCGGTTTTGGTAGTGTTATTGGGTGTACTTTTTATATTACGCGGACTGAATCTCGGCATTCCCTATATAAGTCCGAAGCTAAACCAGCAAGGCGGGGTTGAGCAGCAGCGTTGTCATTGATTGTAAAACGTAATGGGTTGTCAATTTTCTATCAACATTTACCATCAGTTCCTTCCTGTTAATGGATGCGTAACCGAAAAAAATTATTTGTCCTATTTAGGGTATTCAGTACATACCGTGTAATTGATTTAATATATGGTATTCCGAAATCTGAAATGCAGCCCCTTTTTTTGTATTACAACAAAAGCAATTGACACAAATGCTCCGTCAAAAGCACATTTGTTCTCACCTATTTACTGTTGGGCTTCATGCGGACTGAGAGGTAAATTATAACATTTAGTGTAAAAAAAACTCAAATACCTGAACATTGTTTCGTTTATTTCGTTTATACTTGTGAAAAGAAAACTTGATTAGATATGAAATTTACTGAAATAATTAAACCCTCAAAGGATGAACAGAGAGCCGCTATGGAATCCTATGATGCATTAGCTTCAACATTAAAGCTATTGCGTTCAGAAAACCCTGAAATTGAAATTGAGGAGACTGAAGAAAAAATTAAAATACCAATTAGCGCCTTAAGACTCTTAGCTGATATTTTAAAAGAACTGAGTAATGGAAACCCAATTTCTATTGTCCCTATCGCAACAGAAATGACAACTCAGGCTGCGGCAGAATTTATAGGTTGTTCAAGACCTCATGTTGTAAAACTTGTTGAAAATGGTGAAATTCCATTTACAAAGATAGGTAAGCATCGTCGGATTAAATTTGAAGATGTAGCCAGATACAGAAAGGAAATGAAAGCAAAGCAAAAGAGCTCTATCATTAATTTAATGCAAATGGACGAAGAGTCAGGGCTTTATGATACATAGCGTAAGATTTACATGCATTCTGGATACAAATGTCATTTATCCCTTATGGATTCGTGATTTATTGTTGTGGTTTGCACATCACGATTTATTTACACCCAAATGGAGTAAACACATATTTGATGAGTGGATAGAAGTTATGAATCGTAAAGGGATTTCTAATCCGGAAGCAAACAAAAGAATTGAAGTTATAAATTCTGCCTTTCCTGACGCCATGGTTGAAAACTATGAGCCTTTAATTGAGGTTCTTAAACTATCAGACACCAAAGATAGACACGTTCTTGCAGCTGCAATCAAAACAAATGCGAGTTTAATAGTCACTAATAACCTTAAAGACTTTCCTTCTGATTATTTAGCGAGTTTTGGATTAAAAGCAAAAAAAGCTGATGACTTTTTCACTGATATTATTGACCTAAATCACCAAACAAGCTTAAAAGCATTTAGAGATCTCGTACTTAACAAGAAGAACCCTCCATATGATGATTATCAGGTTCTTGATATTTTAAGAAAAAATGGACTCAAAGATACTGCTGATTATATCCATGCATTAATATAAAAATCACGAAAACTTAACTGCACATCTAGCCCATATTATCCGCATTTTGATGTGTTTTTGGTTTCACTTATCTTAGTGTCCTAAACGTGCTAAGGTGAAAACCAAATGAGCAGGCAATACGATGCCATATGTGTAAACGTTGTTAGTATGGGCCATTAAAGTTGAATCAGTAACCAATAGCGTTTAACGAGACAAGCTGTCGGGTATCAAACTTGTTATAATGGAAATGTAACAAAAGAATGTTGCCGGCAAGAACAATGGTTCCGATAGTCATACAGGAATATGCTTCAAACACATCAGAAAGATATTTGCCTACGATTAATTCGGTTGTCATCACTGTTAAGGCAATGGCAATAAAGAAGCTTGTTTTTAAGATATTCATTGTTTTTTTGGGAAGGTTATTTCTGACCATGAAAAGAAGATAATAGCTTATAAAATACCCGGGAAATAAAAATATAAAATAGGCTTTCCATGCCAGCGGCGATAATATAGGTACCAATGTTAAAATAAATGCGAATTCCAATAGTGCTTTGTTAGGTTCGGTTTTGGACAGCCTTTCTTTGAACATCAGGATAACAGGAATAGCTAGCAGAAAGAGAATTGCGTAGCTTATTTGTTTGGCACGATCGGGGGATACATCAAGTATATTTACATAAATAGGCTGGTTCAGGGGGCCGGCAAGTCCGGGGCTTTCATGTACAAGTAAACTGAGCATCATGGAGAAAAAGGACTGGTTTTTATGATTAATGGTAGCAAATGTGTTAACATTGGCATCCATCCAGGTCGAATAATAATCGATGCTTGCCTCGAATCCAAATACAGCAAACGGGATAATGGCAAATAAAGCACAAAATAATAATGTAAGACCGGCAAAAGTATATTCTCTTTTCACAATAAAATAAAGCAGCAGGAAAATGGTATATACTTTAATAGAAATGCTAAATGCCAGCAGTATGGCACCCAATACATACTTCCTTTTTAAAAAGTAAAAAATGGAATACATGGCCAGTAACAGCATAAAAATATTGATTTGTATGTTTCCCAGATTGCTCCATATATGTCTGATCGCGAGGAGTAACGGAATCATTACAATCCAGTGCAACATGCTAATTTGTGTATCGGTAGCCACTATGCCGCTTTTTAAGGGGAACAGTGTTAACTTGCGTTGATTTACCAGGCGGGTGGTTAAATCGATTATTTTAAACATAGCCCATACACTGGCAGCAAGCCATAGAAATCGCGATAGGTAGGGGCTGATATTATCAATGATGGCAACGGGTACACTTACGATGGAGAATAGTGGTGGCCAGGTATTAATCATGGCATTTTGATAGATATCGGTACCATGTAATACATGATTACCAACCAGTACATAACCAATAAAATCGCCTTCAACAACCAAAGTATTTCTGATAACAGCGTATATAATAACCAGAATAACAAGGCCCAAAAGTGCCAGGCTTAACTGATAATGCTTCATGTTTTTGTTTAAATGACCTGTATAATGTTCAATTTGGGTTGAAAATATATAAAAAATCCTAATTATCCTTTTATTATCAGTCCCGGTAACATTCGGATAATCGTTTTCTTACCCCCTCCTTTCAGTCCAGGAAATCCATAAATCTCACCTTGCCTGATATGAATAGATACCTGATCGGCTGCAACCGTATTACCATATTGTTTTGTCAGATTTTCAGTTTGTATGATGTTCATGATACTTTACTGTTGAACCGAACCATCTGAAATTAACCAAAGTAATCAGATAAGACATTGCATTCACTGAAATACTTTTTCGGGTTCATTCCAGCGAGTTGCATAAAGTCATTTGTCATGTGCGATTGGTCGAAATAACCACATTTATAGCTTAATTCGGTCAGGTTTATATTATTGTTTATTGATTTTTCATGTATGGCATGCTGAAACCTGACAATTTTCATAAAGCGGCCGGGAGAAATACCGATGTATTTCAGAAATATCCGTTCAAATTGTTTGCGGCTTAAACATGCCTGAGTAGCCAGGTAATTTATGTTTACACGGCCTTTGGATTGGTTGATTAACGCAATACTATTTTGAATTCGTGGGTTATGATAACTGGTTTTATTATTATTACGTAATTGGTGCAATAAGAATTGTTCGGCAATTAGTATCCTGGATGCAAACGATCGGGCATGGTGAAGTTTTAATTCAAGTTCGGATGTTGTTTCTTTAAGAATATATCTCAGGGGAATTTGTTGGTTATAGAATTCGCTTACGGGTATATTAAAAAAGGAATATAAACCGGCAGGCTGAAAAATGATGGAGAACATTGAAAGCCGCCGGCTTATTTTAAGATCATAAAAGCAGCTTAGCTGACCGGCGATATTGGTTGATTCGGAAATAGAAATATTTTGATTAAGCGAGGCCGGTGTTTTATCAAAATAAAAACTTAATTCTGCCAGTCCATGGGGTACAATGCGGTGTACATATTGGACATTCGATGGTAAACAGTTGTCTATGGTCCAATAACATTTGACCCATTGAGACAATGCAAGGGATGATTTAGCAATGCAATATTCCATAGGTTGTAAATTTAATAATTACAACTATAAAATGGATGCCCCGGAGTATGTTCCGGGGCATCAGGTATAAGAAATTAATTACCATAAAGGCCTAATTTATTACCTTCCGGATCAATAAATACCGAAAAATAACCTTTGTTCGCTGCCTCAATTTTGGTTTTGGGTTGAACGATTTGTCCACCATTTCGGCTTATTCTATCAATCACAGAAGTGAGCTGGTCGCCGGTATTCAGGCTTACCAACGTACCGTCCTGACCCGGATGAAAATTGGGGGCCCATGTTATGGCTCCTTCACCGTTGGGAAAGCAAGCCATTTTTTCGTGGCCGAAATCCATTTTTTGCATACTAAACCCAAAAATGGAATTGTAGAAATCAACGGCGCGGTCAAAATTTTTGGATGGGATTTCAACCCAGGAAATGAATTTTTGCATTGTCATGGTATTATTTTTTAAATTACCCTGCAAATGTATTTCCTGAGCATTGAGCAGAATTGGAAAATTGCGTCATTTTGTGGTTAGCTGATTATTTCCTGCGTATAAAAATAAAATCACCGCCTTCATCACCAGCGTTTTTAACTTCACCAAATTGCGGAACATTAGGACTATTGTTTAAAATTGCCGGTTTTACATCGAAAAACAACTGTTCAGACGGTAAGTATTCGGTTTGGTTTTCTTCCAGTCTTTTTGTCAGATATTTTAGAAATACGCTATTATCCGGTACCTGCTTAAGATTTCCGCTTGTCATAGCCTTACGACTTGGCAGTTCATATAGTTTTTGAAAAGCATAATTTGTGGATATGGCTGAGCGTGATTTAAATATTGAACCTCCGAAACATGCATCAGTTATAAGCAAGGTGTGTTTTGTTTTTATACTTGAAATATAACCAGAAATTGATGTGTTTCTTAACCAATTGGCCGTACTATTTTTGGTTGCATCAGAGGGTAACCAGTAGCCTTTGTGGGTGTTTTGATCCCAATGGCCATGTCCTGCATAAAATATAAGCAAGTTATCATTTTCAGTTAATTTCTTTTCCAGTTCATCAAGGGCTTCTATGATTTCATATCTCTTTGGGTTTTTTAGGAATACTATATTCTCCTTGTTGAAAGTATAACCGGATAATAAAATATCATATAGCTTTTGTGCGTCTTTAATTGGATTATCTAAATCAAAAATCTTTGGGTCTTCATATTCATCTATCCCTATCAATAAAGCGTAGTAATTATTACTCTTTTGTAATGATTTTAAGTTCACTGGATGGTCAGCAAACTACGGTTGAAGAAGAACTTGAAATTCAACAACCAGATGATGCCATTGCCCCCGAAATTACTATTTCCAATGCACCAACAAATAATCAGGAATTTGGCAATGGTGAAACGATTAGTATTTCTGGTTCTGTTAGTGATGATAAAGCATTAGGGGGCATGTATATCGGCTTGGTTCGCACAGACCAAAATTTAACTGATTCGGAAGTAAATGCGACAAATACGATTACCCTTTTGCACACACATGAATTTGACAGTCATACAGCACACAATTTTTATGCAAGTATTAATGTGGGAGCAGCGCAAGACAATAACATTACACCCAAAGATATTACTGGCGATATTGCATGGCAATCAGCTAACTATTACATTGTCGTAAAATGTAAAGATGCATTTGGGGGCAATTCGACTTTTTCAAGTCATTATCCTATAGTTATAAATTATTGATTTGAAATTGGGCAGGTGTTTTTAACAGCCTGCCCTTAATTTTTTTGATATGAAAACTTACAAAATAATTATTCCGTTTTTTTTTACTCATAATTTTAAATTCCTGCGAAAAAGAAGACAAAATTGATAATGTCAAACCTGTAATTGATTTATCCATACAGGGAGCATTTCCTGTAAATTGCGATACATTATTTTTTGGAGAATCATTTGAGCTAAAAGTTTTGTTCACTGATAATGCTGAGTTAGGTTCATATAGCATTGATATCCACAATAATTTTGACCATCATTCACACAGTACCGAAGTAACAGAATGTAGTCTTGACCCTATCAAAGACCCGGTAAATCCGTTTTTATTTATCGAGGATTATAACATTCCTGCTGGTCAATCTGATTACCAAACAAATATGTCAATTTCAATTCCTTCTAGTAACGGAAACGGTGTTTATGATGAAGGCGACTATCATTTTTTCATTAGTCTCACCGATAAAGAAGGCTGGTCGGCTCAAAAGGGTTTAAGTATTAAAATGCTTCATCGTTAGAATCAGGCTGTGTGTAGGCAAAAAAAGCATGTGTGTGGCTGCGAAGCGATGGATGCAGGGAAGGGCAGCCACACTCTTGCTTTTGTGGGTTGGTTGTTTCTTTTCTTTTCTTTTCTTTCTCAGTGCAGCAAATAATCAATGTACGGTCATTTTTTCGGCTTATTAAAAACGAAAACAGTAAACCCAAACCGGTTTAAATTGTTACTGCATAATAACATTGAAATAAAACAAATGTTACACACATAGCTAAAACACACTTATGCACAATAATCAAATAAAACATATAATTATGAAAAACTTAAAATCCATATTCGTTTGCTCAATTATGACAATGGCTTTTGCTTCCACCGTAAGTGCACAATCGCCATTTGAACTGCCTGCATTAAATTATGCCTATAATGCCCTTGAGCCGGCCATTGATAAAGCAACCATGCAAATACATCACTCAAAACACCATCAGGGTTATGTGAATAAGCTAAATAAGGCTATTGAAGGTACGGAAGCTGAAAATTTAGCACTTGACGAAATCCTGAAAAACATATCCGTATATCCAACGGCAGTAAGAAATAATGCTGGTGGCCATTTTAACCATACGCTATTCTGGACTATCCTTACCCCAAAGAAAAACACTTAGCCATCTAAAAGCCTGCTTCAAGCCATTAATCAGCAGTTTGGCTCAATGGATAACTTAAAAACATTGCTCAATAATGCTGCTGCCAGTCAATTTGGGTCAGGATGGGCATGGCTTTCTGTAGACGACAACAATAACCTTTTTGTTTCATCAACTTCCAACCAGGACAATCCATTAATGGACATTGCAGAAAAACAAGGAAGCCCCATTTTAGGGATTGATGTTTGGGAACATGCCTATTACCTTAAATACCAAAACAAAAGAGGTGATTACCTGCAAGCTATTTGGGATATAATTAATTGGGAAGAAGTTAGCAAACGGTACGAAATGATAGATTAATTTTTTGAATACCTGATATACTAAATTATCTATCGTCCAATACTATATTTCTATCGAAATAGTTTGTCAACGGAAATCCCGTTGATAGTTCAGCATGCTGGCATAAAAGGAATTCTCTTTGAGGAGTTGAAGATGCGTACCCATTCCAATAAGCTGGCCACGGTGCATTACCAGTACCTGGTCCATCTTTTCCATATCAAGCAGGCGGTGGGTAATCATTATTACGGTTCGCCCTTTAGCGGCTTCCCGTATGGTATCAAGAACTTTTCTTTCGGTTCCCACATCAAGGTTTGAGGTAGGTTCATCCAATATCCAAATGGGTGCATCTGCACGTAGTGCCATGGCCAATGACAATAACCTTTGTTCACCCCCTGAAAGCCGCTTTCCAAAGTTTCCGGGAGACAGGTCAAGATCGTCGGTAAAAGCCCCAAGTCCAACCCTTTCAAGCACGCCTTCTAATTGTTGGTCGGTAGCCGAAGGTGCTGCCAAAAGCAGGTTTTCCCGAAGCGAACGGTTGAAAATATAAGCGTCCTGAGAAACAACAGAAAATAATGAGCGCAGGTATTCCACATCGAGGTGCCTTATATCGGATTGATCAAGCCGGATTATCCCGGTTTGTGGATCCCAAAAACGCAACATTAAGTTCACCAGTGTACTTTTTCCACACCCGGTAGGCCCAACAATAGCGATGGTAGATTGTTCCTTGATTGTAAAACTTATATCCTGCAAAGTAATATGTTCGGTTTTGTACGAAAAAAATATATTTTCAAAAGCAATGTCGTACTTTTTGGGGATTTCCGTGGTAGTTGACATATCGTCTTTTTCGTCAGCAGTGTCTGTAATTGCACTAATGCGGGCAGCTGATTCCTGATAGTTTTCGAGGTACAGGAAGGCATTGCCCAGGTTTTGAACTGCCTCAAAGCTGCTCAGCACCCCAAGGGTAAGCATGGCGAGCATAACTCCCGGGATGGTGCCCTGCAATACAAGGGGGATGGCCATTACCAGTACAGCAAACATGCCCAGGTGCGCACCCAGGATGTGCAGTCCCTCAAGCATGCCTGAAATACCCGCATTCTTATGATGGATATTGTCAATCTGTTGCTGAATACCGGCTAATTCGTCCTTGGTATTTTGTTTTTGCCCAAGCCAAATGACATCCTGTAATCCCGCTAACCTGTCAGCAAAAAAAGCTTTAACATCCGATGTTAAGGTTACATCTTTACTGCCCGAACCTTTTGCAATCCGAATGGCAATTAATGGTATAATAATTCCGCTGAACGAGAGGGAAACCAAGGTTGCCATGGCCAAAGAAGGCTCAAAAAACCATAACCCCGTAATGGTAAACAACGATATAACAAATGCTGTTAACGCCGGGGTTAAGATACGCAAAAACGCGTTTTGCAAGGTGTCAATATTTCCTACTAACCTGGACAGGAGGTCACCCGATTTGCGCCCCATCATCCATGCCAAAGAGAGTGAATCAAGTTTACGGTAAAGTTGGCTGCGCATCACAGATAATATCCTAAATGTAAGGTCGTGCGAAACCAAACGCTCGGTATAGCGCACCACAGCCCGGGAAATACCAAAAAACCTTACCGCCGCAGTTACCATAAAAAGGTCTACCAGCATAGGACGCTGAGCAGCCCGGGAAATCAAATAACCGGAAGCACTCATCAGGCCAATACCGGTAGCGATGGTGGCAATGGCAAGTGCCAGGCTCCCTGCAAAGTGTAGTTTATGCCCTTTAATATAAAACAAGAGTTTCCGGATCATACCTCCCCTCCTTCTCCTGGCTGTTGCACAAACCTTGCATAAATTCCTTTCTTGGCAATCAAACTTTCATGATTCCCGGTTTCGGCAATTTGCCCTTTATCAAAAACCATAATTTTATTTGCCCTGTATATGGTTTTCAACCGATGTGCTATAATGAGTGTGGTGCGTTCTTTTATAAGCTCCGCAGTGGCGGATGCCATTAGCTCTTCACTTTCGGGGTCAAGGTGGGAACTAGGCTCGTCCATTATCAATACGGGGGCGTCTTTAAGAAATGCCCTGGCAATAGCCAATCGTTGTTTTTCACCACCACTTAACCGTGCAGCATTTTCATTAAGTTGTGTATGGTAACCCTGCGGAAGGCTGGTAATAAAATGATGCGCACCGGCTTTTATACATGCTTCTTTAACCTGATCAAGGTTTGCCTGTGTATTGGCCAGCCTAAGGTTTTCAAAAACGCTCATGTTAAAAAAGTGCGGATGTTGTGGGACATAGGCTATAATCCTGTTTCTTTCCTTTTCAGGAATATCCTCCATGGGAATTCCATTGATAAGGATTTGTCCCGTACCTGGTTGCAAAAACCCCAAAAGCAAGTATGAAAAGGTTGTTTTTCCTGAACCGGTGTGGCCGGCTATAGCGGTAAGTTTTCCAGGTTCTACGGAACAATTTACCTTGCGTAAGGCCGGATGTGCCGCATCGGGGTAATAAAAATCGACATGCTTAACATCCATACGAATATTTTTCTCAGGCAGTTTACATCCCGCAACAGGGTTTGGCTGGCGGTGCATTGTATCCAATATCTGAAACATCTTTTTTGCAGCCGCCGCCCCTTCCATCCCGGAATGATGATGTTGGCCAAGAGAACGGAAAGGAAGGTAAAATTCGGGGGTGAGCAATAAGATAAAAAGGCCAGCCTGGTAACCCATCATTCCTTCAATTAAGCGTATACCTACTTGCAGCGCCACCATGGCAATGCTTATGCTGGCAGCCAGCTCCAGCACCATCCCCGAAAGGAAAGCCACCCTCAATACTTTCATGGTAATGGCACGAAAACCATCACTGGTATCCGAAACAGCCTTTGCCTCTGCGCGGTTCCTGTTAAATATTTTCAGTGTTTTTATCCCCTGCAGCGCATCAAGAAAATGGGATGACATGGCACTCATCTTGTTCCATTGCAAACTGGTTAGTTTACCAGCCCAGGTACCAATAAGCCACATAAAAAACAGGATAAGGGGAGCAGTAAGAAATAAAATAAGGCCGCTTAGCCAGTCGTAGAAGAATACAAATACGATAACAACCACCGACAACACCCCAATATGGATGATGGAAGGAATATATTTTGTAAAGTAATCATCAAGTTTTTCGTCTCCCTCGGTAAGCAGGTTCACCAATTCACCGGTCTTTTCACGTTGGCTAAAGTGCGGGCCTTGGTTTAGTAGGTGGCCAAATAGCTTACAACGCAAAGCGGACCTTATCCGCACTGTGTTCTGTTGTGCTTTCCTTTCTCTTACCCAGACCAATAATGCCCTGGCAACAAAAGCGCCTGCCAACAGGTAGAGCATATGGTTTCCCGGGGCTTTGTGCAGCATAAAAACGTCGTTAACGACTACACTAAGCAAATACATCTGAAAAATGATTATTGCCGTTAATAAAGCGCTAAGCAGCGCCAAGGAACGCAAATAACCCGGGATTTCCCCCGCCAGTCTGAAGAGCCTTTTTTGTACACTTTCTTTACGCTCTTGGGATTGCATCGCGGTTTATTCGTCTGGCAAAAACATAATAGCTCCACCCTTGGTATGCCAGCACAATAGGTACAAAAAACAAAGCTACGACACTCATAATTTTAAGTGTTAACTCGCTGGATGAAGCGTTATAAATCGTAAGGTTATAGGCCTCGTCCAGGGACGAAGGCATCACGTTCGGAAATAATCCATTAAAGACTACCGATGCACCCAGCACAATGGTGAGCGCAATGGCACCAAAAGCATATTTCTGAAGTTTTATACGCATAAAAACAAAGCTGGCAATAAAGCTAAGCAGGGTAAGTGCAGGCAACGTGCCCGGCACCAATCCAAGTCCTTCAAAAAGCACGGTATTCCAGTATCCCAAAACGGCAAATACCAATGTGATTATTCCAATGGGCCACCAGAGTGTTTTGGCTATATTCTCGGCGCGCTCCTTTAGGCCATCGGTGGTACGAAGGCTTATAAATAGAGCCCCGTGCAATAAAAAGATAAGTACTACTACAAGTCCACCCAACAATGCATAAGGGTTTAATATTGCCAGCAGGTTTCCGGTAAAATTCATATCCTGGCCAATGGGCAGTCCCTGAACAATATTGGTGAAAGCCACACCCCAAAGCAGGGCTGGTAGCAGGCTACCCCAAAATATAAACTGGTCGGCCGTTTTGCGCCACCATTTTTGAGGCATTTTACTACGAAACTCAATGCCTATTGCCCTAAATATAAGTGCCAGAAGCATGAGGAACAAAGGAATATAAAAACCGCTAAACAAAGTAGCATACCAATGTGGGAAGGCTGCAAACATGGCTCCCCCCGCAGTAATTAACCAAACCTCGTTGGCATCCCAAAAAGGGCCAATGGTGTTAATCATCACCCTGCGATCGGTATCGTCCTTGGAAATAAATGGCATGAGTATGCCCACACCAAAATCAAAACCTTCCAAAACGAAATAACCGATGAAAAGAACCGATATCAACACGAACCATAAAATCTGAAAATCCATATCTCAACAATTTTTTAGTTTTAAAGTAAACCAGGGTTAATATGCATGTTCAACATCTTCCTCGGGAACACCCGGTTTTGCAAAACGATGAACAAGATACACGGCAACGGCAGCCAGCAATCCGTAAATGATTGTGAATAAAATAGTGGTCATAAGCATCGAATTGCTGCTTACATTGGGCGAAACACCATCGCTGGTTAACATCAGGCCATGTACAAGCCACGGTTGGCGTCCCATCTCAGCAACAATCCATCCAAAGGAATTTGCCAAAAAGGGCAAAAACATGATGATGGTTGCCAGGCGAAGATACAGCCTGTTAATTTTCAGACTTTTGCGCCACCATAAAACAAGCCCGAATATGGAGAACAGTATAAACAACATGCCCAACCCAACCATAAACCTGAAACTCCAGTAAACAATGGCAACGGGGGGCAGATAATCGCCTTGCCCGTATTTTTCCTTATATTCTTTCTGAAGGTTCTTCATTCCTTTTACTTCACTGGTAAGGTTATTATAGGCCAAAACGGTTGTCAGGTAAGGCAGCCTCAACTCCCTTATACTAGTTCTGTTTTCTTGGTCAATGATGGCAAAAAGCGAGAAGCTAGCCGGTTGTTCCGACTCCCATAACCCTTCCATGGCAGCCATTTTCATGGGCTGGTGTTTTACGGTATGCTGTGCATGTTTATGCCCGGTAGTGGCCACAAGAAGGGCGGCAACCATGGTGAAAACAAGGGCAACCTGTGCCGATTTAATAAATATTTCAGACTGGTTTTTACGCAATATGTGCCAGGCACTAATACCCAACATAAATAAGCCTCCCGTTGTAAAAGCCGCAATAATGGTGTGTTGGGCCATTACAAGCATTTGCTCATTAAGCATAACAGCAACAAAATCGTTTAACTCAGCCCGGCCATTGTTTAAAATGTACCCTACAGGCATCTGCATCCAAGCATTTGCAATAATTATCCAAATGGCTGAAAGATTTGAACCAATCGCTACCAACCAGATGCTCAGCAAGTGTAAACCTTTAGGTAACCTATTCCAACCGAAAAGCCAGACGGCAATGAACGTTGATTCCAGAAAAAATGCCAGCAAAGCTTCAATGGCCAAAGGGATACCGAAAATATCCCCGACAAAGCGGGAGTATCGGGACCAGGCCATTCCAAACTGAAATTCAAGTACGATACCTGTAACTACACCTAATGCGAAGATGATCACAAAAAGCTTTCCGAAAAATTTTGTCAATTTCTTGTAATCGTTGTTGCCTGTACGGTAGTACAAGGTTTGCAAAATGGCCACCAAAACAGCCAGCCCCATGGTTAAAGGGCTAAAAAAAAAGTGATATACCGTGGTGATGCCAAACTGCCATCTGGCGATTTCTAATACTTCCATATATATTTATTAATATAGTGAGTTTTCAGATTCAAGATACACAAAAATAGGCTATCCCTGCATATGGGCAAATGAAAATTGTTATTTTTTTCTTGGAAGCATATAGCCTTGCCCATTAATCAGCCCATAGGAACATTAAGATCAAATAGATATACCTAACATATCGATCTATTGTTAAAATCAGGCTACATAATTTTCGTTTGACCTTACATAAACTGTTAGCTTCACGAAATCAAACATGTATTTTTAGTTTGCGTTTGAGTGTGGGTCTTGAGGGAAAAACAGTTTTACGTGCACGTATCTCGCTGTTGCTCAATACGCACACTCCAAACTTTTTTTTGTGGAATTGCCAGGCAATAACCTGAACAACCGGAAAAAGGGCTAATGGTTTATGAATGATTGTTATACTGTTGTTATTTAAATCAACATTCTTATGATAACGTTCTTCCATATTCACTTCGGTTAATGCCCGAACAGATTCCATAAATCCTTCCAGCATTACCTCGTCCTTGCCTTCTTCTTCAATAACACCGGTAAATACAGATTTTTTAAAATCCAACAGGTATAAAATCCTATGTTCAATAGAATGTTGGGAGATGAAATTGAATACGCTGATGTGTTTCTGCTGGCCCAGCCTGTATATGCGTGCAATTCGCTGCTCAAGAACGGCCGGATTCCAGGGAAGATCGAGATTAATTAATATATTGCCCCTTTGTAGATTTACACCTACTCCTCCGGCATCGGTTGAAAGGAATACCTTGATTTCCGGGTTATTGGTGAATTCCTCCATAATATAATTCCGTTGTTTGGCAGGAATATCCCCGTTTAGATAGACATATTTTACCTTATGCTTGTTTAGTAAATCAATAACCAGGTCGAACATGCATTTCCATTGACTGAATATTACTATTTTATGAGTATCATCTTCCAACAGATCCTTTAGCAAATCGGATAATTCTCTGATTTTATTGCCATGATTGGTTTTCTGATTAAGAATATAGGTTGAGTTACTTACCATGCCTATGCAATTCAGGCATACAAGTTATTACTGGCGCCTGTAATGCAGAATTAAGGAAAAAAATAAAAGGTCATCATTTGCAAGAATAAAAAAAAGAATTACTTTTGTGTCGCTGTTTACAACGGGGTTGTATCATCTTGTGTGTGGGCATTGCAAAGAAGCTCTAAAAAATAATGGTCTGGTAGTTCAGTTGGTTAGAATACGTGCCTGTCACGCACGGGGTCGCGGGTTCGAGTCCCGTCCAGACCGCAAAAGCCGTCCACAAGGACGGTTTTTTTTACCCAATCTCTTTGTAATCACGCAATACAAGCAATCCCCTTAAATGTTACCCACTCCGCAACATTTACCCTTTTTAATCATAAATATGAGGGATATATTGAAACCGGTAGACCACTAAATAATGTTCCCGTTGTTACTAAAACTGAAATGGGAGGGCATGTAAAAGGTTTCAACACCAATTCGCTGGGTATTTGTTTGATAGGAAAATTCGGCAAGTTCACCGAAAACCAACTCAATGCCGCTCTTGAATTAATTACGAACTGAAAAACCAATTCCAGGATATTGAGTTATATCAGCACGCTGATTCAGACAAACGTAAACCGTTTTGTGCGTGTTTGGATATGGTTCGTTTCAATGAGAATTCCCTGCTTTTTAAGGAGTTGAAAAAAATGATAAAGGGCAATTAAAGCAAAAAGTATCGGTCTACCCTACTTATTAGCCTTCCAATATAAAACATCTCGTGCACAATTGCTTTTTCAATATATGTTTATTATATTTGATTGTTCACGAATACGTGTACAATATAATTAGATGAACGAAAAAGAAATCTATACAGCAATTGAAGCTTTGCAAAAGGCTGCCCCTGTAAAGGCTAACTGGTTTGAGAGCAATAAACCAGCCGGTTACGGTAATTTGTTGATTGAAAACAACAAAAAGAAATACACTTTTACTGTTGAACTTAAAAAAGAACTCCGTACCATAAATATTCCCAAACTTGCTGTATTCAAAGAGAATTACAACAATTTTTTGGTGATTGCCAGGGTAATTTATCCGAATATCGGGAAACAATTGCAGGAATTACAAATCAATTATGTGGACACCCTGGGCAATATTTTCATACAGCAGGGAGAACTTCTTTTATTGATTAACGGAGACAAAGCTCCGGTTAGAACGGTAAATAATACGGGCCGGGCATTCAACAAAGCCGGACTCAGGTTTATTTTTAATTTATTGACCCGTGAAGATTTTTTGCAAAAGACCTACCGTGAAATGGCAGTGGAATGTGAAACAGCCTTGGGAAACATCAATTACATCGTTAAAGATTTACAAGAACAAGGTTACTTGATTAAGAAAAATAAAAAGAATTGGTTGTTAAATAACCGAGAGGCGCTTATTGTCAAATGGGCTGAAAACTACATTATTAAGCTGCAACCGGATATTCAGATGGGAGCATTCCGGTTTCAGTATCCGGAAGGAATGAAAAATTGGATGAATCTGAAAATTGATTATGCCAAAACACATTGGGGCGGTGAACCCGCTGCCGATATACTGACCAATTACCTGCAACCGGCTACTTTAACGCTATATACAAAAGAAAACAGGATTGACCTGGTAAAAAAATACCGGCTTATACCCGATACCAATGGAAACATAAAACTGTTCACAAAATTCTGGAAAACTACAGCAAAAACCGAAACGGTTCATCCTTTAATTATTTATGCCGATTTAATTGGCATTAGAGACCCACGAACTGTTGAATTGGCAAACATGATATACAATGAGTACCTTAAAGAGCAATTTTGACAATACAATACGAAACAAATTTGGAGATGCCCTGAATAATTTAGAAACGGCATTTCAGGACTTTGATATTGACTATTACCTTATAGGCGCATTTGTGCGTGAAGTTTGGACTGACCATATAAAAACCCTGCCGGATAAATGGGCTACAAGAGATATTGATTTTGCCATCTATATTAACGAACATGAACAGTTCGACAATCTCAAACTGCATCTTGTTAAAAAATATAAGTTTAAAGAGCATAAAGAACCGTATCGATTGCTTACTCCCGATAACAATATTGTTGATTTAATCCCTTTCGGAGGTATTGAACAAAACGGAGAAGTTTTAATAAAAGGGCATAACGTAGTAGCTCTTTCAGTTTTCGGAACGCAAGAAGTAACCGAAAAAGCAGAGGTTATCGTCGATAATTTCAAAGTAATAACTTTACCTGGCCTGGCAGTACTGAAACTAATATCATGGCATGAAACCGATGACCGGGCTAAAGACATTGAAGACTTCTATTACATTTTACAGAACTATGCCGATATAGCTACAGACGATTTGTATCTGGAAGAACACCTTCACTTGTTGGAAGAATATGATGAAGTTCGGTTCTCCGGGGCACGGTTACCTGGTAAAGAAATGCTGAAAATAATCAAAGCTTCTTCGGAACTGAAAAATCGGGTAACCCAAATCTTATCTCAACTGATAAAGAATTATATTCCTGAAGATATTGACGTAATGTATGAATCCGAAAAATCCGACATTCAATTCCTAAGGCGTAAATTGGTTAAAGAATTAATGGTTGAATTGGAATGAGAAATTAATTTAAATGTCACATATTTTGCGCAACATATGTAACAAATTCATTACCCCATTACTGGCGCAAGCGTCCTCGCTTGTGTCCGATACTTTCGTACTAATAATAATTTTAATATTTTAGATCGAACCAATCCCGGTAGCCGGATAAACAAACATTTCCAATATGTTGAATTCCGGCTTCCGTTTTTTTGAGTTCGTGAATCGTTAATAGTCACTTGAGCGCGTTTGTAACGCGTTCAGAGGTTCTTTTTAATTTTCCAAAAATTCGTAAATTTCTTACGGCATCGGGTAACATTAAGTTGGTCCTGTGCCCCACAGGCAGGTTTTCGAACCTGCTTTTTTTATGTGGCTTTTAAAAACCGCTCATACCGGTAACCAAGTCTTTCCCGGTCCGGCCAGTTATTTTTTGTGGAAGGGAGGATTATCTTGTTATTCTCCAGGCGCTGAATCCCATATTTCAACATCGGGCCATCGATCTCTTCCAAAATATCCTTGCGTACTTTTATGGTATAATCCGGTGTAATGCCAATGATATATTTATCAAATGCTGTGTGATGAATTTTGCAAAGCGATAAGCCACCGGTTATTACCGGTAGGCCTTGTTCTTCTTTATCCGGTACAATGTGTGCGGCATCCAGTAATTCAAAATGTCTCAAGCTTTAACAAAGAAATAATGGGTGTTGTATTTGAGACAATATTAGGCATTAGAAATATCGTTGTTTAAATCGTCCAAATCGGCGTGATTGAATATCGATATTTTATAGTCCGATATGCGATCAAGAAATTCAACCCTGCTTATGCCAAGAATTTTAGCTGCTGTTCCCGATGAAATCCGGCCCAGCTCAAAAAGTTTTGCAAGCGAACTCATTTTTATTTCGGTTACAAAATCCTTGGTGTTCAATTTTAATGAATTAGCCAAGGATTCAGGATAAGAGACATATATCATAATAACCTATCTTTATTTATACCAAGATAATCAGAATTATCATTTTATCCCATAATGGTTTGGTTATATGTTTGCCAATAAAAGTATTCAATAATTTGAAATGTTCACGTTACGCGAACAAATGGTAATATTGAACATTTTTCCGTTCTGTTATCCGGTTGTGAATAATATTGATTGGGAATTGTACCAGTAAATTCCAAAAATTTTTAACGAAATATTATAAAAATCGGTCCAATGCTTTTTGTATATTTGCTTAGGAATAAGTCTTTTAATGTATGATAAAAAAAGCCGGACATATATGCTTGTCGCTTATATTGATCATTGCAACAGTGGGGATTACCTTAAATCTGCACTATTGCCAGGATAAAATATATGACATTGGCTTTTTATCAGAAGCAGAAGCGTGTTGCTCGGTTGAAAAAAACGAAAGCACAAAAAATCATTGTCACCATCATAATCATTGCAGTTCGGAAAGTCAACACCAAAATAGTTGCGAAGATGAAACGTTCACAACTCCCAAAGTAGATGATTATGTGGTTTCGTCTTTTCAATTCAGCTTCAGTACATTCACCGTTGTTGATCTGTTTCCGGCAACCCCGGATATAATGGAAGTGTTTAATGGATTTATTGACGCTCCTCGCAATATCCCGGACAGGAATCATATACCCATCGAAATTCAAACTTTTCTCTCCTTGTTGCAAACATATTTACTGTGAGATCGGCCGGTCAGTATTTGCGCTAGTGCATATGGTGCGAGCGGAATCTGACCCATGTATTGAGTAATTTGAGTGCGGAAATGTGCATTGGCATTGGCATAGCCGCTCATGATCAAATTCTTATGCAGTTATCATGATCAATAATTAAATACCACAGTAACATGTTAAATAAAGTCATTCGATTTTTTCTTGAAAACAAGTTGGTAACCACGCTTATACTCATTACCTTCATCATGTGGGGCATTGTAACGGCCCCTTTTGGATGGCAGATGGGCCATTTACCTTCTGACCCGGTACCTGTAGATGCCATTCCCGATATTGGTGAAAACCAGCAAATTGTTTTTACAGAGTGGAAGGGACGTTCTCCGCAGGACATCGAAGACCAGGTTACGTACCCCCTTACCACATACCTGTTGGGCATTCCGGGTGTAAAATCAATTCGCAGTACGTCGGTTTTCGGTTTTTCCAGCATCTATATCATTTTCGAAGAAGATGTTGAATTTTACTGGTCACGCTCGCGTATCCTGGAAAAGCTCAATGCACTTCCTTCCGGTTTGTTACCGGAATCGGTACAACCTGCATTGGGTCCGGATGCAACCGCACTGGGACAAGTATACTGGTATACGCTGGAAGGGCGTGACAAAGATGGAAATCCTACCGGTGGATGGGACTTGCATGAGATACGGACGGTACAGGATTATTATGTGAAATACGCCTTAAATGCCACCGAAGGGGTGTCGGAGGTAGCCTCCATCGGTGGGTTTGTGAAGGAATACCAGATCGATGTCAACCCTGATGCGCTCAAGGCCTATGACATCCCCCTGCACAAAGTAATGACGGCTGTGAAACGGTCAAACCGTGATGTAGGTGCCAAAACCATTGAGATCAATCAGGCAGAATACCTGGTGCGGGGGCTTGGCTATATCGAGCGGATTGAAGATATTGAAAACACCGTAGTGGATGTGCAGGATAATGTGCCGGTGCGCGTACGGGATATCGCAGTGGTAAACCTGGGTCCCTCCACACGCCGCGGTGCACTGGATAAAGATGGTGCCGAGGTGGTAGGTGGCGTGGTGGTCGCGCGCTATGGTGCTAATCCCATGCAGGTGATTAACAATGTGAAAGAAAAGATCGATGCAATTGCCCCGGGCTTACCCGGTAAAACATTGCCCGATGGTACGCAGAGCCAGCTCACTATTGTGCCGTTCTACGACCGCTCCGGTCTCATACAGGAAACGCTGGGTACGCTCGAAGAGGCTTTGATCCTGCAAATTATCATCGCTGTGCTGGTGGTGATTGTTATGGTCATCAATCTCAGGGCTTCGTTTCTTATTTCCAGCTTGTTACCCATATCGGTGCTCATGGTATTCATCGCCATGCGCTATTTTGGTGTGGATGCCAACATAGTAGCGCTTTCGGGCATTGCCATAGCCATTGGCACCATGGTCGATCTTGGCATTATCCTTTCTGAAAATGTGATCAAGCACCTGAAAGAAAGTCCGCCGGGTCAGCAACTCATCACTACCGTGTACAACGGTGCTTCCGAAGTATCTTCGGCCATCCTTACGGCCGTTTCAACCACCATCGTGAGCTTTATACCGGTGTTTACAATGGAGCAGGCTGAAGGCAAACTATTTGGCCCCCTGGCGTTCACCAAAACATTCGCTTTGGTGGCAGCGCTCATCGTAGCACTGTTTATTCTGCCAACACTGGCGCACTGGTTCTTTGGCACTACCATTAAAAGAAAGGCCGTGGTGAAATGGATGAACATCGCCGTATTGCCCATGGGTATCACCGCCTTACTCATGGGGTTCATATGGGCAGGTGCCATCTTGCTGGCCTACGGCATTACTGCGCTGATCAAAGAAAAACTACCGCAGACCGATCCGGCCAGGGATCAGGGAATGTACAACTACTTAAAATGGCTGGGTTTACAAGCACTCCGTGCTTCAGAACTGATCATTGCCATTGTAGCGGTTACATGGCTCCTGGCCCAATATTGGTTGCCGCTGGGGCCTTCCAAAAGTATATTCACGAACTTTCTTTTTGTCGGTATGCTGGTTGCGGCCATCCTCGGTTTTTTTCTGCTTTTGGAACGACATTATAGAAAGGTGCTGAACTGGACCCTCAACCACAAAAAGCAATTCATGAGCATCCCGCTATTTATCATTGTCCTCGGACTGACCATCTGGTTGGGATTTAACACGGTGTTCGGATTTGTGAGCAAAGGATTCGATACCCTCGGGGTGAATATTCGCACAACCAAAGTGTGGTCAGGATTGACACATGCTTTTCCCGGTATGGGCAAAGAATTCATGCCTTCGCTCGATGAAGGTAGTTTCCTGCTAATGCCTACCACCATGCCCCATTCGGGTGTTGAACTGAACCGTAAAGTAATGGGGCAGATTGATATGCTGGTAACCGCTATCCCCGAAGTGGAACTTACAGTGGGTAAGATGGGGCGTGTAGAATCAGCCCTCGATCCGGCCCCCGTTTCCATGTTTGAGAATGTGATCAACTACAAACCTGAATATGCACTCAATCAAAAAGGATGGCGGCAACAATTCAAAGTGGATGATCATAACCATTTCATCACCACCAGCAACGATACATTGTCAAATCAGGAAGCCCTGGAAGCCGGCATAACTGCCAGTGACCTTATCCCTGATGAAGATGGTCAGTACTTTCGGAATTGGCGCGAACACATCCGGTCACCCGATGATATATGGAACGAGATCGTTCAGGTAACCAAGATCCCGGGCCTCACCTCGGCTCCAAAGCTGCAGCCTATTGAAACCCGGCTTGTGATGCTGCAAACCGGTATGCGGGCTCCCATGGGGATTAAGGTTTATGGCCCGGACCTAGAAACCATCCAGGATTTCGGGATTGAGCTGGAAAACATCCTGAAAGATGTGCCATCGGTAAAGGAAGAAGCTGTTTTTGCCGATCGCATTGTGGGCAAGCCTTACATACATCTCGATATTGATCGTGAGGCCATTGCCCGGTACGGACTGCATGTAGAAGATGTTCAGCAAACCATTGAAACGGCCATTGGTGGTATGCAGATTACTTCCACGGTAGAGGGGCGGGAACGATTCCCGGTAAGGGTACGCTATCCGCGCGAGTTGCGCGATGATCCGGAAGCACTGGGTAACATACTGATCCCTACACCCACCGGTGCACAAATACCACTCCCGCAATTGGTAGATATCGAATATGAGCGGGGCCCTCAGGCCATTAAAAGCGAAGAAACCTTTCTGGTTGGCTATGTACTTTTTGATAAACGTGACGGGTATGCCGAAGTGACAACCGTAGAGGATGCTCAAAAGACTATCAGTGAGAGGATAGAGGCTGGTGAGTTGTTGGTGCCGGCCGGAATAAGTTATCAATTCTCCGGAAGCTATGAAAATCAGGTGCGGGCTGAAAAACGGCTGTCTGTCATCGTACCCATGGTACTCATGATCATCTTTCTGATCCTGTATTTCCAATTCCGGTCTGTAACAACCTCATTGATGATATTTGCCGGTATAGCCATGGCCTTTAGCGGCGGGTTCCTGCTGTTGTGGCTGTATGGTCAATCGTGGTTTGCCGATTTCACCCTGTTTGGTACCCATTTCCGGGAACTGTTCCGGATGCAGACCATCAATCTGAGTGTCGCCGTATGGGTGGGATTCATTGCTTTATTTGGCATTGCAACAGACGACGGTGTGTTAATGGGTACCTATCTTGACCAAAGCTTCAGGAAGCATAAACCCGATAGCTTAAAAGGTCTGCGAGAGGCTGTTATTGAGGCGGGCCAACGAAGGATCAAGCCGGCTATCATGACCTCCGCCACAACCATTATTGCCCTGTTACCAGTCCTTACATCCACCGGCCGTGGCGCGGATATTATGGTACCCATGGCCATTCCGGCTTTCGGTGGTATGTTGGTGGCAGCCATCACCTATTTTGTCGTGCCGGTTCTGTATTGCTACCGGGAGGAGCGAAAGATGAAAAAGCGCAGTAATAACGAAATTCATTAATATCAAAACCGGAAAGATCATGAACAAACCATCCATACGATATCAAAAATACAACCAAAGCATGAAGCAAGCCTCCGGCCGGTCAGAGCGTATGAAGTTAAGGCAGTCGGCAGCAACCATTCTTGTTTTGGTGTTCACCCTGCTCATGCATCCGGCTTATGCACAGCAAGCGGAAGACTATTTCCGCATAGCCGCCGAAAATAATCCTGGTTTACAAGCCAGGTACAAGGCATACCAAGCAGCCCTGCAAGAAATACCGCAGGCCCGATCCTTGCCCGATCCCGGCTTGTCGTTTGGCTACTTTCTCTCACCGGTGGAAACACGGGTAGGACCGCAGCGTGCCCGGTTCTCACTGAGTCAGATGTTTCCCTGGTTTGGCACGCTCAAAGCCCGGGGGGATGCGGCGGCATTATCGGCAGAAGCCAAATTCCAGGCTTTCCTGGATGCGCGTAATAAACTGTATTACCAGGTCGCTGCCGCCTATTACCCGCTCTATGAGCTCAAACGTTGGAAAGCAATAGAACAGGAAAATATCAACATCCTTCGATCGTATAAAACAGTAGCCAACGCCAATTACCAAAACGGGAACGGTAGCATGGTAGATGTTTTACGGGTGGATATGATGCTGAACGACGCACATACCAATCTGGATATTTTAAACAGCAAGGAAAAACCGTTGATCGCGGCATTTAACAAACTGCTGAACCGGGCACCGGATAAATCGGTTGAGATAAATGATACGCCGGAGATTGAGCCGGTTCCGGAGGAATATCGCAGAGATTCTTTATTGACTGATCATCCGGCGCTCAACGAACTGGATATGGAAATCCGATCCGTTGAAGCCCGCGAGCGCGCCGCCAAAAAACAGGGACTACCCAAATTGGGTGTGGGACTTGATTATGTGATCGTAGATGTACGTACAGTTATGGAACTCCCCGATAACGGACAAGATGTATTAATGCCAATGATTTCCGTGAGCATACCCATTTTCAGGAATAAATACAAAGCCGCTGTTAAGGAAGCGCAGCTTCAACAAGATAGTTATGTACTGCAACGAAAGGAGCGTTCAAATTCCCTTGTATCAGACTATGAGCGCATACAATTCGAAATTCAAAAACAGGCAGCGCTCATATCTCTCTACAATGGGCAAATCAGACAATCGGAACAGTCTTTAAATTTGCTCTTTACAACATACAGCAACTCAGGAAAAGCATTTGAAGAAGTATTACGCATGCAGCAACAACTGCTTAAATACCAAAAAATGAAGGCAACGGCAATGGCCGATTACCGGACTGCCAAAGCCGAACTCGATTACATAACCGCAAAATCATATTAAAATGAATACAAAAAGAAACATACTTATTATCGCCTTGGCAGCGCTCGCAGCGGGTTTATTGCTGGGAGGGTTATTCTTCGGCGGGTCAGGCGATCAAAGCAAACATGACCATCAACATGATGCATCAGCAGAAGAGGCAACCACATGGACCTGTTCCATGCATCCACAGATACGGCAAAATGAGTCGGGTGACTGTCCAATTTGCGGCATGGATTTAATACCATTGGAAGATGAAGGAGAAGAACAAATGGACCCGGAAGCCATCCGAATGTCGGAAACGGCTATGCAACTGGCTGATGTGAGCACCGCAAAGGTGGAGCATAGGAAACCCGTAAAGCAAGTAAGATTAAATGGTAAGGTGCAAACCGATGAACGCCTGGTGCATTCTCAATCATCGCATATACCCGGCAGGATTGAAAAGCTCGCGGTGAACTTTAGGGGTGACTACGTGCAAAAAGGCCAGACCCTCGCGTATATATACTCACCCCGGCTGGTAACTGCTCAGGAAGAACTTTTTGAAGCCCGAAAGATACGGGAAACACAACCGAAAATGTTCCGGGCTGCCAAAGACAAGATGAAAAACTGGAAACTGACCGAAAAACAAATCGAACAGATACTGCAAAACGGAAAAGTTCAGGAAAGATTTCCTATACTGGCGGATGTATCGGGTTATGTAATGGAAAAGAACGTGAACATGGGCGATTATATTAAGCAGGGAGAAACTCTTTTTACCCTGGCTGATATATCAAGGGTATGGATATTGTTCGATGTTTATGAATCGGACATGCCCTGGATGCATAAAGGCGACCGCGTTTCATTCACCGTGTCCTCATTGCCCGGCGAGGAGTTCACAGGCACCATTTCCTATATCGATCCCGTTATCAATCCCCGTACACGAGTGGCGAAGGCCCGGCTTGAAATGAAAAACACGGGGTCTCGGCTAAAACCCGAAATGTTTGTTTCGGGTACGGTACAGGCAACACTTACCAATAGGCCGGAGACGGTGGTGGTACCCAAATCAGCGGTGATGTGGACGGGCCGGCGGTCGGTGGTATATATCAAAAAAGAAACCGAAAACAGTGTGAGCTTTCGCATGCGTGAAGTAACGCTTGGTCCCGCACTGGGCGATAGTTATATCATAGAACAAGGATTGGAGGAAGACGAAGAAATAGCTGTTCACGGAACCTTTAGCATCGATGCTGCTGCACAACTGGCTGGCAAGCCCAGCATGATGAATCCGACAGCAAACGGAGAAAAGCCCAACACCGGTCATGACCATGGCAGGGTGGTAAAAAGTACCGAGGATATGAAAGATCACGCAGATCATGAGCCTGTTAAAAAAGACTTTGAAGTACCATCGGAATTTAAAAAACAACTGGAGCATGTATACGATGTTTATATTGGTATGAAAGATGCATTTGTGGCTTCAGACGCACAAGCTGTCGCTAATCAAGGCAGGGCGGTAGAAAAAGCACTCGCAGGCGTAGATATGAAATTATTGGAAGGTGAAGCCCACATGGAATGGATGGACTACCTGGAAACATTGAAAAACAATCTTGAAACCATCGTAAGTTCAGAGGATATCGACAAACAAAGAGAGGCTTTTGCCCCCTTCAACCTGGCTTTTTACAAAAGTCTGAAGCAGTTTGGTTTACCGGAAGGTACTGTCTATTACCAGTATTGTCCGATGGCTGTTGGTGATGATGGAGCCTACTGGTTTAGCAGCCAGGAAGAGATCAGAAATCCCTATTTCGGTGATGCTATGCTGAAATGTGGAGAGGTTAGCGAAACAATTGATTATTAATAAATCAATAAAATGAAAAGCGATGAAATTAATAAAGGCATATATACGACACAGAAAAACAGAAGATGTTTACGAGGCTTTAAAGAAAGCCGGATTTTGCTGCATGACCTTTGTGGAATGCGAAGGAACGGGTCAGTACTCCGATCATGAAAAAGAACATATAAGCGATAAATACCCGTTTGCGGATGCCTATCGGGTAATTAAGCTGGAGATTCTGGCATCGGATGCACTTGTTGATACCATCATTGCATTAATCCGAGAAAAAGGAAGAACAGGTTACCAGGGAGACGGAATGGTTATTGTCTCCCCTGTGGATGAAGCATATAAGGTACGAAACGATGAAAAAGGTATATTAGCAATATAGTCATTGCGTAAATCGCCTGCCGGATATTTAATAGGATTACCTGGCAGGCGGAACGGATCAAAACCTAGAAAACATGCATGAATTCTATATCAAAAACATGGTCTGCAACCGCTGCAAGTTGGTAGTAACAAATATTTTCAAAGAAACGGGAGCCGATGAGCTCATCGTGGAATTGGGAAAAGCGATCACCAACACTTCCTTTTCAGCCCCCCAACTGGCGGAACTCAACAAAAAACTGGAGGATGTAGGTTTTGAATTGATCGATGACCGTAAAAGTCAGCTTATCGAAAAAATCAAGAAAACAGTTATAGAATTGGTGCATCATCCGGAGAATGAGTTAAAAGTAAAATACTCCGTGTACCTGGAGGACAAACTGGCAAAAGATTATAATTACCTGAGCAACTTGTTTTCGGAAATAGAAGGCTATACCATTGAAAAATACATTATCAATCAGAAAATCGAACGGGTAAAAGAATTGTTGGTATATCAGCAATTCAACTTAAGTGAAATTGCTTATGAAATGGGTTACAGTAGCGTTAGCCATTTGAGCAGTCAGTTTAAAAAAGTAACCGGACTAACACCCAGCGAATTTAAAAAAATGGGGATGGGAAAGCGCAAGCCTTTGGATGAGGTATGAACAGTCAATGTGAATCAATACAAAATCTATAATATTTGGATAAACGCAAAGCGTTTTGGCAGACATTTATAAACCGTAAGAAGTCATGCAGCCTGAAGCAGAAACTTTATTGCAAGCAAATCGGAAACGAAGAAAGAAAGTATATAAGACAATAATACTTAATCGTTTTTCACAGTTTACCGAGAAATAGAAATGTTTTTCATGGTGTATAATCAATTTTCATATATCTTTACTGTAAGCATTTTTCATAATTGGATATGAATAATAATCGTTTTTCACAAGAAATAAGCGTTTTTCATGGACGTGTTGCACCTGAAAGAGCAAGGTTGGTAGGCTATGGTAGTATTATTGAAAGTTTTGAACTGGCTATGCCAATGCCCGCAAAATTGGCTTTGGTAAGCTATAAAAACCGACAATATCAAAATAACCAATGGCAGATATTTACTTTCCGACATTTGCCCGATAACGATTTATACAGTCATTTGATATTTGCCTTAAAATATGAAGGCATTAACTTATTATTTTTCAAGAAATTGTTTCAAAAACTGTCTAAATCATACATATTACAGATGATAAACAGTAAGCCGACCGGTCAGTATAGCCGTAAAATATGGTTTTTATACGAATGGTTGATGCAAGATAAATTGAATATTGCCGATAGCAAGAAGGGAAATTATGTGACTTTGTTGAATGAAAAACAACAATATGCAGTGCAAGGATCTCCTTCGAAACGCCATCGTGTAATTAATAACCTTCCGGGTACACCTGACTTTTGTCCGTTGATATTTAAATCCGAAAAATTGGAAAATTATGTTCATTCACGGTTATCTGAACAACAGGATAAAAGGTTAAAAGACATTCATAAGGATCTGTTGCAACGAGCCGCTTCATTCTTATTGCTAAAAGATTCCAAAGCATCGTTTACCATCGAGGGAGAGAGTCCAAAAAGCAATCGTGCAGCTCGCTGGGGTAAAGCAATTGGCCACGCTGGGGCCAATCCTTTAAGCAAAGAAGAATTATTACGTTTGCAGCAATCAGTTATTGAAAGTACACGCTTTGTTAAAATGGGATTTCGCAATGAAGGTGGTTTTGTAGGAGAACATGAACGAACCACCGGTGAACCATTGCCAGAGCATATCTCTGCAAGGTGGCAGGACCTTGATCAGTTGATTTCGGGACTTTTAAATACCAGCCAGCGTCTTGAGGAATCAGATATTGACGCTGTTATTTCAGCCGCAAAAATTGCCTTTGGTTTTGTTTTTATTCATCCTTTTATGGACGGAAATGGCCGAATACACCGTTATCTGATACATCATATATTGGCCCGCAAAAAATTCTCAAAGCAAGGACTCATCTTTCCGGTATCAGCGTCTATTTTGAATCGTATCAACGACTATCGTAAGGTTCTTCAGGAATATTCTCATCCCCTTCTTGATTTTATTGATTGGGAAACCACCTCAGATAATAACATAAAGGTCTTGAATGATACTACTGACTATTATCGCTATTTCGATGCAACTCCCCAGGCAGAGTTTCTTTATGATTGTGTGCACGATACTATTTATAATATTATTCCCCAAGAGGTTAAATACCTGGAACAATACGACCATTTTAAAAAATTCCTCGATGAAGAATTTGAAATGACCGACAATTTGGTGGCACTTTTGTTACGTTTTCTGGAACAAAACGATGGGAATCTATCCAAAAGGGCGAAAGAAACTGAATTTATCAATTTATCAAGGTTGGAAATCGAAAAAATTGAAAAACGTTATTCCGAAATTTTCTCTGGATAACTCGGAGATCACACTAATCAAAAGCCGGGTTCCGCTTAGCATAAACTTTTGACCAGTAAATGTTATAAATTATTCAAAGAATTATAAAGCAGCTTTTTAACAACCTGAGGTAATTTTGAAATAAAAAACTATGGAAAATAAAATTACCAAACAAGCAACGATATCCGACATGGGTTGCAGTTCATGCGATGGTAAAATACAACAGGCTTTGTCTGAACAGGCGGCTGTTGAGCATGTCCAGGTTGATTTTTCAAAAAGTCTTGCATCCATAACATACGATGCCTCCCGAACAAATGAACCGGCACTCATGTCAGTGGTTAAAAAGAAAGGTTATACCATGGAATTTAATAATGGAAATAATCATAAACAGCATGAACATCATGCGCATCAGTACGATCACCAACATAGCAATGAGCACATGCATGGCAGTGGAAAACAATATGCCTGCCCCATGAAATGCGAGGGTGACAAGGTTTACGACCAACCGGGCAATTGTCCGGTGTGCGGGATGCACTTAAAACCCGTTGACGAAATAGGTGAAGGGGACTCCCAACAGGACCACCACCAACATGAGCATGAGCATCACCCGCATGATCACGCCCAACATAAGCCAGCGAAAGATACCGGCAACTCCGGCGAATACTATTGTCCCATGCGCTGCGAAGGTGATAAAACCTACAACAAACCAGGTGATTGCCCTGTATGTGGTATGCACCTGCAAAAAGATGAATCCAGATCCGGGTCACAAGCCGTATATACCTGTCCTATGCATCCTGATGTACGGCAGGATGGTCCGGGCAGTTGCCCGAAATGCGGAATGGAATTGGTTCCCGAAAAAGTTGAAGAAACCACGGAGGAAGAAAAAGCCTATAAACGACTGGCCATAAAATTCCGGATCGCGTTGGCATTGTCCATCCCGGTTTTTATTATTGCCATGTCGGACATGGTTGCATTCATCAATTTACAAACCATTGCACCCAAACCGGTTTGGAACTGGCTGCAGTTTGTGTTGGCAACCCCCGTAATATTCTATTCCAGCCGGAAATTCTTTAAACTTGGCTGGGCTTCTGTACGGCGATGGAACCCGAATATGTGGACACTCATATCCCTGGGCGTGGGAGTGGCTTATTTGTTCAGTGTTATTGGGCTTTTATTTCCCGGTTTGTTTCCGGCCCAGTTCAAAGATTCGCATGGTCATGTGCATCTTTATTTTGAAGCTGCCGCTGTTATCTTAACGCTGGTGCTGCTGGGTCAGGTGATGGAACAGCGTGCTTACAGCAAAACCAACTCGGCCATCAAGGCATTGCTGAATTTAGTACCGCCGGTAGCCAGGGTTGTGCGCAATGGCGAAGAAAAGGAAATTCCGATGGAAGAGGTACAGGTGAATGATAGGCTTCGCATACGGCCCGGTGAGAAAATACCGGTTGACGGAACCCTCCAAGAAGGCAATGCCACCATTGATGAAAGCATGATCACCGGCGAACCCATACCAGTTGAAAAGCAACAAAACGATCCGGTGACCGGAGGAACCATCAATGGCAACACTTCTTTTATTATTAAAGCTGAAAAAGTGGGCTCAGACACACTCCTGTCACAAATTATTGATATGGTGAATGAGGCCAGCCGCTCAAGAGCACCCATTCAACGACTGGCTGATGTAGTCGCCAAATATTTCGTGCAGATCGTGGTAGCCATAGCCCTTGTCACCTTAACAATCTGGGCTATATGGGGGCCTGAACCTGCCTATGTATATGCCTTTGTCAATGCCGTATCGGTATTGATCATTGCTTGCCCTTGTGCTTTGGGACTGGCCACGCCAATTTCCGTCATGGTAGGAGCAGGCAGAGGCGCGCAGTCCGGTATCTTATTCAAAAATGCACAGGCGCTCGAGGAAATGAATAAAGTAGATACGTTGATCATCGACAAGACCGGGACCATTACCGAAGGCAAGCCCGGATTGAAGAATTATGTTTCCTGGAGTGATGAAAAAAATGAGGATATTTTGAAACTGGCCGCCTCGATCGATGCCAACAGCGAGCATCCCATTGCGCAGGCTATTGTAAAAGGAGCCAAAGAAAAGCAAATAGAGGTAATGAAGCTGGATGATTTTGAATCGGTCACCGGCAAAGGGGTTCAGGCCCGTTATGAAGGTAAAAAGTTGGGGTTGGGCAATAGTCGGTTGGCAGATGATTTTGGCGCCGCCATATCCGGTGACCAGCGCACACTGGTTGAAGAGTGGCAGAAAAAGGGACAGACCGTGATGTTCCTGCTTCGTGAAAATCAGGTGCTGGGTATTGTAAGTATTTCCGATGCCATAAAAGAAACATCACCAAAAGCCATTAAAGCATTGCAAAAAATGGGTGTGAAAGTCTACATGATCACCGGTGACAATGAAATCACTGCCAAAGCAGTGGCCGGGGAATTGAACCTGGATGGTTACGAAGCCGATTGCCTGCCCAATGATAAATACGAAAAGGTAAAAGAATGGCAATCGGAAGGTCATCATGTGGCCATGGCCGGCGACGGCATAAACGATGCACCTGCCCTGGCCCGGGCCAATATTGGCATTGCCATGGGAAGCGGCACGGATGTAGCCATGCAAAGTGCAGAGATCACCCTGGTAAAAGGAGACCTGAACGGCATTGCACGCGCTCGTGAGCTAAGTATCAAGGTGATGCGGAATATTAAGCAAAACCTGTTTTTTGCCTTTGTGTACAACACTATTGGCGTGCCCATTGCAGCCGGTGTATTGTTCCCGGTATTCGGATTATTGCTTAGTCCCATGATCGCAGCAGCAGCTATGAGCTTTAGCTCGGTATCGGTTATATCGAATGCATTGAGGTTAAGAAAAATGTAAATATTTACAGACTTATGGCTTTTATAAGACGATACTCCCGGTTATCTTATGATTGAGTATTGCGGAAAAACGCTAAATCATTAACTTTGTCATAAGTTTAATACTTTTCCAATAATTTGAATCGGAGAATAGCGCAGCCCGGTAGCGCGCTACGTTCGGGACGTAGAGGTCGTGGGTTCGAATCCCGCTTCTCCGACAATTACTTTTAATTCACTACCTTGTTGACAAGCCGGGGAAAAATCAATATATAGCGTTTTTTATTTTACATAGAATGGCAAGGGGTATTGCCTATATGATATTGATTTATAGTCGCCTAACTCTTATTGAATTACTACTTCGATGGGCCTAAATAGCACTTTGAAATTTCATCGCACCATCGTATATGAAATAATAATATGCTCAATGATTTAATCGGCTGTAAATACTTCAATGGTATTGAGGTTTCCCCCGCCGCGGTTTGGACTCCCTGCTGCAAAGTAAATTTTTCCTTTATACAAAATGGCATGGCTTCCATGTCTACCCGTGTGCATCGGGGCTAATTCTGACCATTGCCCTGTATTGGTATTCAGTATTTGCGTCTCATTATGTGCTTTATCCTGAAAACTTTCACCGCCCATATAAATAATTTGATCGCCCATGCTTACCGTACCACCGGCGGCAGTAGAAACCGGTATTGTATTCTCCAGCGTTTGCCATTTAGCGGTTTCGAAATCATATACATCTACATGTGGATTGGTTGCTCCAAAAAATGCTGTAAAATTATCTGGCTCGTGAATGCTGGTGTTACGACCACCAATACAATATAGTTTATCGTTCACCACCACGGCTGAGAAATGATCCCTGATGGTTGGTGCCTTAGTAAGGCTTTTCCATTCACCGGTTGCGGGATTGTAGCTTGTAAACAGGTTATTAGTCCCGCTGGTATGTCCATATTCAATACCGCAAACCATATAAAAAATATCGTTATAAACCACAACACCGGCACCACCTCTACGCAACTCTTTAGGTATTTCCGGTCCTTTTTCCCATTTATCTTCATGTGGATGATAGATCCAGATATTCGCCAGGGGCTTTTCTTTGGGATATCCTCCGGTCATGGCACCCATGATGTATATTGCATCCTGGTAAACAACAGCTTGAAAATGATGTATTTCCATAGGCGTCGCTCCTTGTTCCGACCAGGTATATGTTTCAGGGTCAAAAACATTCACAGGATTTATTCCCCTTCCGCCAACCAGGTAAAATTTATCGTCATACTGGATAAAAGCGTTTTCATGCCTCCCTTTGGCTTCTCCTTTTGCATCAATGGGTTTCCAACGATAGGCAGATAAGTCCTGGGCATGCATCCATATGAAGGGTCCAATAATAAACATCAGCATGATAAAGGTTGCACGACATCGTTTAAGGTTGAATTTTTTTATTTGTATATACATATTAAAGGTTATTTTGTTATAAATGAAGTGTGTAATTATTTTATAAATCAATTATTGTCTATAAAAATAGATTTAATCTATTTGCTTCGCAAATTCCTTAGGCAGTTCCGTAATATTTCTGATCTTTATATCTTTATAATATACTTCGGCTGCTTCAGACTGGATTTGAATATTCCCCCTTGTTAAAGGTGTACTTTGTCCTTGTTCATTATATTCCAATGAATTTTGCAGGGCCATTACTACCTTGCCATTCACGATGTGCCAAGCTTTGTCGCCAATGCATATCAATTCAAGATGGTTCCATTGGCCATGCGGTTTTTCATAATTGGCATTCCTGCGGCACCTGGCTGCAGATGAACCGCTTTTAAATGTAATAAGTTTACCATCAGGATCATATATCCATTCATTCTCCTTATCTTCAACCTGTGAGGCGCTAATATCCATACTTACCCCTGCCAACGGATGGAAATCACCACAATCCGACTCCTGCACCTGCATCTCCGGTGCTCTCATCCAAACATTCCAGAACTGGCCGTGCGGTTCCTGGCCATGGTATAAAATGCCACTGTCTCGTTTATCTTCTAAACGGGGTTCATATTTTTTCTCACCCCATTTGAATTGCAGGCTAAGGTGATAATCGCCATAGTCCTTTTTAGAGGTCAGTCCAGCGTATATCTCCCCGGTGATTTTAAGAACCGGCTCTCCATTTTGCATTTGAACTGAAAATACATTAAGCGGGTCTTTATTTAATCCAATTGGCGTTCCGTTCATTCCATCTCCTTTTTCATAACCTTCCAGTTCCACACTATAATGTGGCACGCCCATAAAAATATCCCATTGACTCAACTCTTTATCCAGTAAATGATTCCATTCTTTCTTTTCAACCTGAATATTGCCGGGCTTCATGTGAATACTTACAACCACTAATAATATAATTAACAGATAAAATAAACTTCTTTTCATGATGGTTATTTTAAACAAAATGTAACGTTTTCCATCGGAGTGGACTAATGCCTATACAATATATAATAACACTCATTTATATTAAATGTTCGTGATAAAATGGGCGGCAATCATAATTTAGAAAAATAGGATGATATTTATAAAATCCAAAGGTTGGATCATGTAGTTTCATAATATGCCCTCATCCCATATCTATTCAGGATGAATGGCAGACGGAGCGCCTCTCCTTGCCGAAACCGCTTGGATGCAAACAAGTGAGCGAAGCCTGGGTCATAGAAAAGAACAGCAGATTAAATTGAGATAATAAAAAAAGAAAAAAAGTACTCAAATACTTTAAATATAAAAAAATTATTATATTTGTCCTGATCATAACCATTAAAATGAATATTATGCAAGCAATACACGAAAATATACTGGACGTAACCGCCATTGAACCCAAATTGAAACACCAAACCATTTTTCAACGATTTGATGCATTGAAATCCGGTGAGGAGTTAATCATTCATAACGACCACGATCCCAAACCGCTTTATTACCAAATGAAAGAGGAACTTGGGCATTCCTTTCAGTGGGAATACCTTGAACAAGGGCCGGTATGGTGGAAGGTTCGACTGGCAAAACATCACAACAGATATCATCAGCAAACACTTGGAGATCTGGTAACGCAAAATCCGGCGTATGCAAATCTGTTTAAGCAATTTGGACTTGATTTCTGCTGCGGTGGACAAAAAACACTTCAGGAGGCCTGTAATGAAATGAATCTGGATGTGTCAATAGTCGAAAAATCAATGGAAAACACAACACAACCGCAAAGAGCTATGAATTTGCCTTACGACGAATGGGAGCTGGATTTTCTTTGTGATTTTATAGTCAACACACATCATACCTATGTAAATAAAACATTACCCGATATTTATGAATATGCCATAAAAGTAGCAGAAGTTCACGGCAATCAACATCCCGAACTGTTATCTGTAAGGCAATTGGTGGATGATATTCATCAGGAGTTGTTTGCACACATGGAAAAAGAAGAAAGAATTCTGTTTCCTTTCATCAAAGAGTTGGTAATGGCACAAAAAGCAAATCAATCTCCCAACAAGCCAGATTTTGAAACAATTGAAAATCCGATTAAAATGATGGAAACTGAACACGAGAATGCTGGTAGCCTGCTAAAAGAAATCAGGAAAATAACCAATAATTATCGATTGCCAAATGATGCTTGCGCCAGTTACAGTCTGCTTTTTAAACAATTGGATGAGTTTGAAAATGACTTACACACCCATATACATCTTGAAAACAATATTCTTTTCCCTAAAGCGCTAAAGCTGGAAAAGAAATTACGCTAATATTTACTGAAGGTGATGACAATACACAATAAAGATGCGAATCAATCAAAACACCAAAATAAGTAAAATTCTGAAGCACCATCCCGCGGCACTTGATGCTCTGATCAGCCTTTCTCCGCGATTTAAAAAATTGCGGAACCCGCCATTGCGCAAACTAATGGCCAGCCGTACCAGTATTACAATGGCCTCAAAGGTGGGAGGATGTGATATAGAGGACTTTTACCATGTATTACAACCGTTGGGTTTTACCATACAAAGCACTAAAAATAATGAGCCGGTCGATACCCAAACGCTGAAACCTGAATTTTTGAAAACCATATCACCTGACCAGGTAAAAATGTTGGATGTAAGGCCCATCCTGGACAAAGGTGAGGACCCTTTTCGAATGATTATGGACAACATAAGCAAACTACAACCCGGTGAAGTTTTTAAAATCATCAATTCATTTGAACCCACGCCCCTTATTGAACATCTCCATAAAAAAGGCTTTGAAGTGTGCACTGATCAAATTTCCGAAGAGGTGGTGGAAACGTGGTTTTATAGGAATGATAATACCGAAATTGAAAGCCAGGAAACCGACATTCATAAACTGAAGACGGAAGACTGGGCTGAAGCTATGGAGCAATATAAAAATCGAATGGAAGAAATTGACGTTCGCGGCCTGGAGGCACCAATGCCCATGATGAACATATTGGAAGCTCTGGAGGCATTATCGGAGGATAAGGCGCTGTTTGTTTTTCATAAAAGAATACCGCTTTTCCTGTTGCCTGAACTTCAGCAAAAACAATTCGACTATCGAATTAATGAAGTCAGTGAAGATGAAGTACAAGTTATAATTTTTAAGTCGTTATAAAATGATCACCGGAAATGCATCCATACAACAAACAACAACGCACAAAGTGGTGATCCCGTTTTATATCTATGCGTCTCTATCCTTATTGGCAGCATGCGTGATGCTGTTGTTATACACGGATGTATTTGATCAGCATCACTTTCATCCAAAAACATTGGCCATTACACACACCATGGCGCTGGGCTGGGGGACGATGATTATTTTGGGTGCGAGCTATCAGTTGGTTCCGGTATTGGTTGAAAATGCTTTGTACAGTGAGCGACTGGCTTTGATTTCATTTGTATTGGCCGCGATTGGTATACCGCTGTTGGTATATGGCTTTTTTGTTTTTAATATGGCACTGCCTGCCAGAGTGGGAGGGACGCTTGTTAATCTGGCGGTTTTGGCATATATTATTAACCTGATTTTAAGCATACCACGTCATAAAAGCAGGAATGTACATGCCATATTCATTCTTACGGCAGGTATTTGGCTGTTCATAACCACATTAACGGGCCTTTTGCTGGTATATAATTTTAATGATCCGTTCCTGCCGCAAAACTCATTGCGCTACCTTTCGTTACACGCGCATATAGGCTTGGTGGGCTGGTTCCTGATGTTGGTGTTGGGTGTGGGAACCCGTTTGTTGCCCATGTTTATGATATCAAAATACACCAATAACAAACAGCTATGGATTCAATTTGTAACTATTAACCTGGGCCTGCTCCTGTATATCCTATTCGATTTGGCATCTTTTCCTTCAGCCTCCTACATGTTACCGGCAATATTAATCGGATATGGCATTTTTTCATTTATATGGTTCTGTCGCAAAGCCTACCAACAGCGCATCCGCAAAAAAATAGACGGGCCCATGCAGATATCCTTGCTTGCGGTGATGTTGATGATTGTGCCATTTATTGTTTTACTGGTACTCATTCTAATAGCCTACTATTTCAAAGGCCATTACCAAATGGGAATACTTTATGGTTTTTTTATTTTCTTTGGTTGGTTAACGGCAATTATTATGGGTATGACCTTTAAAACACTTCCATTTATTGTATGGAATAAAATTTATCATAAACGGGCGGGTCAGGGAAAAACGCCTGTTCCAAAAGCGCTTTTTAGTGAAAAACTCTTTCAGACAATGTTTATAAGCTATATCATTGGCTTTTTATGTTTTGCCACAGGACTAATGACAGATATTACTGCCATGCTGAAAATTGGTGCTGCTGTGTTGCTTATGGCAGCGGTTTTTTATAATATAAACGTTCAGAAAATTGTATTTCATAAACCTGCATCATGAAAATAAATAGCAATAGTCAGGAAAAATGCAACCAGGCATTAGAGGTTTTAAAGGATGTGTACGATCCGGAGATAGGTTTGAATGTAGTTGACCTGGGGTTGATCTATCGAATTGATTTTAACGATGCCGCTCAGGTGATTGATGTTGATATGACGCTGACAACCCAATATTGTCCCATGGGTGAATCCATTGTTAACAATGTGTCTGGTAGTATGCAACAATTATTTGCAACTTACGAAATAAATGTAACATTAACCTTTGAGCCACCGTGGGACATGGAAATGATTAGTGAAGCGGGAAAAGCATTTCTGCAAGGTTACTAACTATATGAAATGACATGATAAGCAATACGTGTAAAACAGCCATCAAAGCAGTAATTTATTTGGCCTCGCGCAATGGAAATCCCACGAAGGCATCGATCAGGGATATTGCGCAGCATATTGATGCCAGTGAACATACTGTGGGAAAAATGCTACAGTCTCTGGTACGCCAGGACATTATAAACAGCACCAAAGGGCCGGCCGGAGGTTTTTTTATAACATCCGATCAGGAACAACAACCCATCATGACCATCGTACAAACAATTGATGGCAATCACCTGTTTACCGGCTGCGGTTTGGGCCTTACAAAATGCTCGGAGGAACATCCATGCCCCATTCACGACCAATACAAGGGGGCCAGGGATATTATTATTAAAATATTTTCAAACAACACCATTGGCGATTTACGCCATTCTGTAAGCAATGGCCTGGCCTATTTGCTGGGTTAATAAACAAAATCTTAAACAAGAAACTGATGAACCCATTCATTAAAAAATTTTCGGACGAATTCACAGAAGAGCATCGCACAATAAGAGATATGCTACTGGATTTAATCACGCACATTATTCAAACTGACCGTCAGGCGTGTATGGAACAACTCAACGAATTAGCAATAATCACAGGGCCGCATTTTAGATATGAAGAAGAATCTTTGTATCCAATTCTCACACGCTTTTATGGAGATGGCTATATCAATAAGCTATTCACGGATCATGATATGGCTATTGGCAGGGCATTTGCAATTGACAGAGTTTTTAAAGAAGAATTTGATAAAAAAGAGAAACGAACAGAGGCTATAAATCATGTAAGAGGCTTATTGCCACATGTAAGCGACTGTCAGGGTCTTATTATGTTTGCCGAGAAATTTAATGATGACGAAATCGAGCAGGTGATTGATACAAAAACCCGGGTACTGAAAGAAAACTACCATCTCATTGATTGGGCCACGAATATTCGTGAACGACGGTATTGCAGGTTTTAATTTGCGGATGAATGTATTTCATACAAAGTAGAAATAAGGTTGAGAACATAAAATCTCAACCTTATGTTTATAATGGCATTGTTTATTTCAATAA
>JAAAOM010000014.1 GCA_009908855.1 Bacteroidota bacterium
ATAAAAACCAATTTGCTTCTCATAGCCATTTTATTTTTTGTTTTGTACTAATGACAACAAAACAAATAAAGGGTTGCATGAAAAATAATATTGCATAATCGCTTTACTCGCAGTCAATTTTTTCAATGCGAATTAAAAACCAGTTTGATTCGATGGCTTTGAAATAAAACTCATAAATATTATCGGTACTCACCAATTTAACCTGTCCATTGGTAATTTCATTCCAATAACAGCCTTCGTATTCCCATTTTAATTCACCCAGGTATTTGGGTATTTCTTTTTTTTGCGGTTGATTGCAACGTATCACCGGGAAATCGGATTTAAAATGTTGCAGCGTATCAAATGAAATAAAATCAGGATAGCTCTTAACATCAGCAAAGTCCGGCTTATTGTCACCGCACAACACAAACCCGTAGGATATTCCGTATTGCGGATGCACATAATGATCCAGTTTTTTTACATTTTTGTCGTTATAAGCCTCCATAAACACATGGATAATTTTACCAAATTCAACCGGTTTAGCCGCCCGTATTGAAAGCTGCGAACCAAATACCCAACCCACCTTATCGTTTACAGTAATCTTATACCATACATCTGCTACATTACGAATGGTATCCGGTTCACCCCGCTCCAACACGTAACAAAAAGTGGCTTTGTTTAATTTAGCCATAACTTCACCATCTACGGGTTTCTCGCGTATCCACACATTTTCTTCTATAATTGTTGCGGTATCTATAAATTCGGTCGGAATTTTGGTTACCGAAGCTGATTTATTTATATCATCCGAGCCATGATTTGATTTATGATCGTGTTTACTGTTACAGGATACCAACAGCAGGGCAGTAAAAATAACCGGCATTAAATTTTTCATGATTATTTAATCTATGTCATATTAAAATTAAATTTAATGGTAATTTTTGAAAGATGAATAATTTTTTTCACCGATATATCATTGAATAAATGTTTTGGACGCGCCTGAAAAGGAATTGGTATTGGGCAATTCTTATTCTGTTAGTTACAGGTATGATCATCGGTATATCAATACCCGTACCAACATTTAACACAAATTACAGCCGTGTTTTATACGATCGTGATTTAAACCTGCTGAGTGCAACCATTGCCGATGATGAACAATGGCGATTTCCTGTATCAGACAGCGTACCCGTTAAATTTAAAAAATGTATCATTCAGTTTGAAGATAAATATTTTCAATACCATCCGGGTATAAATCCCATATCCATTATCAGGGCGCTCTATTTAAATATTAAACATAAAAGCATAGTTAGCGGCGGCAGTACCTTAAGCATGCAGGTAGTACGTCTGAGAAGCGGAAATCCTGAACGTACGTTGCTGCAGAAATTACAAGAAATGGTGCTAACCCTTCATATGGAATTAAAAAAAAGCAAATCAGACATATTAAATCTTTACGCCAGCCATGCTCCATTTGGTGGTAACACAGTGGGACTGGAGACGGCAAGCTGGCGCTACTTCGAACGATCGTCTTACAATCTGACCTGGGCCGAATCGGCTATGCTGGCCGTATTGCCCAATGCTCCATCGCTTGTTCATCCCGGAAAAAATCGGAACCTACTCAAAAACAAAAGAGACCAACTGCTGCATGCTTTGCTGCAAAAAGAAATTATCGATTCGGTTACCTACGAATTATCATTGCTCGAACCCATTCCTGATGCACCTAAACCATTACCGCAAACAGCTGACCATTTTCTGCACTATGCAACCCGTCAGCAAAACAATCCCATCATTCATTCAACCATTGATGTAAATAAGCAATTGATGGTCAACAGCATTGTTGACAGACATTATAATAAACTTCAACATAATCAGATTCATAATATCGGAGTTGTAATTATTGAACTCAATACAAATAAATTACTGGCTTATACCGGAAATACCAATTGCGGAACAATGAATCACAAATACGTTGATGTTGTACAGGCATCGCGCAGCACCGGCAGCATACTTAAACCACTATTGTATAGCAGTATGTTACATGATGGTGTGCTGCTGCCCCATCAAATGGTAGCTGATATTCCAACCCGTTATGGCAATTACGCGCCAAAAAATTTTTCGGGAAATCATTTGGGCGCAGTAAGCGCTGATGTGGCATTGGCCAGGTCCTTAAATGTGCCTGCCGTACGTATGTTACATGAATTCGGAGCGGAAAAATTTTACTTTCAATTGCATAAGCTGGGATTTACAACCTTCTTAAAACCTCCGGATCATTATGGTTTGTCGCTCATTCTTGGTGGTGGCGAGACCAGCCTGTGGCAACTCGTGCAGGTTTATACAACGCTGGGCCGAACATTACAAACATACAACCATACAGGTATATATATCAATCACCATTCCGATTCCATACAATTTTTTGAATCGGCCAATAACCTGCACCAGGATGAATGGCAATCTTCTCCGTCAATGTATCGTGCATCAGCCATTTATTTTACGTTACAGGCCATGAAAGAAGTAAATCGGCCTGAAAGTGAAGCCGGTTGGGAACATTTTGCCACCGGTCGAAATGTTTCCTGGAAAACCGGGACCAGTTTTGGTAATAAAGATGCCTGGTGTATTGGTATGAATGAAAACTATTGTGTAGGTGTATGGGTAGGAAATGCGGATGGCGAAGGACGTCCGCTGCTTACCGGAAATACATCCGCCGCGCCGATTATGTTTGAAATATTTTCAGGGTTGCAACCAGCCGGTGGATTTAAAGCACCACTGAATGATTTAAAAACGATGAATATTTGTGCGCAAAGCGGGTATTTGAATAATCCGCACTGTCCTGATATTCAGCCTGCAAGGCTTCCCAATGTGGAAACGCGAACAGGGCCCTGTCCCTATCATACCATCATTCATATATCAACTAAAACAGGTAAACAAGTGAACAGAAATTGTGAAAATGCTGCCAATATCATATCTGTTCCCTGGTTTGTGTTACCCCCTGCACAGGAATGGTACTACAAAAAACAGGTCAATAGTTATCAACCACTTCCCGATTGGGAAACGCATTGCCATCCAAACAGGGATATCGATCAGTTTCAAATTGTATATCCTGAAAACAATATGCGCATTTATATTCCCAGGGATAAACACAATACAACAGGATCACTCATATGCGAAGCCATCCATCGTAAAGAACAGGTAAAACTCTACTGGTATTTAGATGACAGATTTCTGGGTACTACGCAATACATACATCAAATGCAAATCGGTAAACAGGAAGGTCCACATCAATTGATTGTTATTGATGAATATGGTGAACGCAAGGAAATACATTTTACGCTGGTTGGTAAAACCGATGATACC
>JAAAOM010000029.1 GCA_009908855.1 Bacteroidota bacterium
TTAAGTTGACAGCAATGGGATTCAGGGGTGCGCGAGGGAATACCAATTATAATATAAGCCTTAACTAAACGACATTAAATTATGATTTGGAAAAAGCCCCTAAAAAATTCGGATGTATTTTTATGCGCGATCGGGTAGTGTTAAAGCTAAACATCTACCTTCGCATATTTCGCATGTGTTTCAATAAACTCACGACGGGGAGGAACCTCATCTCCCATCAACATAGAGAAAATACGATCAGCTTCAGCAGCACTTTCTATGGTAACCTGTCTGAGTGTCCGGCTATCCGGATTCATAGTTGTATCCCATAGTTGTTCAGCATTCATCTCACCCAATCCTTTGTAGCGTTGAATACTTACATTGGCCTCTTTGCCCTGGCCGAGTTCATCAACCACCTGCGCTCTTTCTTCATCGTTCCAGCAGTAACGGAATTGCTTACCCTTACGAATCATATAAAGCGGTGGGGTGGCGATATACAGATAACCCTCTTTGATTAATTCATTCATATAACGGAAAAAGAAGGTCATAATAAGGGTGGAAATATGTGACCCATCTACATCGGCATCACACATAATGATGATTTTTTTGTAACGGATACCTTCCATATTCAATGCTTTGCTGTCTTCCTCAGTACCAATGGAAACACCCAAGGCAGTAAAAATATTTTTGATCTCATCATTTTCAAATATTTTATGCTGCATGGCTTTTTCTACATTCAGAATTTTACCCCGTAATGGTAAAATCGCCTGGAATCTACGATCACGCCCCTGTTTGGCCGTACCACCAGCAGAATCACCCTCTACCAGAAATATTTCGGTTCCATCGGGATCGCGGTCCGCGCAATCGGCTAATTTACCCGGTAATCCCGAGCCAGAGAGTACATTTTTTCGTTGTACCAATTCGCGTGCTTTGCGAGCCGCATGACGGGCAGTTGCCGCCAAAATAACCTTTTGCACAATGGCTTTGGCATCTTTCGGGTTTTCTTCCAGATAATCGGATAATAACGAGCTTACAGACTGGTCTACCGCTCCGGTTACTTCGGAATTACCCAATTTGGTCTTGGTCTGGCCTTCAAATTGTGGCTCAGCCACTTTAACCGATATAATGGCGGTTAAACCTTCGCGAAAATCATCCCCGCTGATGTCGAATTTTAGTTTGGCCAGCATACCCGATTTCTCGGCATAATTTTTTAATGTCCGAGTTAACCCACGCCTGAATCCGGTAAGGTGCGTTCCACCTTCAATGGTGTTAATATTATTAACATAAGAGAAAATATTCTCTGTGAATGAGGTATTATAATGAAATGCTATTTCTACAGGAATGCCGTTCTTTTCGGTTTCCAGATAGATCACATCCTCAATTAATCGCTCACGAGTTTTATCAAGTAATTCAACAAATTCCTTCAATCCCTCTTCGGAATAAAACGAATCGGAAATATAGTCACCTTCATCGCCATTTTGCTCTTCGCGTTCTCTTTTATCAACCAGGTTGAGCCGTATCCCTTTGTTCAGGTAAGCCAATTCCCGCAGACGAGAAGCCAAAATTTCGTAGTTATAATTGATGGCTGAAAAAATCTTCTCATCGGGTCTGAACGTAACAAGGGTTCCGGTTTTTTCAGTTGGTCCCACTTCTTCAAGATCACCCAATGGTTTACCTTCGCTATATAATTGTTTATAGATTACATTGTTTCTCCAGACATTCACTTCCAGGTGAGAAGACAAGGCATTAACACAGGACACACCAACACCATGCAGTCCTCCCGATACTTTGTACGAATCTTTATTGAATTTTCCACCCGCGTGTAATACGGTCATAACAACCTCTAGGGCCGATCTTCCTTCTTTCTCGTGATAATCAACCGGTATCCCCCTTCCATTATCCCATACAGTTATGGAATTATCTTCGTTAATGATCACCTCAATGGTATCGCAATAACCGGCAAGCGCTTCATCGATTGAGTTATCCACCACCTCGTAAACCAAATGATGCAGCCCTTTTACCCCCACATCACCAATGTACATGGCCGGTCGCTTTCGCACCGCTTCAAGCCCTTCAAGTACCTGAATGCTACTGGCCGAATAACTGTTGGGATCTAGCTTGTCAATAGCTTCTTCATTCAATTTATCTACTTCACTCATATTAATTGTATTAATTATATATCTATATTATGCTTCTACGGGGTCACTCCATTGACCTTAAAACTTTTTAAAAACAAATCTAACTGTGATTATTTTTAGGAAGTGTTGGCGAATATACGTTCAATCTTTTCAATCTGTTCAAAATCTTATTGGCATTTTGTATTCCACTCATTTAAAGAGACACAAATATACTGAAAATAAAGCATTTTTGGTATTTTTTTTGGCGCTGTTATCAACATTAAATTAACATTAAGTTTCCCGTTGTTTAAGGGATTTAACAAAGGAATGAGATTATTTAAATGAAAATATTAATTGAGCAAAAAAGCAGCCATTCTATTCTTTTCTTCCTTCTTCTTCAATCGAAAATCCAGGTACTGATGATTGATGATTTAATCGGGTATTAAAATTTATAAGAGGCGCCAACAATAATATTCAATCTTTGTGAAGGATATTGATGCCACCTATAGTATTTCGAGGCGGTTAGGTTATTGATATCAAGGTATAATGACAATAATCGTGTATATTTATACTCTACGGCCAGGTTAATATCCAGAATGGGATTTAATGTTATGGTTTCTTGAGTTAGGTAATCAGGCGCTTTTCGTTTACCAACTCCAAGTGAAAGCTACCCTTAATTAGTAGCACTTTCAATCAGTTATATCAAACTGTAATCCTCCGGTATAGGTGATTTTTTGTCAGACTATTGTCAGTTGTTACTATAATAAATTGATTTTTGTAATTGGTCGGATTATCAATCAGAAAAGACATTATGTAACCGCACGTGATGGTGCAAAAGTACCATTGAGCCTGGTCTATAAAAAAGGTATTAAACTGGATGGTGATAATCCATTGCTATTATATGGTTATGGTTCTTATGGTCATACGGTCGATCCGTATTTCTCATCAGTTCGACTCAGTTTGCTAAACCATGGCTTTGTTTTTGTCATAGCCCATATTCGGGGCGGACAAATGATGGGCCGTCAATGGTATGAGGAGGGTAAAATGCTCAATAAGAAAAATACTTTCCACGACTTTATTGATTGCGCCGAATACCTTATCGAAAATAAATACACCAATAAAGAACTACTTTTTGCAGAAGGAGGCAGTGCAGGCGGTATGTTAATGGGCGCAGTATTGAATATGCGTCCCTATCTTTTCAAAGGGGTGATCGCCTCGGTACCATTTGTAGATGTTGTAACTACCATGCTCGATGAGTCCATCCCACTCACCACATCGGAATATGATGAATGGGGTAATCCCAATGAAAAAGAATATTATGATTATATGCTTTCTTATTCACCCTATGATAATGTAGAGATGAAAGATTATCCTGCCATGTTGGTTACCACCGGCCTGCATGATTCGCAAGTACAATATTGGGAACCTGCCAAATGGGTGGCCAAATTGCGCGATATGAAAACGGATAACAACATTTTATTGTTGCATACAAACATGGAAACCGGTCATAGCGGCGCATCCGGACGTTTTCAACGGTTTAAGGAAACAGCGCTTGAGTACGCCTTTATGTTGAAAATGCTGGGTAAGGTGGATGGTGATTGATTATTATTCTCCAATGTGTGGAAAGAACAAAACCAGTGCTTCTTATACCTACCGGTTTTATTCTTTTCTTTGGCACTTTTGCCTGATGTTTTATCAAAAACCACCTGGCCCCCTCGTTGGTGGTGCATGATGGATCATGTGCTGATGCATCATGTGATGTTGAAAGTGATGAAAGTGATAATAATTAACCGGTTTGCGATAAAATCTTTTAATACTGAACTCAAACGGTATGACCACTTCACAGCATTTTTTATCCCGTTCCACTTTATAAGGCTTATGTCGATACCGATATTCAGCACCTTCCAATAACCTGTTGGAGATAAAATCATGCACAATTGTATCAAGTTCCGGGTGTAGTTTATTCAAAACGGTACCTTTCACAACGTATCCTTTTTTATCGATTGACAAAAAAACCATTATCATTCCCTGGGCATTCCGTTCAAATCATACTTTTGTCCAATATAAACCTGTGAATATGATAATTTAACCAAAATGACTAAACTCAAAAAAATAATAACTTTTCTCATTCTACTTTGACAAGTTAAAATTGTTAATAAAACCCTTGAAAAGACAAACTTTTCAAGAGTATCGAAAAACATAATTTTCGTAATTTGCGTACATGTTCAACACAAGTTAAAAGTACAAAAGAAAATGGAAAAACACTGAAACAGGCCGTTAAACGGCCAACAGCTTATGTATCTGGTAGAGAAGAAAAAGAAACAAGTTTGAGTTTGGAGCAAGAGGAAGAAGCTCAAAGTTCAAAGCTACAGGCAAGAGGAAGAAGCTGTAAGCAAGAAGGAAAACCGGAAGAGGAGAACGGGATTTTTATACAAATCCTACAGTCCGGTTGAGCGTAGTCGAAGCCATACACGGAGACGAAAATTTCTTCATACTTCTTCAATCGTAAATTGCTGATCAACAATCGCCCCCCTTATGCCCGATTTCAGATTGAAGATTGTTGATTTATGATTTTCAAAACTCCTGACCCGTTGTAGCTGTGTTTCCAGCCCTAAGCCGGGGAGACTTTGCTTCCATAGATGATAGTAAGTTATATTTACCTGAAACATGGACAAGCAGTAAGACCCGTTTGGATCAAGCTCAGGTTCCGGTAAAACACCACGAATTCAAAACAAAACAAGAACTGGCATTAAAAATCATAAACCATCAAATTGCACTGAATATGTTACTTTTATACTTCATTTTCAGGGAATAGCTTTTGCATTTTGACTATTTACCCTTGATTTTGACTTGGGTTAAAAAACAAATTATGCAAACACTTATAGTTTTGACAATGTGAGATAATAACGTGCTAATGGAACAAATATCTAATAAACATTTAATCCGACAAAAAGATATAAATACATATTATTCATTAATTTGTTATCAAAAATTTAACCCTAAACTATCCCCGCAAAACCCATAAAAGCCATGGCCAATAACCCTGCCACCACAAATGCCGCGGGCACACCACGCATGGGTTTGGGAACATCCATTAAATCGAGTTGCTCACGAATACCTGAGAACAGCAGCAATGCCAGTCCGAACCCGATGGCATTGGCCGCGGCATATACCACGCTTTCTGTTAAATTCAAATCTTTCTGAACAGCCAGAATCGCAACACCCAACACCGCACAGTTGGTCGTAATTAACGGAAGGAATATACCCAGTGCCTGATACAAAGCAGGACTAATTTTTTTGAGTATAATTTCCACCAATTGCACCAAAGAGGCTATGACCAGAATGAATGTGACGGTTTGCATAAACCCTATTCCAAATGGAACAAGCACGTAGTGCTGCAACAAATAGGTAACCATTGTTGCCAGCACCAATACAAAGGTTACCGCGCCTGTCATTCCAATGGCTGTTTCTACCTTGTTGGATACGCCAATAAAGGGGCATATACCCAGAAATTGGGCCAATACAATATTATTGACAAAAACAGCACCTATAATTATTAATATATAATCCATTGTTATGCCTTTTTGGTGAGTTTGTTAATAATCACAATTAAATAGCCCAGGGCAATAAAAGCTCCGGGGGCCAATACAAAAATAAGTATGCCATCGCCTTCAATAAACTTATAGTTAAATATGGATCCGCTTCCCAATATTTCGCGTACAGCGCCTAACATGGTTAATGCCATGGTAAAGCCCAATCCCATGCCCAATCCGTCAATCAGCGAGCTCATGAATTTGTTTTTGGAAGCATACGCTTCAGCCCGTCCCAATACCAGGCAGTTAACCACGATTAATGGAATGAATAAGCCGAGTTGATCGTATAAACTAGGTTCACCCTGTGGACCGGGGGTATTGGTATATGCCTTCATAAGCAAATCGACAATGGTTACAAAGGAAGCGATGATCACAATAAAGGAAGGTATACGTACTTTTCCGGGAATAAGACTACCGGTAAGGGAAACCACGATATTTGACATGATTAACACAAAGGCCGTAGCCAGGCCCATGCCCAGTCCATTGATGGCTGAAGTGGTTGTTCCCAATGTAGGACAAAGCCCCAGAAACAACACAAATACAGGGTTCTCCTTAAAAAATCCTTTGGTGAAATTAGTTCGCTGGTTCATGGGTTTGTTCTTTTTTATACTGTTCGTATGCTCTTTGAACGGCATCACAAAATGCGCGGGAGGTAATGGTTGAGGCGGTTATGGCATCTACATCGCCACCATCCTTTTTTACCTGAAGGTTAAACGTATTGGGATGTTGCCCCTGAAATTGTTTTCTAAAGTCAAGGGTTGCCATTTTATCCCCCAAACCGGGTGTTTCCTTGTGCTGTAATACAGCAATGTCATATATGGTACCGTCCGGTAAAAACCCCACCATCAGTTTAATCATTCCGCTAAACCCGTCCGGTGTAAATGTTTCAATGGCCAGTCCAACGGTATCAGTATTTTCCATGGCTTTGTAAACATATAATGTATCCCCGTCCATATAGGCCGAATTGGCATTTTCAACCGGTGAATTGGTAAAATCAGGCAGTACCTTTTTGATGGCCATATTTTTCTTGGTCCGCATAGCCTTTTCAATTGGGCCTTTGGTAACTTCATAAATAAAGCCCAGGGAAGCACCTGAAACCAGTGTAACAATAAATAGTGTTAACACCATATTGGATATGGTTGATTCTTTTTTAGCCATTGCTTAATTGCTCTCCAAATCGTTTGGGTTTGACATATCGGTTTATAAGTGGTACAAAAGCATTCATAATAAGAATTGCGAATGAGATACCCTCCGGATAAGCGCCATATACACGAATTACCACCGTTATTATGGCAATACCGACGGCAAAGATAACCTGTCCTTTAATGGTCATGGGTGACGTAACATAATCAGTTGCCATATACACAGCGCCCAATAACACACCACCTGTTAGGATATGGAATAAGGGATCAGCATTTTGTTCGGGGTTAATCAGCCATAAGATTCCGGTGAATGCAAATATGGTTGAAACGATTACCACCGGTACATGCCAGGTTATTATTTTACGCACCAGCATGTACAAAAATCCAATTACAATGGCGATCCCTGCAATTTCTCCCATGGAGCCACCCATATCTCCAAAAAACAGATCCGCATAATCAGGTACCTGGGTCATCAATTCAGAAACCGGTTTTCCTGCCTTAATGCCTTCCTTAATTAAAGTTAAGGGTGTTGCGCCGCTGGATGCATCAATATACGATTCAGCAAGCGAAGCATTTAAACCGGTTGGATTGGGATAAGTGGTCATGTCAACCGGAAATGACACCAAAAGGAAGACCCTTCCCACCAAGGCCGGATTAAAAGGGTTGTTCCCAATTCCGCCAAAAGTAAGCTTACCCACACCAATAGAAACCAGACTGCCCAGAATGATCATAAAAACAGGTAAATCAGATGGGATATTGAATGCCAGTAAAATACCGGTAACTACCGCCGAGCCATCGGATACTGTTATTTTATGTCTCAAAACATATTTTTGAATGATGGCCTCAAACAATACACAGGATGCAACCGCTGTGGCAGTTACCACAATGGCTCCCAATCCGTAAAAAATAACCGAAAGAACCAGAACGGGCATCATGGCAATGACAACGCCGAACATTAAACCGGGAACGCCGGTAGAACTTTTTAAATGTGGTGAAGGGGCTACTGAAAGAAGTTTATCCATTACTGCTTACGTGATCTTATGAGTTTTCCGACTTGTTGTTTTCCTAAACGTATATAATCCAATAAAGGCCTGTTTGATGGGCATGTATAGCTACATGATCCACATTCGATACAGTCCATAATATACTCATTCTCCGCCCGTTCAAGCATCGATTTTTCCGACAGCACCTGTAATAAATAGGGCTCCAGGCCCATAGGACATACCTGTACACATTTGGTACAGCGTATACATGGCTGTACTGGTTTTCGATGTGCTTCCTCATCCGGAATTATGAGAATTCCCGATGTACCCTTGATGACGGGTACTTCTAATGAATTAAGCGCTTTACCCATCATGGGACCGCCGCTTATAACTTTTCCCGTATCTTCAGGAAGTCCGCCTGCCGCATCTATAACATGCTTCATTGGTGTTCCTGTACGCACTTTATAGTTGCCTTTTTTGGTTACTGACTTACCCGTTACAGTAAGTACCCGCTCAATCAATGGCTTGTTTTTCTGAATGGCCTCATACACAGCAAAAGTGGTTCCCACATTAAACACCACAGCCCCCACATCAATGGGCAATCCACCCGAGGGTACTTCCCGGTTCAAAATGGCTTTTATCAATTGTTTTTCTCCTCCCTGCGGATATTTTACCTGTAAAGGAACTATTTCAATGCCCTGATGGTTGGCTGCCAGTACAGTAAGGTGTTTAATGGCATCTTTTTTATTGTTCTCAATACCCACGTAAGCGTTTTTCACCCGTAACCCGCGCATCAATATTTGAATGCCGGTTATCAGCTCTTTCCCTTTCTCCATCATTAGCTGATGATCGGCCGTCAGATAAGGTTCGCACTCCACGCCATTTATGACAAGAAATTCTGCATTTTTTCCCCTGGGTACCGATAATTTCACATGCGACGGAAATGTCGCTCCACCCATACCCACAATTCCGGCTTCCAGTATTTTAGGGATGATTTCTTCATCGCTCACCGATATATTTTCGTTAAGGGCATCGCTGGTATCAATACCTTCCAACCATTCATCACCCTCAACTTTTATAAATACAGCGGGCCTTTTGTATCCACTGCTATCCACAATTGAATCAACCTTTACGACTTTTCCCGATACAGAAGCATGAATATTGGTGGAAATAAATCCTTCGCTTTGCGCAATTACCTGGCCAGCTTTTACTGCATCCCCTTTATTAACGATAACTTTTGAGGGGGCACCAATATGCTGTGTAACAGGTATGGTAACCGTATCGGGTGGCACTATTGAAACAATTGGTTGGTTGGCCGAATATTTATTTTCCGGAGGGTGGATTCCTCCCTTAGCAAATGTCTTTAACATCAACTTTGATCTGTTTTAGATTGACCTGGTAATACTTCTTCTTTATTGTTGGCATTATCGGTGGCTGTTTCCGTTACTTTTTTCTCCTTCGGAGGCGGAAAACCAATTTCAATAATGGCATTGGTGGGACATTCAGGTACGCATTTGCGACAAAGTTTACATTTATCCGAATCGATAAATGCCAAATTGTTTTCCATGGTTATTGCATCATACGGACATACCTTAAAGCACTTGGTACAACCGGTGCAGGCAACAGCGCAATTCTTTTTGGCTATCCCTCCTTTGTCCTCATTCCGACAGGCAACATATATTTTTCGGTCTTTTTTGGCTCGTTTACGAAGTTCAAATAAATCACGCGGGCAAGCTTCTACGCATGCCCCACATGCTGTACAATTGGCATCGGTAACCACTGGCAAACCGGTTTCGGTATCCATGTGCAGGGCATCAAAATCACATACATCAACGCAATCGCCATGACTCAGGCATCCGTATTGACAACCGGTATCACCACCATAAAGTGCTGAAGCAATGGCACAAGAGGTTGCTCCTTCATACACATTTGTTTTGGGGCGTGCCTCGCAATGACCATTACAAAGAAGTACAGCCACGCGCGGATCGCTCAATGTGGCTTCTTTGCCAAGAATTTTCGCAACCATCTGCATGGTGTCGTTACCACCAACCGGACAGTAAAAATCATTCAGGTCTTCAGCCTTTACCAATGCCTCGGCAAAGGCACGACAACCAGCAAAACCACAACCGCCACAATTGGCAGCAGGTAATTCTTCTTCTACCTCATCAATCTTAGGATTCTCATAAACCTTGAATTTCTGCGCAGCGAAATACAATATTAAGGCTGCCACAATTCCGGTAGCGCTTAGTGAGATAACTGTATATAGAATAATTGTACTCATACCTGTTGAATTATGTTCTTATAATTTCATAGCGAAAAGCTTTTGTAAGGTTTTTACCAAAAAGTTTAAGCAATGTATAATATATACCCACTGATGCCAGAGCCATTACACCAGCAATGCCTTCATGCATAAATGCAGATAATACAAGCAAAACGGTAATAATGGTTATAAAGGGAAGAACATACCCATACCACACGGCTTTTAACCCCTGACTGTTGTTAAATCGTATGGCAACTGTTTCTCCCGGTTGAAAGGAGGCGTTGGCTAGCGGAATATCCAGGTAATTTTCTTTGGAACTGAAAGCGCCACATCCGCCTCTTGCATGACAGGCAGCACATGCTGAAGGCTGTATAATCCTGATGCGTACAAAGTTTTTGCCAACTTTGTCAATGAGTCCGGTTTGTTGGGTACAATTTTCCATTATCGCTAACAATCAACCTAACTAAAATGCTAAGTTAATTCTGAAATTTTAAAATACGTATTATACCTGTAATTTAGGTTAATTATAAATAATTCTATTGCAAAGTACCGGGATATTTTAAATTCTCATAATCAATGAGCCGCATTTTTACTTTTCCCACAACAATTGGTGATTCGGCATATATGGGTACTTTATTCTTGTCTTTTGTAACCCAGACATATAATTGCTCCCCTCCCTCATCAAATACGCTTCCTTCCACTACCATCACAACAAACTTAATGCACTCAACTTTTCCCAACTCTTTGGTTTTAATGGTTTCAGTGCCCAGATAGCGATAATAAAAAGGGATGTGCTCAGTATCCAGCAGAAGGTCAATGGAAACAGTATCTCCCACTTCCATGTTGGTATAATCAACGGTTCGTGAATAGTACAATGCGGATACAACATCAAATGTACAGTTTGAGATATCCAGGGTATCGTGCTCAGGGGTTTTGTCGCGAACTTTGCGATAACTTCTTGCAAAATTGCTTTGTCGGTAAAAATTATAGGTGATGTCCAGTTTATAGGTATCTTCATGTACATCTCGCCTAAAATAAACGGGTAACAATGTTCCTGGGTGAACCCAGGATTCATATTTATCGCGTACACGAAAAAATTTATCCCATGATTCGGATGACCAGCCTCTTCCTTCGAGGTGAAAATAAGGATGGCCATATAACGTATCGCTGTTAACTTTTAAGCTGGCATAGCCAACATCAGTAAATATCACAAACCAGTTATAGGATAAAACATAGGTCAGGTCCTCACCCTGCTTAAAGGGTTTGGTCTGAATTTCGCAATCAGGCTGTGCTTGCAGATTCATCGTATAAATCCTGCTAATCAGAACCAAAACCAATAACAACTTACTTTTCCGACACATAAAACTACTTTTCTGCTTTCATTAAACTAATTTACCTGAAAATTAATTTTTTTCTATCCATCGGTATATATTTGCTTTTTATTTAACACAATATGGATATACAAAAGTACCCGCTCAGATTTCGCTTCACTTACATGATGTTATCCATTATATTGATATTTTACGGTGTAATTGTGGCCAGGGATTTTTTGTATCCGTTGGCGTTTGCGGTATTGATCAGCTATTTGCTTTACCCGCTTGTTAATTTTTTTGAAAAATGGCGTGTCCCCAGAATCCTGTCAATATTATTGGCCGAAGTGGTTGCATTGGTTATGGTAATTTTTGCCGGTATATTTATTTACAGACAAATTTCGGTATTTGTTGGTGATTTCCCGGCATTTAAAACAAAGGCCATACATAACATTGACTTCCTGACCGAAAAACTGGAAAATATTTTTGGATTATCTGACCACTCCTTAATTAATTATGTTAAAGCCGCTGTAAAAGGTTTTTTTGAAGTTGGCAGCAGTACATTTAATACATTTTTTCAGAACACCGCCGGTGCGATAATAAAAATTGCCTTATTACCGGTTTATGTGTTTCTGTTTCTGTATTATCGCACCAAATTTGCCACATTTATTTTAAAAATTGTACCGCACGATATGCGTTTTACAGCCGTTCGGATTATGCGTGAAATAAGCCAGGTGGCAACATCATATATGGGCGGTGTAATTATAGTTGTATCCGTTTTATGTATTATTAATTCGGTTGGGCTTTATATTATTGATATGAAATATGCGCTTACCCTGGGTATTATCTCGGCATTATTTAGTTTTATACCTTATTTTGGCACATTAATGGGGGGCAGTGTGCCCATATTATTTGCCTTATTAATATCTGATAATCCGCTATCTGCCATACGGGTGTTAATATTATTTATAATCATAAATACGATCGAAAATAACATATTAACACCTAATATAGTTGGCGGAAGTCTGCGAATCAATCCTTTTTTTATAATATTGAGTCTTATTGTAGGCGCCATAGTTTGGGGTATACCGGGAATGATTGTTGTAGTACCCTTTCTTGCTATACTTAAAATTATATTTAAACATACACCCCGATTAAGCCCGTATTCCTATTTACTCGGAAACAGCGGTACACGCAGACATGCGATCACAGCCAATAAGATAAAAAGATTGTTTAAGAAATGATCAAATCGTTTCGATAAAGTTGAATTTTACTTCCAGAATGGATTCGTAATATTCCCCTCGTTCCAGAATATCATCATCCCCTTCTTCGTAATACCAATTGACGGTTAGCTTATGGCCTTTTTTAGAAATATCAACCAGCCCTCTTAAAATATGCAATAACGCTTTTGATGACCCGCTGTTAAAGTATTCCAATTGCACATCCAGGACGGTCAGTTCAGTCGGATTCTGACAATAATAATAGACCCATTCATATAACTGATCATAAAATTTAGAGGCATCTTCCGGGATAGAACGTCCACTAATCCTCAGTTTGCCATCTGTATTAAAGGATACTTCCGGTGTCTTTTTTGTACTTTCGATTAGCAGATTATTCATTACTTTTGTTGAATGATACTTAGCAAGCAAATGATTTTATAAAAATAATACTATAAATATATTAATTTAAACTTCAAATTTACATTTAGTCAAAAAAAAACTAAATCTTATCAACAAAAAAACCAGTCATTATCGAAAAAATTAAACCCGAACATGACATTACCGAACGATATTGACTCCTATAAACTGCTTGATACGGTGGTTTATGCAGCTGAGAAACACAAATATCAGCACCGCAAAGGACAACTAAAAATTCCCTATATCAATCATCCCTTAAAAGTTGCCCATTTATTGATGCACATAACAAAACAAACAGACCCGGTATTAATCCAGGCGGCAATATTGCATGATACACTTGAAGATACACCTGCCACATATAATGAACTGGCCGATACTTTTGGTACCGGGGTAGCAACGGTGGTTCAGGAAGTTACCGATGATATGACATTACCGCAGCAGGAAAGAAAAAAAATACAGATTGAAAATGCCGCTAAACTCTCAGATCGTGCCAGGTTGATAAGAATTGCCGATAAAATATGTAATTTAAAGGATATTATTGAATATCCGCCTTTGTGGCCCAAATCAAGAAAAATTAAATATGCCCTATGGGCGAAAGAGGTTGTGAATGCCTGTGGTGAAACCCATGCTGAACTTGAGAAATATTTTGAGCAGGTTTACAATGAATGCATGCAAAATCTTCAATAGTTTTAAACAGGCATTCTTGCTAACGGTGTTACCAGAAAATCACTGAAATCCTTTTGCATAAATTTATAATATCCTGTTATGGCAATCATGGCTGCATTGTCGGTTGAATAACTTAAGGGCGGAATATATACATCCCAATTCCGCTTATCGCCTTCATGGATAACCCGTTCACGCAACCCTGAATTGGCTGAGACCCCACCGGCCAATGCTATTTGCCGGATATTTAAAGATTTTGAGGCTTTCACCAGTTTTTCCATAAGAACATCAATAATAACTGATTGAAGCGATGCGCACAGATCATACTTGTTTTGCTCAATAAAATCAGCATTCAGTTTAATCTGATCCCTTAAAAAATAAAGAAAACTGGTTTTTAATCCACTGAAGCTATAATCCAATTCAGGAATTTTTGGTTTGGCAAAATTATAGCTTAGCGGGTCTCCTTCCTTCGCATATTTATCAATCAATGGTCCGCCCGGGTAAGGCAAACCCATCACCTTAGCACATTTATCAAATGCTTCACCCGCCGCATCATCAATGGTTTGCCCAATTACTTCCATATCCAGGTAATTGTTCACTTTTACCAATTGGGTATGTCCACCAGATACCAGCAAACATAGAAATGGAAAATCAGGAAATTCCTGGGATTTATCCTCGCTTTTAATAAAATGAGCCAATATGTGCGCCTGAAGATGATTCACTTCAATTAACGGAATATCCAGGGACATGGCAAAGCCTTTGGCAAAAGAAACACCCACCAATAATGCACCCATTAAACCAGGGCCTTTGGTAAATGCCACTGCATTGATATCTTCTTTTTTTATCCCTGACTTTTTTATGGCCTCATCAACCACAGGTATTATGTTTTGTTGGTGAGCACGTGAAGCCAACTCAGGCACAACTCCGCCATACGATTTATGCACTTCCTGATTGGCAATTATATTGGATAAAACTCTGCCGTCTTTCAAAATGGCTGCCGAAGTATCATCGCATGATGATTCTATGCCGAGTATAGTAATATTCATTCAGTTATTTGTTTAATTTTTTATTCCCAAATATAAACCGCCATAATAAAATATGAATGGTAATACAAGTTTCTTACAATTAGTTTAATAGGTTAAACTTTTTTTTGTTTTTTTGCGTTGACTTAATAAAGGGTACAAATATCAGAAAAATACTTAAAATATTATCGGTTAAGGTAATTGTGATATTATCATTGGGCATCGTACTATTTTTTGTGGTGCGCAATTATCGTATTCAAACCCATTTGGTAAAATATGCCACCGAGAAATTGGCTGAGGACATGAATACCAATATTCATGTTGAATCGGTTAAAATGAGTTTACTTAAACGATTGGCATTCCGAAATGTTTTAATCGAAGATCAAAAAGGCGATACATTAATTTATTCCAAAAAATTGGTATTGAATTATCGTAAGTTCGACAGGAATAAGCGGTTATTATCATTGCGTAAAGTTACATTTAACGAGGCTCGTGTTAATATGTACAAAGACTCGGCCAACATACTGAATATGGGCTTTTTTATTGACCACCTGCAGGAAGCCCGAGATACCAGCAAAAAGAAGTTATCCTTTGAAATTGATGAAATGCAATTGGTAAACTCCCGTTTTGGGTATAAAGATATGGAAGCCTCCCCTACCCCTGATAAAATTAATTTTGAAGACCTGGATTTTAAAAATCTCAATATTGCCATTGATAATTTTCGGAAAGCACGGGACACGGTAATGTTTACCATTAAAAACCTGGAATTTATTGATCAGTCGGGTTTTCCGGCCAATCATATTGCCGGCCAATTTGCCATACATAAAACCTTTATCCAATTGAATAATGCCAGAATCTATACTCCGGCAACCAGACTTAAAACAGATTCGCTGTTTCTCCATTTCCCGAATTTCGATTCCCTGAAAAACGGCGGATTTGTAAGACATGCCAATCTCACCATCGATTTCAAAGACAGTCGCTTGTCGTTGGACGACCTGGGTTATTTTGCCCCTGTATTAAAAGAATATGAAAATAAAATATTCCTGTCAGCCAATATACGAGGCACACCGGACAATTTAAAACTCAGGCATACCACCTTGTATTATGGTGAAAACACCAGCCTGTCCGGTAATTTTGAACTGAAAGGCCTGCCTGATTTCGAAAATACATTCATGTTTTTTGATATACAGCGTTTTAAAACCACCATTGAAGACCTGGAAAGTGTTAATCTGGCTGCAAAATCGCTCTCACTGCCCAAAGAATTTAATCAGTTGGGTAACATCGAATACCGGGGTAATTTTACCGGATTTTCAAATGATTTTGTGGCCTACGGAAAATTACAATCCAGCTTAGGTAGCTTATCTACCGACATCTCTTTGAAGCCAACAACCGACAAAAACCTTTCGTTTAGCGGACAACTGCAGGGTAATGACTTTATGATCGGTAAATTATTGGCATCCGATGAATTCGGTAAAGCAAGTTTCAACCTCAGTATAAACGGTACCCAATATGCCAATGACCAGTTGGAAATGAAAACTGCAGGAAAAATTGACTATCTGGAGTTCAGGGATTATCCCATTCATAAAATTGAGCTAAATGGCACATTGTCAGATAAAAAATACAAAGGCATCATTGCTATAGATGATGAAAATTTAGCCCTTAAATTCAATGGTGATGTAGATTTCTCAAATGACACCAATGCATACGAATTTTATGCCAATGTGAGCCACATCCAGTTCTACAATTTAAACCTGATGGAAGATGACCCTGAATTATCGGGCTCTTTTGTTGTGGAAGCCAATGTTACCGGTAATTCTCTAAACACCCTGAACGGCGAAATTAATTTACTAAATGCCTTTTTTACAAAATCAGGGAATAAACAGGTTCAGCTCTATGACCTGGCATTAACCGGTTACAATACAGCAGATTCAAATTACCTGGGCATAACTTCCGAACTGGTTGATGCTGAGCTGCATGGTAATTATCAATTGGACCAGATAAACTCTTCCATTGTTACCTTTATCAATCGGTATGCCCCATCATTCGATGGAAAACATAAACTTTCCTCCAAAGACTTTAAGGGAAATTTTAATTTACTGGTTACTATCAAAAAAATAAGACCGCTAACAGATTTTTTCCTGCCACAATATGATATTGCCGAAAACACCATTATTAAGGCCAATTACGATGACCATAACAATAGTTTCAGCAGTTTTTTAACCTCCGAACGATTACGGTATAAATCGTATGTATGGAATAAATTATATGTCTATTCCATGGCCAATGATTCGGTATTTGAAATAGAATCGGGAAGCGATTATCTACAACTCAATAAAAATTTAAGACTGGAAAATTGCACTTTCCTTTCTGACATGCGCAACGACAGCCTGAATTTAACAGTTCGCTGGCACAACTGGGACACCCTCGTAAACCGGGGAACAATAGATGCTTCAGTGGCATTGGAGAAAAACCCCTTTTCTGAAAACACAAAGTATAACATTGATTTAAAACCTTCAACCGTTGTGGTAAGAAACTCGAAGTGGGAGATTGATCATGCCAACATGCTGATAGATTCGCAGCTCATCGCCATTAATAATTTCGCCATTACCCATAACAAGCAGCATTTGAACATCAATGGCTCCGTCTCAAAAAACACAACCGATAGTATTCGTATTACCTGTACCAATTATGATATGTCCAACCTAAACATATTAACCGCCGGCAAAGGTATGAGCCTGGATGGCCGTGCGAACGGATATGCCATCATTACCCATAAAAACAAAACACCCATGTTCATTAGTAATATTGGAATTGATTCATTGGTAATGAACAAAGAAGAAATGGGCAATTTAAAACTGTTCTCACTCTGGAATGAAAAAGAACAGTCTCTTAATGTAAGTACAGAATTATATCGGGGTCCATTGAAAAGCATGAGTTTATCAGGACAGTATTTTCCGGAGGACAATCATAAAATATCTGTTAACCTCAATCTTGATAAATTCAGGTTATATACACTTAATCCGTATATACAAGGTGTATTTTCCGACATGAGAGGACTATGTTCGGGTAGCCTGGCAGTATCCGGTAATATTAAAAAGCCTTATGTTAACGGGCACTTAAAATTTCTTAAAACGTCTTTTATTGTTGACTACCTTGGCACCAGATATAACTTCAGCGATGAAATCACTTTCATGAACAACCAGATGGTTATGGAAGATGTTTCCATTTACGATGAGTTTGGAAATGATGCGGTACTGAACGGTAATATTACCAGTAACCATTTCAGGGATATCAGATTAGATTTATCATTCAACACCCAAAATTGGCAAGTATTAAACACCACGTCCATCAATGACGAAAGTTATTACGGAACAGCTTATGCCGGTGGGTTGTTTGAAATTACAGGGCCGGTGAATAATCTGGATATCAATATATCAGCAAGAACCAACCCGCAAACAGCTTTTTATATTCCGCTGGATAAAAATGAGGAGATTAACGAATATGACTTTGTATCCTTTGTATCACCCAAAAAAGATGAAGAAAACGAGGGTGAAACATATAATGATGCCAACACAAATCAGGTGCAGGAAAATAAGTTAACCATGAGTTTTGATCTGCAGGTCACCCCTGACGCCGAGGTACAAATTATTTTTGACTCAAAAATAGGAGATATTATAAAAGGTCGTGGAGACGGAAATCTAACCATGACAGTAAATAATCAGGGGCAATTTAATATGTATGGTGATTATAATATTACCGAAGGCGAATACCTGTTTACACTTAAAAATATTATCAACAAGAAATTTAAAATCAGGGAAGGCAGTGTTATATACTGGAATGGTAACCCCTCCAATGCCACATTGGACCTTGAAGCCATTTATTCAACCAAAACATCGGTTGAACCCTTATTTGCTGATTTGGGCGGTAGTGAATCTGATAATCTGACAACCCAAAAAACACAGGTTGATTGTATTATTTCGTTGTCAGGCAAACTTACCAGTCCGCAAATACAAACCAGTATCGAATTTCCGAAAGCAAACAGCACAACCCTGGCCGCGCTGGAAGGAAGGTTAAACAACCAGGAAGCCATTAACAAGCAGTTCCTGGCACTGATGGCTGTAAATTCCTTTATTCCCGATGAACCCGAATCGCTGGGAGCCGTATCAAGAGCATCCAGTGTTACCACTACTACCGAATTATTATCCAACCAGCTCAGTCATTGGTTGTCGCAGTTTAGCAATCAGTTCGACATTGGTGTAAACTATCGCCAGGCCAATGAGCTCACACAACAAAACTGGGAAGAAGTAGAGCTAATGGTATCAACACAATTGTGGGAAGACCGTGTTAATATCAATGTTGGTGGTAATTATATCAGCGAAGAACAATACCAGACCGCCGAGGGCGCCGACCAAAAAATTGTAGGTGATTTTGATATGGATGTTAAACTCAGTAAATCGGGTAAAATACGTTTCAAAGCATTTAACCATTACAACGATCAATACGACAATCCAACCTCTTCGACCTATACACAGGGAGTTGGCTTTTTATACCAGGAAGACTTCAATTCATTGAACGAACTTTTCCAAAATTACTGGAATATCATCACGCCTGATAAAAGTAAACAAAATCAATCGGCTAGTCCTTAAAATATAGCTGTTTGGCTTATCATCAAATTTATTTTTACCATTTTTTGGCTGAAAATGAAATTTAAGTTGCTAATTTCGTTTGCGTCTTTAAAAAATAATAGGTTAAGTAAATCGTTCTATTACTAAATTTTTAAAACATGAGCATCATATTACAAGCAAACGTTACCACACCAGCGGAAGAAGTTACGCGTGAAGGTGGTGAACTAACACTTAGCTATCTTGATTTGGCCATAAAAGGAGGATGGGTTATGATTCCCATACTGTTATTATCAGTATTGGCCATTTATATCTTTACCGAGCGATACTTTATGATTCGCAAAGCCAGTCAAACCGATAGTAATTTTATAAACCGTATCAAAGATTATATACACGACGGTAAATTAGATTCAGCCATTACCCTCTGTCAATCCGTTGATAAACCATCGGCCCGTATGATTGAAACGGGAATAAACCGAATTGGCAAACCACTGCACGATGTAAACGCAGCCATTGAAAACATAGGTAAACTTGAAATCTATAAATTGGAAAAAGGCCTTCCCGTATTGGCAACGGTTGCAGGCGGAGCACCAATGATTGGTTTCCTCGGTACGGTTATGGGTATGATCCAGGCATTCTGGGATATGGCAAACAGTGGGAACAATATTGATGTTGAATTGCTTTCATCCGGCATTTACCAGGCTATGGTAACCACTGTTGCCGGATTAATTGTTGGCATACTTGCCTATTTTGCCTACAATGTGTTGGTGGCCAAAGTAGAAACATTGATTTACCAGATGGAAGCAAATTCAACCGAATTTATGGATTTGCTTAACGAACCCGCAAACTAAAGGATATGTCATTAAGAGCACGAAACAGAGTAAATATACAGTTTAGCATGTCGTCAATGACGGATATCGTATTTCTCCTGCTGATCTTTTTTATGCTGACATCAACACTTGTGGCCCCGCCTGCCCTTAAGGTGTTGTTGCCCAAAGGTAAAAACCAGGCACAGGCAAAAGCCATAACTACGGTTACCATAACCAAAGATTTAGGATTTTATATTGAAACCACACCAGTTGATATCAATACGCTTGAATTCAGGTTGCAAAAGAAAATGGAAGGCTCGGAGGACCCGACCATTTCACTACATGCTGATAAATCGGTTCCATACGAATTTATAGTGAAAGTAATGAATATTGCCAAAAACAATAAATACAAAGTGATATTGGCCACCGACCCTTCTTAACATTTAGGTAATGCAAAGACGCAAACGTGAAGGCATATTAGGCACTATCGGATTTCATTTGGGAATTCTGGTAATTCTTATCCTATTCGGATTAAGTGTACCTTTGCCATTGCCTGAAGAAGAAGGGATACTGCTGGATTTTGGTACTGATGATGCCGGTATCGGAAACAGCGAACCGATACAGAATCAACCCGTGCAAACAACTGAACAGCAGCAGCAACCTCAAGAGGAATCCGTACCTTCTACATCCGACCCAGGTCAAAACCAGGCTATGACCCAGGATTACGAAGAAGCACCGGCAATTAAACCTCAACAATCAACCTCCAAAAACAATGAAGCAACGGAAATAGAAAAAGAAACCCGGAAAGAAGAAGAAAAAAAACAAGAGCAGAAAAAAGCCGAAGAGAAGCGCCAGGTGAACGAACGAGCATTATTTCCGGGTAAATCGCAAACCGAAGGAAGCAGGGATGGCATCACCAAAGGCAATGGTAATCAGGGAAGCGAGGCCGGAGAGCCCAATGTTAAAAACTATCAGACCGGTGAATCATTTGGCGGAGGCGGTATATCCTATAATTTGGCCGGACGTAATCCATTGGCTTTACCAACTCCTGAATACAACTTGCAGGAGGAAGGCATTGTTGTGGTTGAAGTAACTGTAAACAGAAATGGTGAGGTGATAAACGCCGTACCAGGTGTAAAAGGCTCAACCACATTGGATTCATACCTACTGGAAATGGCCAAAAAAGCAGCACTCAAAGCACGATTTACCAGTAAATCAGAGGGGTCGGTATATCAAAAAGGAACCATTACTTATCATTTTATTTTGGAGTAATTTTTTCTACCCGGCCGCATTTCCCAATGTATAAACTTACTATCAGAGATTACATACCGAACTATCTTTCTACTATATTGCCAATATATCCATGACATACTGTTTAAATTACGAAGAATATGCCATCATCATAATTTTTGGTATTAATCATGTCGATAAGTCTCCCAATCCAGGTAATTATGCACTGCCTCTTCCAAAATATCGGCAGTATGCCCCCGAACCATTGCAACATGATGTTCAAAACCATTTTTACAAATATATTTCATGAGTTTTTGCAACTTGTCCACTTTACAAACAGCAATACAACCATCCATGCCATAGGGATCATCAGTAAAAAAGCCTTCTCCCATATATGTTTTTATTTTACCAGCCGGATCATCGGTTGAAATCCTGAAAAAAGTCATATCACCTGCAGCTACTTTACCTTTTATGGCGCCAAAACAATTTTCCGATCCCAGTACCGTACCCAAAATATCCAGGTTTGAAATTTCAATGCTATTTTGAATAAAATCTTTGGGGAAATTCCCACAATGGGTACAAACACACATATTTCGATCATCACCAAAGTTATTATTCCAATCCAGTATGGCCGATGGTGTAAGTGTTGCCAGGGCCAGGGCATACATTGACAAAACACCTGTTACATCCACCTCACAAGCACAAGGGATCAATTCCTGTCCCAGCATACTCATGGATAAACAAGAGGCACAGCCGTAATTATTTTGTAAAGAATCCCAGCACTGAACACCAGCAGCATCAATGTGATTTTTTTCCATCCAATCCTCAATGGCTACCCCAAATTTGGCCTGACGTTTAATCTTTTCTTCTGTTATAAAGTTAGGAATACTACCATATTGCTTAATGGCTATAATTTTTTGATGTAGTTTTTCATTGTTGTCCTTCACGGAATTAGCGGCAGAAAAAATTTCTGACATGTCGACCGGTATAACCGTTATTCCCGCGCGTTGCAATAGTTTTTCACTGCTTCGCATGGTTTGGAAGGCGCCTGGTCGTGCACCTATAGCCCCGATGCGTGCATTCTTCAGCCCACGTACAACCCGACAAATAGCGGCAAATCGTTCCACATCGCTTTGGAATACTTCATGGTCAATTTTACAGGTATGATAGGTTGTATCAGTGAACTTTATGCCATATTGGTAGAAGTTATTACAAACGGATATTTTACCGCAGAATGCATCCCGCCGGCTTTTTACATCCACTTTGTCATTATCATCATCAATGGCATGTACAAGAGTGGGTACATTCAGCTTCGACTCGTTCAGTGTATTAACAATACCCAGTTCATCACCAAAATTGGGTAATGATACAATCACCCCGTCTATCTCATCACTGTGTTGTTTAAAGAAATTGGCACATTTAATGGCATCCTCATAGGTTTCGATGTTTCCGGTAGGAGTCTCAGATGATGGTAATATTTTATAAGCATATCCCATCTCTTCCAGTTTAGACAACAGTCGTGAACGTCCATTTTTGGCTAGATCAGAATTAAAAATATTTCGTGTTCCAACCAAAACACCAAAGCAAATCTTTTTAATTTCAGTTTTTACATATTGGTTATCTTCTTTTTTGATCGTTACTGGTTTCATATAATTCTTTTATTTTTTGTTAATTCATTTATAAGACCCTTTTAACAGCCTGAAGCCATTCGGTATACAATAATCTTCTCTGATTTTCATGCATTGAAGGTTGATAGGTCATTCCAACGATTTTATCATTATTAATTTCAAATACATCCCATAGCTTTTGTGTATGGCCTGCCATTAAGACAACCCCAAATGCGGGGGCTTCTTCAATACTACTTCTCATCACGGATAAATTTAGCATATCAGCCATAAATTGCATTAAAAACGCATTGTTGGTTGGTCCACCATCCACCTTTAAACCTTGCATTGGAAAGGATGAATGATGTTGCACAGCATTAATCACATCTTTTACCTGAAAAGCAATTGACTCCAATGCTGCCCTTATGATATGTGCTTTGGTCGCACCCCTATCCATACCAACAATTGCTGCACGCGCCTGGTTATTCCAATAGGGAGCACCCAAACCTGCAAATGCCGGAATAAAATATACCCCACGGGAAGATTCTACTGACAGAGCTATGCTTTCTGTTTCCTTGCCATGATAAATAAGTCCCAGGTTATCAACCAACCATTGTATGGTATCGCCGGTGCTATGTATATTGCCTTCAAAAACATAATTAACCTGGTTTTCTAAACTGTATCCAATGGAAGTTACCAAACCCTCAGGGGCCTGAGCATGCTCGTTGCCAATGTTAATCATTATGGAAGAGCCCGTACCAAAGGACGACTTACCCTGTCCGGGTTCAAAACACATTTGACCAAACAATGCGGCATGACTATCACCCATAACACCGCAAATCGGAACAGATGAGATACAAACATCTTCATCCTGTACATTACCGAACAGACTATCTGAATTGCGTACATCAGGCAGTATGGCTGCAGGAATATCCATCATTTCAAGTATTCCTTTGTCCCATTGTTTCTCAAAAATATTATATAACATGGTACGTGAAGCGTTGCTAATATCCGTTGCATGAACGACGCCTCCGGTGAGATTGTAGATCAACCAGGTATCCATGGTACCCATAAAAATATTACCCGATAATGCTTTTTCTTTAACACCTTCAACATTTTCTAATATCCATTTCACGCAGGAAGCAGAGAAATAAGGATCAACAATTAATCCTGTTCGATCCTTAATAAAGGGCTGTACTCCATTCCGTACCAACTCCTTGCAATACACCGAACCCCGCTGACATTGCCATACAATGGCATTGTAAACAGGAATTCCCGTTTGATTATCCCACATCACAACGGTTTCTCTCTGATTGGTAATGGACAGTGCCTGAACATTATTTTCAGATAGCTTATGGGATTTTACAAGTTGATTGATCAATACCACTACATTATTGTAAATCTCTACAGGGTCGTGTTCCACCCATCCGGGTTGCGGATAGAATTGTTTGTGGTTTTTGTCTATTCGGTCCAGCATATTTGCATGCTGGTCAAATAGCAATGCTTTAGTGGCTGAAGTACTTTGATCAATAGCAATGATATAAGGCATATCAATCGGTTTTTTGGGTGTTTAATTTATCTAAAATAACTGCTAATAATATTACTAAACCTTTCACAACCTGCTGCCAAAACGGTGATACATTAAGTAAAACAAGGCCATTATTTAATATGCCAATCACCAGTGCACCTTGTACAGTACCCATTATGGAACCTTTTCCACCCGAAAGGGAAGTTCCTCCGATCACCACAGCTGCAATAGCATCCAGCTCGAAGGTAAGCCCTGCATTGGGTTGTGCTGAATCCAGACGACTGGTCGTTAATATCCCACCCACAGCTGCTAATACGCCAGCAATGGTATAAACAAAAATTTTGACACGTTTTACATTTACACCAGACAGCATGGTGGCAGTTTCATTACCACCTACTGCATAGATATGCCGTCCAATAACAGTTTTGGTTGTAAGGATGTGGGCGGCAAATACAATTATGATGGTAATCCATACTGGCATAGGGACCCCTAAAAACCAACCAGTACCAATGAATGCAAAAGTTTCACCCAAACCGGTAATTGGAAATCCACCTGTCCAAAGCATAGTAAACCCGCGCGCTATAGTAAGCATAGCCAATGTTGCCACAAATGCCGGAACTTTAAATCGGGTAACCATCAGCCCGTTAAACCACCCCAGGGTATAACCAGCCAACAATGCACCAACAATAGCACCAAATGCAGTAAACCCGATAAAAGTATTGGCATTTTGCAGTGCTACTCCATTTTTTAGCAATCCTGCGGCAACAGCGCCTGAGAATGCCAATATTGATCCCACAGATAAGTCTATTCCGGCCGTTAGAATTACCAGTGTCATACCCACAGATATACAAAGATTAACTGATATCTGACGCAATACATTCCACATATTGTCAGTTGTGAGAAAACGATCGGTCATTGATGTCAATAAGATAACCATCAATGCCAAGGCAATTAGGGACTGAAATTTGCCAAGATTTTTTAGTAGATCATTCTTCTCCATTCTTTTATTTTTTAGGTAAGGCCGCATTAATGATGATTTCCTCAGTGGCTTCCTGCTTATTAAACATTGCAGTCACCGCTCCTTCGCACATGACCATTATGCGGTCTGCAACCGATAATAATTCCGGTAACTCAGAGGATACCATCATAATACCCATACCTTGTTTTGCAAGATCATCTATCAATTTATATATTTCAAATTTTGCTCCAACGTCAATACCTCGTGTAGGTTCATCCAAGAGCAATACGCCGGGATTGATTTCCAGCCATTTGGCCAATACTACTTTCTGCTGATTCCCTCCGCTAAGCTTTTGGGTGGTAAAAAAAGCTGACGGAGTTTTAATGCTTAATTTGTGAATATATTCTGCGGCCAGGGATTTCTCTTTCTTTTTATGAATGAATCCCACTGACGATAAGTTCTTGAGGCTTGTAATACTCATGTTCTCCATGACCTGCATTTCCAAAATCAGTCCCTGTAGTTTTCGATCTTCAGGTACCAGACCCATACCGGCATTCATTGCATCTTTAACATGCTTTATTTTTGCCGGTTTTCCGTTCACATTAATTGAACCTTTAAGATCAGCAGTATTTACACCAAAAAGCGCTTCCAAAAGCTCTGTTCTCCCGGCACCAATTAATCCAAATACACCCAATACTTCCCCTTTATTCAGGGAAAAAGACACATCTTGCATTTTGTAGCGTTGTTTTTCCCCGGGAATCGATTGGGTAATTCCATGCACCGACATTATTTCAGTATCCTGAATGCAGGAACTGCGCTTAAATCCATCGGTTAAATCACGGCCCACCATCATTCTAATAATCTGGTCTTTGGTAAGACCTTTAGCAGGCAGTTGCCCTACCATTTTACCATCGCGCAATCCAATCACCTGATCAGCAATATGCTTTATTTCATCCATTTTATGGGTGATATAAATAATGGCCACCCCCCTTGATTTTAAATCAGCAATTATTTTAAATAATGCATCCTTTTCACTGCCGGTAAGTGATGATGTAGGCTCATCCATTATGATAATTCCGGCATCGAAGGATAGTGCTTTGGCTATTTCAACAACTTGTTGTTCACTTACTTTTAGATCTCCCACTTTATTAGCCGGTGCAACATCCAGACCTATCTTACTCAGATAATTCCTGGTAGCCTGATTCATTTTACGATAATGAATGAAATTAAATTTATTCCTGAATTCCCGGCCCAAAAAAACATTTTCTGCAATAGTAAGACCTTCAATTGTATTAAGTTCCTGGTGGATAATAGAAATACCATTTTCCTGAGCATCTTTGGGGGAGTTGAAATCAATAGCCTTATCCTTATAAATTACGTGTCCCTGGTATTGGGTGTACACACCTGAAATAATTTTCATCAGTGTGGACTTACCGGCACCATTTTCTCCAACTAAAACACTTACCTGCCCGGGATAAATATCCATACTGACATCATCCAGGGCTTTAATACCATGAAACGATTTGCTGATATTTCGTATTTTCAATATCGGTTTCATGGAAACAATTCGATGCTGACCGGAGTTATGACAATATTTTTTAAGATTGAAGTGGTATCATGAATCTGAATTGCGCCAACTACACTTATTTTTTTTCCAAATAAATTTTGCTTGTTTATTTCACTCAGCAAGCTGACACGTATCAATTCATTGATTTCTTTAGACACCAAATTATAATCAATTATGGTTTTAAATTCACCTATATCTATTTGTCGACTTGCATTACGAACATTGCTATCAAATATATATTTGGTTTTTATCTTTAGCACTGTGTTATTTCCGGTTTCACAAAATATATATTCATCATTTATTGCCGAAACATCTCCATTGGCTTTCAAAAAGGTGTATACATAATCACTGATCCCTACTTTTTTGGAGATTTTATGAAGATTTTGTTGTTGCACGGCATTTTGTAATGCTGCAAGGTCAACAGCCAGCATAGTATCATTCGGTAATTCATTGTGCCAATAGTGATTGGCATATTGTTGCGGATTAAACTTTGCGGAATCACTTAAAGACAGTTGATCATCCAACGGTTTCATGTCAATTGAAAAATAAATAACAATGGCGCAAATAACAACCCATAAACTATATTTTATAGCATTATTCATTATCATTAGCTTTACCAAAGGCCTGAAATTTTTCAACATTTTCTTGTGTTACCAAATCTACAGCCACAGGTATCCTGGCATCAAAGTCCCTATTGCCTTGCAGATACCGATGTGCCATTTCGGCTGATTTTTTGGCCATTAATTTGGGATATTGCATCCCCGTTGCCATAATTTTCCCCTCGGCAATACTTTGTATTACGTCGCGTGCTCCATCAAATCCGTATACCTGCACAGAACCTGATTTACCAGCAGCCAACAAGGCCTGATAAGCGCCCATAGCCATTGCATCGTTGCCGCAAAATACTGCGTCAATATCGGGATTGGCCTGTAAAATGGACTCCATCACATCCATGGCTTTATTTCGGTCAAAATCAGCGGTTTGTTGGGCAACCATCTCCAATTCCGGAAATACATCCACCACACTATGAAAACCATAGCTCCGATTCCATGTGTTATTATCACCAACCAACCCCAAAATTTCAACGTATTTACCTTTTTCATTTAAATTTCGTACAAAATACTCCCCAATCTTAACGCACCCTCCATAACTATCAGATAATATCTGGGATGTTGCGGCGTCTTTGTCGTTTATCTCACGGTCCATGCAAAACACAGGAATGTTTGCTTTCTTTGCCCTCAGTACATTTGAAATGGACCCATCGGCATCAGTAGGATTGAATAAAATAGCGTTATATCCTGCGGCTATAACATTTTCAAAATGCTCAGCCTCTTTTGATGTATTGTTTTGTGAATCAAATATTGTTGCTTCATAACCCAGTTCACGCGCTTTTTCAGCCGCTGTTTCCCCCAATACCACAAACCACGGATTGTTTAAGGTTGAAACAATAACTGCCATCCTGGGTTGTTCTTGTGATCGCTTACAACCCACGCATGCGAAAGCAAACAAAAGGCAGAGCCATAATATTAAGCGAATATTAATGTAAAATAGTTTTTGCATGTTTGTATATTCCTTCTTTTGAAATATCATAATGCCCTAAAATTTCCAACTGATTGCCGGTGATGGTATACTCATCTGGAATAGCTAATAATTTAAATGGCTTATAGATACTGTTTTTCATCAATAAAGTGGCAGTTGCCTCTCCAAGCCCGCCATGTAATGAATGCTCTTCAACTGTCATGACCGCTGCACATTTATTACACCATTTAAGAATGGCTTTCTCGTCTAGTGGTTTGATGGTGTGCATGGATATAATGGCAACATCAATCCCTTCCTTAGCAAGTTCAAGAGCAGCCTCATAAGCAAAACATACTGTTTCACCATTGGCAAATATGACCAGGTCAGTACCATTTTTGATAACAGAGGCTTTACCTATCTCAAATGTATTATCGAGTCGTGGTAAATCATACAAGGGACGTTTTCCCAGTCGTATAAAATGCGGGTGCATGGCGCCGTATGTGGCATTAACAACCATATCGGTTTCATAATTATCCGCCGGCACCACGATACTTATATTATTAATAGCACGTAATACAGCCAGATCGTGGATAGAATGATGTGTACTGCCCAATGCTCCATAGCTGACTCCTGCACTAATACCGACCATTGTTGCAGGATTATCGGAATAACAAATATCATTTTTTATCTGTTCTATAGCGCGGGCTGATAAAAAACACGAAGGAGATACGGCATACACCTTTTTACCGGTGGATGCCAATCCTGCTGCCACACCTACCAGGTTCTGTTCAGCAATGCCAACCTCAACAATCTGTTCCGGCATTTCTTCCCCGAAGGCTTCCAGCTTACCGCTTCCCCGTGAATCGCTGGTAACAGCATACACGTCCTTGTCGTTGCGTGCCAATTCTACCAGTGTGTTGGCAAATATCTGTTGGTTAGCTATTCCTGATATTGTTGTTTTGGTTGTCATACAATTATTGTTGCTAATGCGTTGTCAATTTCTGATATTGCCAGGGTAAGCTCTTCGTCTGAAGGAACTTTATGATGCCATTTTCTCTCGTCTTCCATAAAACTTACACCTTTACCTTTAACAGTATTGGCTATAACCAGTGAAGGTTTGGTTGGTTCCAATGGTATTTGACTTAATTTATTTCTTATATCGGAAATGTTATGTCCATCCATTTCGGTAAATGCCCATCCGAAAGCGGTAAATTTATCCCCCAGGTTATCGGAATTTACAACATCTTTTGTTCTTCCGGTAATTTGCAGCGTATTTCTGTCAATAATTGCCACCAGATTATCCAGCTTTTGATGAGCCGCAAACATGGCTGCTTCCCAATTTGATCCTTCTGCCATTTCACCATCCCCTAACAAAGTAAATACTTTATAATGTTTACCATCCTTTTTGGCTGACAAGGCTGTACCACAAGCAATCGGAAGTCCATGCCCTAAACCACCCGTGTTTTGTTCAACGCCAGGAATTTTTTTGGTAGGATGTCCAATAAAATGTGATTTGTATTGTCCCATTTTTTCTAATTCCGACTCCGGGTAAAAGCCTGCTCCGGCTAAAACAACATACAAAGCCTCAACTGAGTGTCCCTTGCTTTGTATATACCGGTCACGATCAGGGTGTTTAATGGTATGTGGGTTTACGTTCAGTACATCGTTATAAAGTACATTAAGAATATCCAGACAAGATAGGCTTCCTCCTGTATGACCTGCGTTCGCTTTTTTAATATATTGGAGTACCTGCTTACGATAATGCAGTGATTTAATGGTCAGTTCCGAATCAGTATATTTAGGTGTTGACATAATTATAAATAATATGGGTAAATATAATAAATAACGAAAATATTCACATATTTTTATTTACGTTTATTTACGTTTTTCCTTTACATATTTTCATAACTTCCATTACGCCAATATAAATTCTATCTGGTTATCTTTGAATAATTTCTTATGCTTGTCGTCAATACCACTATCGGTAATGATATAATCGATTAATGATAATGCTCCTAAACTGGCTAAGGAGCTTTTGCCTATTTTGGTTGAATCGGCTACCAGATAAACTTCATCAGCCGCATCAATCATGGCTTTTTTTACCACAATATCACTGATACTTGGATAAGTTAGCCCGCTTTTTAAGCTTATGCCTGCAGTGGCTAAAAACAACTTATCAACATGAATATTACTAAAAAAATCAGATGCTTTTTGTCCTGTTAAAGACAATGTAGGTGGCTTGAAATCGCCACCGGTAACCATCAGCTCGATACCGGGACTCCCACCAATCTCTAAACCAATGTTTAATGAATTTGTAATAACAGTAAGGTTATGAAATCCTTTTAAACGTTTGGCTATTTCTGTGGTTGTAGACCCTGAATCAAGGATGATAATTTCACCATCGCGGATATAATTCATGGCTTTGGCGGCAATAGCTGATTTCTTATCTAAATTTTCCTGATTGAATAATGCCAGGTTCTTAGCAAAGTGCTCCACTTGTTCAAGATAAGCGCCACCGTGTTCACGAACCAATTTACCATCTCGTTCAAGCTGTTCCAGATCCTGTCTTATGGTAACTTCAGAAACTCTAAATACACGGGCAAGCTTTGCCACTTTTGCCGATCCATCTTCCCGAAGTAAGTCAATTATTTTTTCTCTTCTTTGTGTTGCAAGAATTTTCATTTTATTTTCCGATCAGGTTATGATATGGATCAATTGATATGAACGAAAGTAAACGAAAATAAATGCAAAATACAAAAAAGATTTTACATCTAATTTCCGTTATGATTTTAAATTCACAAAAAAGCCCGTTGGAACACCAACGGGCTTTTTTAAAACATTAGTCATTTTTTTAATATGCATACAATGGAAAGCGCTGCATCAATGTATTGGTCTTACTTTTGATTTTAGAAATCAGATTGTCATCATCAATGTTTGAGATTATTTCATCAATCATTTCTACAATCACACCAGCTTCATCTTCTTTTACACCTCTTGTGGTAATGGCTGCCGTACCAATTCGTACACCTGAGGCCTGGAATGGTGAACGGGAATCAAACGGCACCATATTTTTATTTAAGGTAATATCGGCTTCTTCCAGGCGTTTTTCTGCTTGTTTGCCGGTTACCTCAGGGGCTTTGGTGCGCAGATCGATAAGCATACTGTGGTTATCGGTACCTCCTGAAATAACTTTATACCCTTTGTCGATAAAAACCTTTGCCATAACATCGGCATTAATTTTTACCTGACGCATATATTCGGTATAACTGTCATCCAGGGCTTCACCAAATGCAACGGCTTTGGCCGCGATTACATGCTCGAGCGGACCGCCCTGAATACCAGGGAACACGGCTGAGTCAAGCATTTGACTCATCATTTTTGTCTTTCCTTTGGGGGTTTTCAAACCCCAGGGGTTTTCAAAATCCTCTCCCATCAGCATCAATCCGCCACGAGGCCCACGCAGTGTTTTATGCGTTGTAGTGGTAACAATATGGCAATGTGGAAACGGGTGGTTTAAAAACCCGGTTGCAATAAGTCCTGCCGGGTGGGAAATATCCGCCATTAATAAAGCACCAACTTTATCGGCGATTTCACGCATGCGCTTATAATCCCAGTCGCGCGAATAGGCTGAAGCACCCGCGATTATCAATTTTGGCTTTTCCTTATCAGCCAGTTCTTCCATTTTGTCGTAATTGATTAATCCGGAATTTTCATCAACCTGGTATCCAACCGGTTTATACAATATACCTGAGTAATTTACATGTGAGCCATGTGTTAAATGCCCGCCATGCGAAAGGTCGAGTCCAAGAATTGTATCGCCCGGTTTTAATACAGCCAGCATGAGTGCAGCATTGGCCTGTGCACCGGAATGTGGCTGAACATTTGCCCAGGAAGCATTAAACAGTTTTTTGGCCCGTTCAATTGCCAGGTTTTCAACCTCATCTACCACAGCACAACCACCGTAATATCTCTTACCAGGTAGTCCCTCGGCATATTTATTGGTTAAATACGACCCCATGGCTTCCATAACCTGGTTGCTTACGAAGTTCTCTGAAGCAATCAACTCAATACCATGCATTTGTCGTAAATGTTCTTTTTCTATCAGTTCAAAAATTTGCTTATCTCTGACCATTCTTTCTATTGGTTTAAAATTTAACTTCTGGTAAAATTTGGGGCAAAATTAACGCTTTAACTCTTTTATAAAAACTTCTTTTATGACTTTGGGTAATATGGAAAGAATGAAAATAAGATTAATTTAAATACAAAAAATCTTTAAATTTATACAAAAAAAACGCTTCTTATACCATCTGCTCTGTATTACAGTTAATACTTCAAATCTAAATAACGGGTAATATTTTCATTATTTATAAATATTACTTACATTGATAGTTAAAATAAAATTAAAAAAAAACTCCTCATGAAACTAACAATTAAACATCAGGAACAATACTCCAGAGGTGAGTTATTGTTAAGAACATTATTCGGGTTTATTTACATAGCCCTTCCGCATGCCTTTATTTTATTTTTTCTGGGTATATGGTCATCCATATTGACATTTATTGCCTTTTGGGCCATTTTGTTCACGGGTCGCTATCCGGAAAGTTTTTTTGAGTACCAGGTGAAATTGTATCGCTGGCAATTGCGATTAGGTGCAAGAATCTTTAACCTGGCGGATGGGTACCCTTCTTTTGGCCTGAATGCCGAAGACGATGAAACGGAATTTGACATTGAATATCCGGAAAACCTGAGCCGTGGTATTTTACTAGCCAAGGTATTATTAGGTATATTTTATGTTATACTGCCACATTCCATTGTTTTATTCTTTAGAATGATAGCTACTTATGTGATTGTATTTATTGCCTTCTGGGCCGTATTATTCACAGGCAAATATCCGGCAAACTGGCATAGTTTTGTAACCGGACTATTCCGTTGGCAATATCGTGTGAATCTATATATGGGTCTTATGACTGATAAATATCCTCCATTCACCGGAAAAGAACTTGAAGATGAACAATGATGTATCTTATCATTCTCTGCCTCAGCCCAATGAGGTTTCTTTAAGAGAACGTGAAGATGCAATGGGAGCCTATCTGATGATGTTTGCCGCATTGGCAGCCGGGCTTCCATTGCCCATTATTAACCTCATTGCTGCAATAGTTTATTTGTATGTGAATAAATCCAAAAGCCGGTTTGTATATTATCATTCGCTGCATTCGCTTTATGCACAAATTCCCGTAACCCTGTTTAATGCCGGTCTGGTTATATGGGGTATCAGACTTTTCTTTACCGATCTTGCCATTACCGATAACTTCAAAGGATATGTAGGCGTTGTAATTGTGGCCAACCTGGTATATTTTATTTTTAGTATTATTGCTGCCGTAAAAGCACGAAAAGGACTGATGTATTATTTCGTTTTGTTTGGTAAAATTGCCTACCAACAGGCCTATATGGTTAAAAATGAAGATACGCAAGCACCGGTAAACAGGCCACCAAAAATGTAAACTGCATCATGAGAATTCTAAGAGATTTCCTGATCCTTATCGCCTCCGCAGCTTTAATCTGGTATTTGTTTACACTCATTCCGTCATCAAAGGAAAATACACTTTCCAAACTTAAAATTGCCCAGGAAGAACAGCTAGGCGATAAACTGATGAAAGAGATTCAAAAAGACCCGGATTTTAAGCTGATTGAAAATGCAACGTTGGATTCTGCTTTATATACCATTCAGCAGCGATTGCTCCATGCTATGGGAACCACTGAATACGAGTATCGCATCTACCCTTTTGATAATGAAATGGTAAATGCTTTTGCCATGCCCGGAGGGAACATATTGGTTTCATCAGGACTCATACAATTAGCTGAAAAACCCGAAGAACTGGCGGCGGTTATCGCCCATGAAATGGGACATGTCGAGAATCGCCACGTTATTTACAAGCTCATTAAAGAAATTGGGTTATCCATTTTGCTAACGGGGGATCAAATGGTATTGGGTGAAGTATCACGGGTGGCCGGATCATCGGCCTTTGACCGACGGCAGGAAGCAAAAGCCGATGAATTTGCACTTGCATTGCTTGAAGATGCACACATCCATCCCATTGTTATGGCATCGTTTTTCAGACGCTTGTCAGATGAAGTGGGCAGCTACAACGAAAAAATGCAGGTTTTTATGACACATCCGCATAACAATGCCCGTATTAAAGCTGCACTTGAATATAAAACGGATAGTTCCTTCAGCGCTGAGCCGATTGAATTAGATTGGACGCAAATAAAGATGGCTGTCTCCCATTTGGCAGAATAACCGGGTTTTTTATTAATCTTTGTTTATTGGAGCGGCTATACGTAACATCTGATAATCCTTAAACGTACGTCCAAATTGATCGTTTACCCGTACCTCAATCACATGCCGGCCAACTGGCAAATTAGTATTTAATGTCGACTTCCAGATATGAGATGATGGTTTCGGATCGGGCAACGGATTACCGGATATTACATTGCCCATAAATGTGCTATCAAAGGCACATGTATCACATGCATTAATTAATCCTGCTTTTTCAAAGTTTTTCCAGTTTTCATCAAGTATCAGGTAGTAAGGATCGTAATCATTTACCCTTTCCATCACCCGCCAATCGGTTTGTCCTGAAATTCTATATTCAACGGTTGCTTGCTCGCTGCCATTAAAAAAATTCACAGTTAGCATGACGGTATCATTTGTTCCGGTTATAATTCCTCTTGGTACATGAATATTCATCCGGTAATCTTCCGATCGGCCCGCTGCTTTCCAGTCGATTAAATAATCAGTACCCTTAAATGTGATAATCGAATAACCATTGGGTGTGCCATCCCGCATCATGGCATGAGGAATGTTATTTTCCCCCCTCATACCATTCCACCAACTGCCCGATGTAGTTCCCACATTAAAATGGTGGTGTGGTTGTGGTCGTTGCCAGTCCGATGAATCCTGGTGAAAAAAACGATGGTGATGTTCATGGGTGTGCGCAGAGATAGATAGGCTATGCGGAAAATCTTTCAACAGATCGAATAGTTTTTTTTGATCACTTTTCCGGAAAGTCTCCCCGTGTTGTGCCAGGGGAATATGCATAGTAATCACAACGAGGTCTTCCCTGGAAACAGTATTTAAGTAATTCTCCACAAAATTCAGTTGATCAGGTCGCAGCCCGCCTACATACTCGTATTGCCGGCCATCCTTTGGATATATCACATCGTCAACCACAATAAAATGGGCATTCCCATAAACAAAAGCATACGTTGCCGGACCATAAGTATTTTCAAAAGTTTCATCCGAGCGTTGATCAATAGTGGCATCGAAATTAATATCGTGGTTACCAATTACATTATACCAGGGGATTCCTATTTTGGAAACGGCCTGATTCAATGGTGTAAACAAATCCAGGTCATCACCAACAATATCTCCCATTGTCATTCCAAATTCCAGGTCATTTCTACCAATAAGCTCACGTACAATATCTTCTGCCACAAAATCGACCTGTTCAATGGTATATGGTTGGGGATCGCCAAAAACAACCATTTTGAAATGTTCGGTTGTATCGGCCGGGTAAAGTGGAAAATTAATTTCCCGGGGCAATTCGCCGGTAGGTGCTACCCCGGTATAATCGAAGTCAGCTGGTGAACCCTGTGGTTTATGTATATAATAAAACAATGGAAGATTGAGATCGTTTAACGGCGTCATCCAGTTATTGGGTTTAATAACAAAAATAATGGCATCGCTGTCAACCGGTAAGCTATAATATCCTTGCTGATTGGTAGTAACAACATCGTTTCCGTTTGAAAGAGCCACTTTTGGTATTCCTTTTTCTACATCCTCTTTTTGCTGATTGCTGTTTGCATCATGATATACATAGCCTGATACTGTTTGTGTGGTTTGACATTTTCCGACTGAACCAATTGATAGGGTTGCGATAAGAGATAATATAAAAGTGAAATGGAAATTCTGTTTCATCGGTTCTGCATTTATTTGCAGGCAAGATATGCATAAGTTGAAATTTATTTTATTACGAAAAGGTTAAATAATATTGGTCTTTACTTTAAGAACCCAATAACTTATGCTTCCAGAATTCTGTAAAACCGCCTGCGTAATAAATAGCCGGTGATTTTTCGTTTGATCAGCCGATACATATAAGCAAATAGCCAGATAAGGGCAGGGATAACCAAAACTTCTAACAAATAATCCGCCGTTTGTGCAGTCATAAACTAATTACCTGAGATATTGCTGATTGGTTCTTTCAATACCTCGGTATACAATACCTGCATGCTGCCCAACATAATGATTATGAAATAATAATAGACCACAACCACATAAAACCGGCCACGAATCATCTCATCCTGGTTTTTAACATGTATTATTTCCGGTCGAAATTTTTTAATACTGCTGTTAACTGCAAATATATCCTGAATATTTACTTCATGACAGGTACAGACCTAATTATCGGGAAACATTGAAGTGGGAAACAGTTCAATTTTTCCGGGATTGTTGTAATCAACCTGCCATTTAATGATTTCAGACCCTTCCGCATCTTTTATTATTAATCCGGAGGCCTCTGTAATCCACCCTGCCGAATCAAGTTCGTTGTAACGAAATGAAGTAAAATCCTGAGAATAAACGCCACATGTAAATAAAAAGAATATCGCAAATTTGCAGTATAAATTGCGCATGAACAGATTTGAATGATTCATAATAAATAGTTATTAGTTTGATGTTAAGATTGTTCGCAATTTTATTAAATCCTATAAAATAATTGTTAGTTTTATTTCTTAACTATGAATAAAGAAGAAAAGAATATCCTGGTTAATATCATTAACGATGAGATCGTAAAATTAACCACCAAAATAGCGGAGTTAAAAGAATTTACGGCACCGGTATCACCCGACAATTCAATTGGCCGTATTTCACGGATGGACGCCATTAATAACAAAAGCATTTATGATGCCAGCCTGCGCAATACGCAAAACCGATTGTCGCAACTCAACGAGATTTTAAAACTTAAAGATGATGATGCATTTGGTGTTTGTATGAAATGCCATCAACCGATTCCTTTCGAGAGACTGAAATTAAGGCCTGAAATCAGATTATGCGCTACGTGTCTGAATAAACGGTAAACTGAAATAGAATGTTGATCCCTGTCCCGGTTCGGATTCAACCCACATTTCACCCTGCATTGATTCCACAAATGCTCTTGATATAGCCAGTCCCAGGCCGCTTCCATGTTCTGCACTTGTTGATATTTCAGCCTGCCTGAAACGTTCAAAAATACTTTGATGATTTTTCTTATCAATGCCCACTCCGGTATCCTTCACCCAAAACAGCAACGTGTTTTTATTGGGTTTGTAGCCATAAGATATTTCACCATTTTTTGTGAATTTAATAGCATTCTTGATCAGATTGGTCAATACCTGCTCCAGCTTTATTTTATCGGTTATAAGGTTGCATTTACCGTATGGTAAGCCATTTTCATATTTAAATGCCAGATTTTTGGCATGGGCTTCGTGTACAAAAAAAAGATATAAAGAATCCATTAATTCATGAAGTATGAAACATTTGAATATTAAAATAACCATCTTTGCAAGATTAATGTTAAGACTATGATAAAGGGGCAGAACAGGGACATCGCTATCTTGGACGGCGATTTACAAGTGGAATATGGTGAGTTAAAAGAGAAAATCAATCAGTTCAGTAATCTCATACAACCATCTGAATACAATCATATTGCTATATTCGCGGAAAACAGATTGGAATGGATTTATGCCTTTTATGCCATCTGGAAAACAAACAATATTCCCGTACCCATCGATCATTTATCAGGGATTGACGAAGTTGCTTTTATTTTAAATGATTGCAGGCCGTCAGTTATTTTCTGTTCCCGGGAAAAAAAACCTGTATTAATCAATGCCTTGCAGGAGGTAAATTATAAGCCGGATATCATAGTTCTTGACGATACACTACATCTTCCAAATCATGCATCCTCTGAATTTGATCGTGAAATGCCCCTTCAACAGACCGCGGTGATTATTTATACCAGCGGCACCACGGGGAGTCCGAAAGGTGTGATGCTCAGCTTTGAAAACCTCATAGCCAATATGAAGGCTGTTACCGGAGATGTTGAAATTTACACATCCCGGGACCGTGTATTAATGCTGCTACCGTTACATCATATATTTCCATTGCTGGGAAGCATGATCATGACGCTGTATATTGGCGGAACCATTGTTGTCGCTCCTTCCCTGAATGCCGATGATATTATTGCAACACTACAAAAGCACCAGGTTACCATGATCATTGGTGTACCCCGGCTTTATCATTTAATACACAAAGGCATCATGGCTAAAATTAATCAATCGGCCATAGCAAAAGGATTATTTAAAATAGCCAGGCGATTACAGTCCAGGACCTTTTCGAAACGGGTTTTTGGGACTGCTCATAAAAAGTTTGGTGGTGCTTTGAAATATATGGTTTCAGGGGGCGCTCCGCTGGATCCAACTGTTGCCGAAGATTTTTATACCCTGGGTTTTGAAATTTTAGAAGGGTATGGCATGACCGAATCCGCTCCCATGATCACCTTTACCCGACCTGGTAATTTCTGTAAAGGTTCCGCCGGACAGGTTTTACCGGGTACTTCCATGGATATTCGCGACGGTGAAATTGTGGCCAAAGGTAAAAACATCATGCAGGGTTATTACAACCGACCAGAGGAAACAAACAGTGTATTGAAGGATGGCTGGCTATATACCGGAGATTTGGGAAGAATTGATAAGCAAGGACGGTTATTCATTACAGGCCGCAAAAAAGAAATTATCGTCCTGACAAACGGTAAAAACATTAACCCGGTTGAGATCGAATCAAAAATCACAAAATTATCCAGGGAAATAAAAGAAGTAGCCGTTTTTATGATGGGGGATCGGCTCAATTTGATCATTGTGCCTGATGATGCATTGTTACGCCAATATAACCTCGTAAAGTTAAAAGACCATTTCATAACAGAAGTACTGAATCCGTACAACGAGCGCGTGAGTGCCTCCAATAGAATTTATACGTTGCATATCAGTCCGGAAGAGCTCCCCAAAACCAGGCTCAGTAAAATTCAACGGTTTAAGCTTCCTGAGATGGCAGAAAATCTGCAACCAAAGAAGGAAGTTCAACATGAAAAAATTGACTCGCCTGAATTGCAAACCATTGTGGATTTTATATCCGACCAAATTGGCAGGCCTGTTTATCCGGAGGATCATTTAACCGACGATCTGGCCATTGATTCGCTTACCAGAATTACCCTCATTGTGTATCTCGAAAACACATTTGGGGTTAAGATTGATGAGCAGGAACTGATTAAACTGAACCGCATCCGGGATTTGAGTGATCACATCATTCAATACAAAACCAGGCATCAACATGAAATAATTAACTGGGCACAAATATTAAAGCAACGGATTGCCTTTAAAATTCCCAAGGCCGGTGTTTCATTTACATTTACGAATTTGGGGTATCGAACCCTGTTAAAATCCATTTTTAGAATACACAAGGAGGGTGAATCGAATATACCAGATGGCCCATGCATTATAGCGCCCAATCATCAAAGTTTTTTGGATGGCTTTATTGTGGCAGCTTCACTTCGGATGGGTGTTATGCGCAAAACCTATTTTTATGCCAAGGAAAAGCATTGGCGCTCTTCATTTCGTCGTTTCCTGGCTCGCAAAAACAATGTGATCCTTATGGATTTGAATAAAGACCTGATGCAAAGCTTACAAAAAATGGCAGAGATATTACGAAAAGGGAAAAAGATCATTATATTTCCCGAAGGAACCCGCTCCAAAACCGGTGAAATGACCGCTTTTAAACAGACCTTTGCCATATTGGCCAGGGAGTTAAATGTTCCCGTTGTTCCTGTTGCCATTAACGGGGCTCACAAAGCCATGCCTGTAGGTAGTATGTTGCCACGTTTGTTTAAGAAGGTTACGGTTCAATTTCTGCAACCGGTTTATCCTGAAGATCATTCATATACTTCGTTGAAGAATAAAATACAGGATATGGTAGCTAAAAAGGTGATGGTATAGGAAATGTATCTAATAATTCCTTCTGATGGCAATAACAATCCCGCTACCAATAATCATTAACATGCCAATTATGGTATAAACATCCGGAAAGCGGTCTCCCAATAAAAAGCCAATAAAAATGGCAAAGGGAATATTGGTATATCCCACGGTTGATACAATGCCGGCCTTGTCAAAACCATAGGCTTTGGTAATGAAAATCTGTCCCAACATGGCCGTAATACCCACCAGGATTACCCATAACCATGTGCTACCTTGAGGCCACTGAAAAGGGGTGAACAGAAAATCCATATTGGGTGCATGGATGCGGGGAGCCAGTACCATTAACAGCAAGGATAGCAAGGTTCCCCAGCTCATGAATGAGAGTACAATACTGCGGGTATCGTAATGTTTTTTTAATTCACGAACAGAAGTATAGGCCGCTCCGGCAGCCAGACCGTTAAAAATACCCAATAAATCAGTTTTTGAATCTCCGTTGAAGTTGGGTTGGAAAACGAATAATATCCCGATAAATCCGGCAAAAACAGCCAGCCATCCCCAAATACTGAGTTTTTCGCGCAAAAAGAGAAAGGACAGCACAGCTACCCATATCGTTGAGGTTTGAATATAAGTTATGGCTTCACCCAGTCCTATATGGCTCATGTTATAAAACAAAGCGAACAGTGCCAACGATCCTATCAGTCCTCTGAACATGAGCAGTCCAAATCGTTTGCCTTTGTTTTGCAATGGGTTTCTAATAATGGTAGATAAAATAAATATCAGACCAACTACATTCCTGTAAAACACAATATTTACGGAGGTCATCGACTGTCCGGCCATTTTTACAAAGGCGCCCATCAAGGCAAATATAAAGGCTGCAGAAAGACTGTAAATAATCCCTTTGCCAAATGAGAATGTGTATTTATTTGGTTTTGTAGTTGTTTGGTTGTGACTCAATCGTTGTATCTTATGGTTCAAATTTCCAGCGAATGTAGTATTTCTTAACGGGCTGTAAAAGTTTAGGTAATTTGGGTTCCGGTCTGTAATCAAATCACATACCTATTTCATCTGAACCGCAATACCTTTTAACACCATTTTACGGGAGCCGGTTGTTAAAATTATTAAAGAAAGTAAAACTGTAAACGCAATCATTCCGGCCACCGGAAGGCTATTGGTACTGTCAAAAAGGCCTATACCACCTGACGAAAGCCCGGCAATCCCAATGCGTATGGTACCAACCAGTGCAGAGGCGCTTCCCAGGTTCTTATGAATAGGTGCCAGAGCTAGTGCCATACCATTGGGTGAAGTAAACCCTATGGTTACAAGCAACATAAAAAGAAGCACAATGGTGGCATTCATATCATACCAATGGTATAGCGTTCCTGTTAAAAATAAAATTGCTATTATAACCTGACAGGAAAGTGCAAATCGAAAAATTTGCGCGCTGCTGTATTTTTTTAAAACAAGAATGTTTAACTGACTGGCCCCGATGAAGCCTACAGAGAGTAGAGCAAACAGAATACCAAAGGTTTGTGTATTCATGCCGTGTTTTTCCATAAAAATAATGGGAGAGCCGGCCACATAAATAAACAGCGTGGCAAATGAAAAAGCCCCTGCAAAAGCGTATGTAGTAAATTGCGGTGTTAGCAGTACGGTCTGGTAATTGATAAGCAGTTGCCTGATATTTAAAGTGGCATCTTTATCCGGCACATATTTTACAGGAAGCAAAAAACGAATGATAGCAATGAGCATTACAGCCATCCCGGAAAGAAAAACAAACACCCAATGCCAGCCTGCATGAGCAGTAATAAATCCGCCCAGCGTTGGTGCAAGAAGCGGCGAACTGCCAATGATCAGTACCAGGAGTGAAAATATCTTGGGACTTTCATCAGGGGAGAAAAAATCCCGTACCATAGCCAGTGCTGCCACCGAAGCCACGGCTGCGCCCAGCGCCTGAATAAACCGAAAACTGATGAAAGAGACTTCATTCCAGGCAAAAATACAACCCGCACTGGCCAATATGCTAATTATTAGTCCATAATACAACGGTGTTTTACGCCCAAAACGGTCCAGCAATGGTCCATAAACAAGTTGCCCGGTTGCAAAACCAATAAAAAAAGTAGTTAACGAGAAGGTCATGTGCGCCGCACTGGTTCCAAAATAGTCGGCGATACTTGAAATAGCCGGTAAATACGAATCAACTGAGAAAGGTACATAAGCGGTTAGTATCCCCAGTATGATAATAATTTTTATTTTTGCTTTTCCCTGAAGATTGTATTTAGATATTGTTGCCTGGTTCATGCGTTGATAAACAAACGGTGTTTGGGAATGTTTAAAAATTGGGAGCCAATATAATTATAAAATGAGCGAAAAAGATTCCAAATTTCACAAAATCGACAGGGCCATCACTAACTGGATGGCATTAAGAGGGTTGCTCTTATTAAGAATTAGTATCGGTATTATCTTTTTCTGGTTCGGGATACTGAAATTCTTTAAAGGTATGAGCCCTGCTGAAGGAATTGCTGTTAATACCATTGAGTTATTGACTTTTAATATGATCACCGATCAGTGGATTTTATATGGCCTGGCAACCTGGGAGGTGGCAATTGGAATGGGACTTTTGTTCAAAATATTTTTAAGGGAAACATTACTCCTGCTGTTTTTACAGATGCTGGGAACCTTTACCCCTTTGTTCCTGTTTCCGGGAGAAACATTCTACATTTTCCCTTTTTCCCTTACGCTGGAAGGCCAGTACATCATCAAGAACCTGGTTATTGTAAGTGCAGGCATTGTGATAGGTGCTACTGTAAGGGGAGGCAGGATATATCCTGAAAAATAATGATCTTGGTTCGCATCAAATTGTATAAGTGAAGAACCTTCATTTTCCTTACACACAATCGGATTGTTGATAAGTTTCTGATTTATTTATATCATAAAAAATGAGATACAAGAACTGATTTAATATTTTAGAAGATTGAAAATATAAAAGGTTAATGAACAGAATAAAAGAGGTACTTGAGGAAAAAGGGATTAAACAAACATGGTTAGCTGAACAGTTGGGGAAAAGTTATAACATGGTTAATTCTTATGTACAAAACCGACAACAACCAAGACTTGAAATACTATATAAGATTGCAAGAATATTGGATGTTGAAGTGAAAGATTTACTAATTGAAATTAAGAATGATAAATAAATATGGCAAATAATATTTCAGCCCTCGAACAGCTAAAAAGCTTCCTGAATGAATTGTTCCAGTTCGATTCACAGGATTTGGATTTTGGTGTTTATAAAATATTACACTACAAGCGGAAAGAAATAAAAGACTTTATTGATAACTTGCTTGTTGACAAGGTACAAGAGCAACTGCAAACACTCACATCCGAGGAAAGTAAAAAAGCTATCGAACAATTAAGAGAACTGGAACAGGATGAGTTTATTCAGGGCTGGATAAATGCAAACGAGGAAGAGCGAAAGGCTGCGGAAAAATTTGGTAAGCAGAAAATTGCTGAGTACAAGAGAATAAAAACACAGGTTACAGAGGCAAAAGTTTCCGGTGAAACAGAAAACCATATTTATAACCACCTTACACTTTTCTTCTCTCGTTATTACGACAAAGGCGATTTTATCAGCAAACGCCGTTTCGGAAAAAATGAAAAATACATGGTTCCCTACAATGGCGAAGAAACTCATTTTTATTGGGCAAACCACGACCAGTATTACATTAAGTCATCCGAAACATTTCATCAGTATGCCTTTAAAATCACTACCCCGCAAGACAATATGGTGGTTAACTTTAAACTTACTTCTGCACAGCTTGAGCAAGGTAATGTAAAGGCGGATGAACCCAATTTCTTTATCCTTTCTGAAAAAGAAGCCGAAATAGGAGAAAAAGAAACCAACTTCTTTTTTGAGTACCGGCCACTTACCGATGACGAGAAGAAAACATTTAAAGGTAACAACAAACAAGATGTACTGGACGAAAGAGCTTTTGAAGCGTTAAATAATAAGTATGGCAAAGAAGTAAATCTGGTAAAACTTTGGGAAACCGACAAAGATGATAAAGCCCTTTTGCTGAAAAAACTCAACCACTATACCCGAAAAAACAAGTACGACTTTTTTATACATAAGAACCTGAAAGGCTTTTTACAGCGCGAACTTGACTATTACATAAAATCGGAACTGATAAACGTAGACGACCTGTATGTTACCGAAGTAGATTCCTATTTTGATCGATTAAAACACAATGTAAAAACCATCAAAGTTTTTAAAAACATTGCCGATACCATTATCGAATTTGTTAGCCAGATTGAAGATTTCCAGAAAAAGCTATGGGAGAAAAAGAAATTTGTACTGAGCACCGAATGGGTTATTACCATTGACCGATTAGTTGAATATATTGGCGAAAAAGCTGCCAAACCCATTTTGGAAGAAGTGATTAAGAATGAAAAGCAGGTTGCGGAGTGGAAAGAGTTGTTTGGGGAGGAAATATTTCAAGATTGGCAGAAAATAAAACTTAGCGACTTAGCGCCTTTGCGTGAGACTAATTTCTCGCAAAGACGCGAAGACGCAAAGGAGTGGTTGAAACTGCCGATTGATACGGTGCATTTTTCAAAAAAATTTAAGATTTGGCTGTTAAATGGATTATCTGAAAAGATTAATTTGGAAGATTTTCTTAGTGGATTCGCATTAAAATCAGACAATTTTCATGGAATAAAAAATTTGAATGAAAAGTATAATCGAAAGGCAAAGATAATTTATATTGACCCTCCATACAATTCTGGTTATAGTGAAATAATATACAAAAATACATTTAAACATTCCTCTTGGATGACATTAATGCAAAACAGAATTCAGGTTGCTAAGCCAATGTTGAAAACTGAAGGATTGCATATTACTGCAATTGATGAAAACGAGCAGGAAAGATTAGGAATGTTGTTAAAATCAGAATTCGGAGATTTTGAAAATACATGTGTGACTATAATACATAATCCATCAGGTCAACAGGGAGATAACTTTTCCTTTACTCACGAATATGCATATTTTTCTTATCCTTCAGATGGCAAACATATTGGTTTAGAATTAAGACCAGAAGATGAAGCTGATATTAGAAATTTCAGAGATGTTACTGGTGAAGATTCAAAAAGAGAAGCAGCAAAGAACTGTTTCTATCCAATTTTAATTAAAAATGGGGAAATTGTTGGCTTTGGAGATGTCTGTTCAGAGAATTATCATCCAGAAGATGTGAATATTACACGTAAAGATGGGGTGATTGAAATTTATCCGATTGATCCAAATGGAATTGAAAGAAAATGGAGATTTGCAAGGCAAACAGTCGAAAGCATACAAAAAGAATTACTTCCACATTTTCTTAAGAAACGAAATGTTTGGGATATTAAAAGAACAAAACGACTTTTTAATTTTAAAACAGTTTGGACTGATAGTAAATATTTTGCTAACAATCATGGAACTCAAGTTTTAAATCATATTTTGGGTAAGGAAAAATTTTCTTTTCCGAAATCTGTTTTTACAGTTGAAGATTGTATTAAGGCTGGTTCTAATGGTGAAGAAACTCCATTGATTATTGATTACTTCGCTGGTTCAGGAACAACATTCCATTCCGTTCAGCTATTAAATCAAAAACATTTTAATGGCAAAGTTATTCTTATAGAACAAGGTGAGTATTTTTATTCTGTAATCATCCCCCGCATTAAGAAAATTGCCTATAGCTTCGATTGGAAAGACGGCAAACCTAAAAACGGCAGCATGAAAGGTCTTGGCGTATTTTTCAAATACCAGCGCTTGGAGCAATATGAGGAAGCTTTAGAAAACATTGCCTTTACAACCAATAAAGATGCACAACAACAAGCATTGGAGTTTGACCAATACATACCCAAATACATGCTGGAGTTTGAAACCAAAAACAGCCAAACATTGGTCAACGCCGAAGCCATGAAAGACCCCTGGGATTACAAACTAAAAGTGTGGGATGGCTTTACTTACGATACCGAGCAAGCTGTTGATTTGGTTGAAACCTTTAATTACTTAATTGGCCTGCACATGCAAAAATGCATTACCAAAGAATTGAATGGCAGAAAATATCAATTTGTTTATGGCCATAACAATGCAAACAAAAATATTCTGGCAGTTTGGCGCAGCGTAAAAGACTGGAAACTGGAAGATTATTCCAAAGACAGGGAAGTTCTCAGCAAAGAATTAGAAAGTTACAGTTTTGATATACTTTATATTAATGAACAGGCACATTTGCCGGAGAAATATACGTATCAACCCATTGAAGAAGTATTTAAAAACAAAATGTTACCGTAATAATTGCACGCAAAGCCGCAAAGCCGCTAAGAAAAACACTTTGCGACTTTGCGTCTTAGCGAGAAACAAAAAAATATGACAGAAAACGAAATATCAAAAATAATAGTCAACTCTTGCTTCCAAAATGAATTGGGGCCAGGTTTATTCGAATCTGTTTATGAAGAAATATTATTTCATGAACTCACAAAGCAAGGATTAAAAGTTTCAAAGCAACAAGCCATCCCTGTTATTTGGAAAGACATTAAAATGGAACAGGGTTTCAGGGCAGATTTAATAGTTGAAAACAAAGTGTTAATTGAAATAAAATCAGTAGAAAGTATATTACCGGTTCATCAAAAACAAGTCCTAACATATTTAAAATTAACAGGATTGAAGTTAGGCTTATTGATTAATTTTAACGAAGCGCTAATCAAGAATGGGATTACAAGAATAGTAAACAATTTATAATTGCACGCAAAGACGCAAAGACGCCAAGAAAAAAAACTTTGCGCCTCTGCGCCTTTGCGAGAAACAAAACTTTGCGCCTTAGCGTCTTAGCGAGAAACAAAAAAGATATGCAACTAAGTAAACAACTCATATTATTTCGTTATATACTCGGGCAGTTTGGCTACGATACTTTTGAAGAACTGCGTGACGATTTTAACAACAAGGAAACCGGAACAAGCTCAACGGGACATACTTTTTTTGCAGCGACAATAATGTCGAACCCAAACAAAAAAGTAGAAGACAACCTGATTCAACTTTACGATGAAGCCATACAAGGGTATGAAAAAAAACTAAGGGAAAACCGGGCTGAACCTTTCTTTTCATTCAAATATTATCAGTGGTTTTCGTTACTTTTTACCGAATACTTTTTTGACCTATACAGCAACCAAAAAGAAACACTGATTCAACAACTTAATGTATTGTTAGAAAGGGAAACCGACTTTAAAAACATTGAAACATTCACTAAAAACGACCTGAAAAAACTTGCCTACTGGATGGCAACAGGAAGCGGAAAAACTCTGATAATGCATTGTAATTATTGGCAAGCTACCAAGTACTTCAAAAACGATTGGGAAAATATTATTCTCATTACACCCAACGAAGGATTGAGCCGTCAGCATTACGAAAGCTTTACCGAAAGCGGCATTGATGCAAAACTGTATTCAGGTAGTGAAGAAAGCCTGAAAACAAAGGAAGGCGAAGTCTTAATCCTGGAAATCACCAAACTGGTAAAAGACAAAGAAGGCGAAGGTATAAGTGTTGATGTGGATTATTTTTCCGAATCAAAAAATCTTGTTTTTATAGATGAAGGGCATAAAGGTTCAAAATCGGAAGAACAAACCTGGAAAAATCTCCGGCAGCACTTAACTCGTGGTGATGGTTCATTCACTTTTGAATATTCTGCGACATTTGGTCAGGTAATAACCGATAAAAACAAATTCCTTTTCAATGAATATGCCAAATCCATCATATTCGATTATTCCTATCGCCATTTTTACACCGATGGCTACGGAAAGGATTTTAGCGTTTTCAATCTTGATGCAACTAATGAATACAGCGAAGAACAAAACAGCCTTTTACTAACAGGGAGTTTATTAGGTTATTACGAGCAATTGGTTTTATTTGAACAATTTCAAGACGAATTAAGACAATACAATATTGAAAAGCCTCTTTGGGTATTTGTTGGAAGTAGGGTAATCAGTTCAAATGGCAGTTTAACCCAGGGAGATAAACAAAATATTTCAGATGTAACAAGGATTGTAAATTTCTTCAAATTTATCCTTTCCTCACCACAAAAGTTACAACAACAAATTAATAAAATTCTTTCAGAGCAATCCGATTTAAGAGATAAAGATGGCGATGATATTTTCAAACCACGATTTCAATACCTGAAAGATAACAAGCCTGTAGCCGAAGAAATATTAAATAAGGTTTTCAATGGCATTGGCAGTCTTGAAGCCTTTCAGGTAAAACAAGCAGACGGAGAAATAGCACTCAAAACCAAAACCAGCGATAACTATTTTGCAGTTATCAATATTGGTGATGTTCCCAAATATGCCAAAACATTGGAGGCTGATACCAAAGGAGAATTAAGTATTCAGGATGATAATTTTACAAAATCACTATTTCAGGCGATTTCAGAAACCAACTCGACAATAAACATACTTATTGGCTCCAAAAAGTTTATTGAAGGATGGAATTCATGGCGTGTTTCCAGCATGGGCTTAATGAACATGGGTAAAAGTGAAGGAGCTCAAATTATTCAGTTATTTGGTCGTGGTGTGCGTTTAAAAGGAAAAAACTTCTCACTTAAACGAGAAGAAGCAAATGCCCCGTATTTTATCAGGGCATTACAAAACATCTCAATCATGGGTTTAAATGCTTCTTACATGAATCGCTTTTTGGTTGAGATAGAAAATGAAGTGCCGGAATACACCGAATACCCGATTGAAATTAAATTAAATAATGAAGAAAAATGGAATGGTCAGATAATGACTTTCCGCAAACAAAAAGATAAGAACTTTAAGGAAGAGATTGTTGAATTAGAATATAACAGCCAGATTGCGAAACGAGTTACCATTGATTTACGCAATAAAGTAAGCATTGCAGCAGGTGGATTTAATTCTCAAGTAGCTGAAGACAGTGAACCATATTTTGAGAATTTTCTAAAACAATTCATCAATTTTATTGATTTGGAGGCGCTTGTATTAGAAGCTAATCGGTATAAATTAATCAAAGGTTACAGTAATTTAATTATCAAAGCTACAGTTATTCAACAATTAATTACTGATGGCAATTTTAATCTATATAGCCACAAAGAACAATTTGGTTTGAACGAAGCTATTTCAGGCAAAGTTCATGCTGTTGCTGTAAGTCTGGTAAAAGATTATATCAATAAATTTTACACAGATAAAGAAAAAGAATTCTTGTCGAAATATTTAACTTACGACCTACTCGACCATGAAACACATGCAGAAATGTTTCCCGCCTCACAAAAAATGATTGTTAAGGTTCCAAAGAAACATGAAGTATTTATAAAGGAATTGGAAAAGAGCGTTAAAGAAATGTATGAAAGTGATACAAAAACACTTCCATCCATCCATTTTGATAAGCACTTATATTCTCCGATAGCATCTATTGCAGACGGTAAAAAGTACAAGGAAATAAAAACGGTTCCAACCCGATTAAATGAAGGTGAAAGAGATTTTCTAAAGCATTTACGGGAATTTGTTAAAGAAAAGAATGACTTATTCGAAGGAAAAGAATTGTTTGTATTACGGAACCTATCAGTTAAAGGAATCGGGTTTTTCATGGAAAGCTCATCCTTTTATCCTGACTTTATTTTATGGGTTGTAAATAAAAATAAGCAATACATTTATTTCCTTGACCCAAAAGGTGTTTTTCTTGTAGACAATCACTTTAATAATCCCAAAATACTGTGGTGTAAAGAATCAGCTCCTGAATTGGGACAAAAGATTCAACAAGAATTAACCAAAGACAAAAAAGATATTTCATTTTCAGTTTCTGCTTTTATATTGTCTTACACCGCTTTCAATGAGGTAAGAGACAGATGGGGAGAAGGAACCGGAACAACAAAAGAAGATTTTGCAAAAAACAATGTTCTGTTCATTGAAAATAATAAGGATTACCTGATTAGAATATTTAAAAACCTGGAGAAATGATAGCCACGGCTTCGCATCCATACACAACTTGTCCCGAACTCTTTTTTTCGGGATTGCCAAGTCGCTCAAGAAGCCAGCGCACCTACCAAAACATGTCAAAGAGTATGGCTGCCCAAACACACGCAATCACTGCCCCAATTATGACACAACCATCACGATTCCGTGAATGAACGCATTTCCAATTTTTCTGTCCTTCATTTTCCTGTTGTATAACATCAAAGGGGTAACTCGTTTTTCCGGATAGCTATTTCAATGTGAGATTATTCTCATTATATTTGTATTAAGAATATTCTCATAATAACTGAAATTTTATTATGCCCAGACGCAGAAGACTCAGGAAAATAGTTGCTCCGCCAAATTTTACAGGATACAAACCTTATGGAGTAAATCATGAAAAGCAGGAATCGGTGGAACTCTTATATGAAGAGTATGAAGCTATTAAACTAACGGATTATGATTTGCTAAATCATAAAGAGGCGGCAGATTTAATGGGAATCTCAAGACCTACCTTTGCGCGTATATACGAAAGTGCCCGCCGAAAAATAGCCGCTGCACTGGTCGAAACTAAAGAAATAAAGGCTGTGTATGGCAATGCACTGCTGGATAAAAACTGGATACTATGTAATAATTGCCATGCAAGATTTACCATACCAAAAAAAATGCACCATAACGCGTGCCCCTTGTGCACATCAGATAACCTGGAGCTACTAAATTACCAAAAAACATAAATTATGAAGATTGCTATTACTTCATCCAATAACAATGTATCAGCACGGTTTGACAAAAGATTCGGTCGTGCTGAGTGGATTTGTTTATACAACGACGAAACACGTCAAATTGAATTTATGAAAAACCGGCATACCAACCTGAATAATGGTGCAGGAACCAAAACGGCTGAAAAAATGATTTCACTTCAGGTAGACCGGATCATTTCAGGTGATTTTGGTCCGAAAGCAAAAAACTTACTGGATAAATTTGAAATTCAGGTTGTGGTGGTGCGCGAAAATAACCTTACTGTTGAAGATATCATACAACGTATCAAATAATTAATATTGAATTACTTAATAAATAAAAAACATGCTGAAGAAAATTGCTATTCCTGTGAATGAACTCGATGAGTTAGACGCACACTTTGGCCATTGCAAAAAATTTGCCGTGCTCGAATGTTATGAAGGTACGATTACAAATGAAGAAGCCATTGTACCGCCACCTCACGAACCCGGATTATTACCCAAATGGCTGGCTGAACAGGGAGTAACAGATATTCTGGCCGGTGGTATCGGTCAAAAAGCCATAGCGCTATTTAAACATTATGGAATTAATGTGTTTGCAGGCGCGCCCTACATGTCTTCAAAACAGTTGACCGAAGGTTTTTTAAATGGTGCGCTCAATTTCCGGGAGAATTATTGTGATCATTAATTTTATGAATATCTGAATGATATGAAATCTGATTGTTATTTATGTCATATTAAAACCATGTACCATTCAAATACTACTTGTATGGTGCCTAAAGCTCCTGTTATTAATGATGTTACCTTGCGTGATGCATACCATGTTGGGATAAGCGAAGTTGCAAATGTTATTTCCAATGGTTTTAATACCCCTTCTACCATTCTTGAACATGGGTCGGAAATATTCCTACAGAGATTTGATCAGGCCGACCTAATTATAGCAAAATGTGATTCAACCAGTGAATTATTAAATGCACCAATAAACGAACTGGTTGTCATGTCATATAATATATATCATCATGGCTTATAAAATTGCGGTTGCCTCCGGTAAAGGAGGAACAGGCAAAACTTCCGTATCTGTTAATCTGTATCATTACCTGGCTCAACAGGTGAGTGAAAAGGTACAGTTGGTTGATTGCGATGTGGAAGAACCGGATGACATCCTTTTTTTTAAGGAGGCGCAAAAAGAACATGAAGAGAATTTTTACCAGCTTATCCCTGAAATTGATACGGGAAAATGTACCTTTTGCTCTAAATGCGCAGAATATTGCGAATTCAACGCCATTGTGATTTTACCGCCTGCCGGATTTGCAGAGGTCAACAAGCGTTTGTGCCATTCATGCGGAGCCTGTTTGGTTGCCTGCCCGGAGGAAGCCATACATGAAAAAAAGGAGGCCATTGGAACTATTTCATGTTTTCGTACCGCAATAGGAAATGGCATTGTTGAAGGGAAACTAAAAATTGGTTCAGCCATGCAATCCATGCTGGTTAAAGCGGCTAAAAAATCAATATCGCAGCAAAATGACCTGGTTATCTATGACGCACCCCCCGGAACCAGTTGTACGGTAGTACAAACAGTTAGCGATGTCGATTATGTGATTCTTGTCACCGAACCCACGCTGTTTGGATTGCACGACCTTAAAATAATGGTGGATTTAGTGCAGGAATTAAAAAAACCTTATGGCGTAGTGATCAATAAAACAGGGTTTGGCTGTACATTGATACATAACTACCTGGCAACTGAAAACATTGAATTACTGGGAGAAATACCGTTTCTGAAAGAATATGCATCAAATTATGCCAATGGTGAATTATTCAATCACATTCCCCATGCCATTGAAAACAGTTTTCAGGCATTCATAACCAATATTGACCGTAAAATACTTCAATATGAAGGAGATAACTATTTTAAGTGGTAAGGGAGGAACCGGTAAAACAAGTATTACGGCCGCCCTGGCATCAATCGCCAATAATGAGGTGTATTGCGATAATGATGTGGATGCGTCTGACCTGCATTTGATCTTCCATCCCGATATTCAGGAAACACACACCTTTACCAGCGGTTGGAAAATGACCATTGAACCGGAGAAATGCACAGAATGCAATATATGTATCGACTATTGCCGGTTTGACGCTATACATAAAAATGCCACAGAGAACCTGGAGATCAATCATTTTCAGTGCGAAGGTTGTCGTTTATGTGAACGAATCTGCCCTGTTCAGGCAATCTATTCCTTTGAGAATAGTAACCATTGCTGGTATGTATCCGCCTCCCGGTTTGGAAATCTGGTGCATGCCTGTATGGAACCGGGTGAAGAAAACTCGGGCAAGTTGGTAACACAGTTACGTAAAAGAGGTCGTGAACTTGCCATGGAAAAACAGGCTCGTGTTATTATTAATGATGGCCCTCCGGGGATAGGTTGTGCAAGTATTTCGTCCCTGGCCGGTACAGATTGTGTTCTGATTGTTACAGAGTCCTCGATAAGCGGACTTCATGATGTGCAACGATTAATTGAACTGGTACAGTCCTTTCATATTGAGATGTATGTCATCATCAATAAATATGATCTGAACAACGAAATGGCTCTGGCAATAGAAAAATATCTGGAATCGATAAATATACCGGTTATTGCTCGTCTGCCTTTTATGAAGGATATGGTGGCTGCTATAAATGAAGGTAAATCAATTATTGAATACAAACCCGAATCATCAATTACCAAAACGATGCAGGATATATGGGAAGTGATACGGTCGTAAGAAATGAAATAAACATAATCGTCTGAAGTTCAATGTGGAATCTAAAAAATATTATCTAATGTCAGGAAAGATCAATAAATCCAAACTCAATTTAACCATCGATATGATCATGTTTGTGGTATTGATGGGTATCGCCGGTATCGGATTTCTCATGAAATATGTACTCATCCCCGGATTTAAACGCAATGAAGTGTATGGTCGTAATGTTGACCTTTATTTCCGGGGATTAGACCGTCATCAGTGGGGAAGCATACATCTAATTCTTAGTTTTATACTGCTATTTCTGATACTCCTGCATATTGTATTTCATTGGAAACAGATTGTAAGAATATTCAAGGGTATGATCAGTAATAAAATATGGCGTGTTATTCTCATCTCGCTTTTGGTGGTTATAACCCTGGTAATTAGCGTACTGCCGTTGTTTCTTAATCCGGAAGTAAAGCCGGATGAACCATATCATTTATATCATAACGAAACAGGTACTCATAACACCAATGATAACGATTATCATAAAATACAGGCTGCAGGAACGGCGAAGATTTCGGCTCAAAACAAATCTGATAAAGTCAGGCATAGCCACACCAAATCCGAAATTGAGGTATATGGCTACATGACGCTTAACGAACTGGCCGTGAAATATGATATACCCGCTGAGAAACTGGCCCAATCAATCGATGTACCCATTGAATTTACCAACGAAAGGCTGGGCAGGCTCAGAAGAACGTACAATTTCCAAATGAATGATTTGAGAAGATACATAGAATCAAACATTGAAAGCGAATGATTTCCGATAAAATACAACTCAGGCCACGCTATAATGAGGTTGACCAGATGGGCTATGTATACCATGCCAATTATGTGACCTACTGTCACCAGGCACGTACTGAATTGCTAAGAAAATATGGGATTAACGATCGCGTTTTGGAAGAGAATAACATTATGCTTCCTGTTATAAATTTCAATATTCAGTACAAATATCCGGTCTATTACGATGAGTTACTAACCATTCAAACAACCATATATAAAATGCCATTGGTGCGTTTTGAATTTGAGTTTGAAATGACCAATGAAACCGGTAAATTGGTTTGCCGGGCCGATTCCACCACTGTATTTGTTGATCGGGTATCACGGTATCCCGGAACTGCGCCCGAATGGGTTGAGAACAAACTCCAAAATTATTTTAAACAAACGACCGAATGATCGATTTTAGAACTAATGTATAAAACATAACGAGTAAAAAATTTTGAATATCCGCAATCATACATAAAATTATTACGGAAAAAATGGGTTGGATGTTTAATGGTTTATTGAATTAAACAATGCCATTATAAACATAAGGTTGAGATTTTATGTTCTCAACCTTATTTCTACTTTGTATGAAATACATTCATCCGCAAATTAAAACCTGCAATACCGTCGTTCACGAATATTCG
>JAAAOM010000066.1 GCA_009908855.1 Bacteroidota bacterium
TTAAAACAACCCTATATTAAATTATTCTATAAGGGATTTGTATCTTTGAATCATCGCAACCGGACAGGATTGAGGCTGCAAATTTTATTGTATGCTTTATGGGCGGGTTTAGCATTGATTCTGATCGGTTGAATATATCTTTTTAAACACCTAAATCAATCTATTATGTATATGTTCCGAATGTGCTCCATTTTATTGATTATTATTGCTTATTCATCTTTGTCAACAGCCCAGGAAATTGATTTATACGAACCCATGTATTATCAACAGGCAGTTGAAAAGGGTACCCGAAGCAGGGATGGCAATCCCGGCCCGAATTATTGGCAAAACCAAGCTGATTATAGCATTGATGTACGTTTAGATACGGCTGCAAAGAAGATTCACGGAAAGCAACATGTAACCTATTACAACCAAAGTCCGGATACACTCAATCACTTGGTATTGCGCTTGTATCAAAATATGTACAAGGCCAATGCAAGACGTAATATCAACCTGAATCCTGAAAATATTCATGAGGGGGTTTACCTCGATACCATCGTAATTAACGACGAAGGCATATTGTTCAATGATTCTGTTTTAACGCTCAGGGGAACCAACCTGGCCATTAAACTGGCAAAACCGTTGTTACCCGGTGAAAATCTGCAATTACAGTGCGCCTGGTCAACACCCATACCGGTTGAAAAGGAATTCAGAAGAATTGGTTATTACAAGGACAATGCCTGGTTTATCGGGTATTTTTACCCGCAAATAGCTGTGTATGACGATTTGAACAGCTTTACATCCATGAAAGGCTGGGATTTCAGGTTGTTCCACAAAGGGGCTCAGGAGTTTTACAACGATTTTAATAATTATGAGGTGACCATTGAAGTACCCGAAGGATTTTATGTATGGGCAACGGGCACATTACAAAATGCCGAAGAGGTTTATAAGAAACCGCTTTACAGGAAAATTCAAGAAGCCCGGAATTCAGAAAAAAATGTACAATTAATGGGTAAAAACGATCTTGATAAGGACATGCTGAAAAGTAATTTATGGCGGTACAGAGCCGACGGGGTACCTGATTTTGCTTTTGGTACAGCACAAAATTACTTATGGGATGCAACCAGTGTATCCATCGGCGATAAAAAGGTGTTTACCGAAGTGGCCTATCATCCTGATGCTAAACTGTATCCTAAGGTAATTGATATTGCCCGTACATCACTTCAATATGCTTCCGGCAAATTGCCGGCAATTCCTTATCCGTACGACCATTCAATAACATTCAACGGAAATTTGGGAGGCGGCATGGAGTTTCCAATGATCGCAAACAATGCCGACACAGAGGATACAACATTTTTATACACAGTTACATTTCACGAAATATTTCACAACTACTGTCCGTTTATGACCGGCTTCAATGAAAAACGGTATCCTTTTATGGATGAAGGTCTTACAGCACTATTTACCGGACGTTACATGCGTGATGTACATGACATGGACCAGTATGCGGACCGCGACCGGTTCGGGAATCTCGGTAATGTAATGGATGTGTATGAATATTATGCCTTGCAGGAGGATCATCAGATCATCAATGCCTATTCATCTATCAATCAGGATAATATGTTTTTTCAGTATTATCTGAAGCCGGCAGTGGCGTATGAGCTTTTTATGAACATGGTTGGTGAACAGGCATTTATAAATGCGTTTCATGCTTTTGTTGAGCGATGGAAAGGCAAGCATCCCACACCTTACGATATGTTTTATACTTTTAATAATGTGCTCGGTGAAAACTATAATTGGTTTTGGAATGCATGGTTTTATCAATTGGGTTATCCTGACCTGGGGTTGGAATTTAAGCAGGGAGAGTTAGTTGTTAAGCGCATTGGTGCGCTGCCATTACCTGTTAAAATTGAAATAGCTTATAATGATGGTACAACAAATACCATTACCCGGTCAATGGATGAATGGAAGAATGGAACCAAACAGATTATATTGGAATTGGAAAACGAAGATGAAATTAAAACCATTCAGCTAAATACTGAGCGAATACCGGATATTGATGACCATAATCATATTATACATGTAAACAGATGAGTAATAATGGATACAAATCGGAAAAATTATTAGTAAACAATTTAAGAATTAATAAGTTAGTATATAAAGACTTATTTGTATGGTATGATTAAAAAAATTACCCGTAACGATAAAAAGACCAAAGAAGAGATCAATGCCTTTGTGGGCAAGGCATTTTCGCTATGGGATCGCATCAAAATGGGCGGATTGGGTTCAACTCGTTATTTAATTAAGGAGAGCAGTGATTCCATTCAACAGATACTCAACACCAGTGATACCAAGCATTATTGTAATATAGAATTACGACCGGGTGGCATTATTTTAAATTTTCGGTCGTTACAGGAAATTTATGCCTGGGTAGTCCCTTTTTACAAATTACATGTGTACAAGCAGGAAATTTTCTATTCCTTTTATGCCAATACCGATTATATGAGTATTCAATGCAGTACGGAGAATAAAAAGGGCAACGACTTTATTCGTCGTATACTGGAAGCCAAAGCGGAGGCATCGCGCCATTCATCCATGTTTCATTATTACGATCAATAATTCAGGTGCCTGATGAGCCATTGCTTAGTCCCGTAAGAATACAAAAACCGGTAACCGAGTGTATATCGTGATCCCAAACTTTTTTCCTGTTTTCAGCTTTGCAACACCCGATAATTTGAATGTGGTAACTATTTTAAGGATTTTCTATATAATTGGATATAGCAGATTTAAAATGTGGGTTAAATTTAGTCAGGAAAGTATGATTAGATCAAACCACTTATATCTCTCTAAAAACTTAAATTAGCATCACCAATTCCCCTCTTGAGAGGGGCTAGGGGTGTGTCAAGGAGCATGCAAAAAAAACGAAAAATAATCCCCTATAATCCGAAACTAAAACAGCTGGCCAGAAATTTGCGTAATAATTCTACCCGGTCAGAGATTTTTCTGTGGCAGTTTTTAAAAGGTAAACAAATGCGGGGATATGATTTTCACAGACAAAAACCAGTTGACAATTATATTTTAGCCTTTTTTTGCCATGAACTTATGTTGGGGATAGAATTAGATGGCTATTCACACTCAATCGAAACGATATATGAAAAAGACAGAAAAAAGGAAAACAAATTATTAGAATTAGACATTAAAATATTACGATTTGATGACACTGAAGTACTTGATGATATAGATAATGTTTTATTGACCATAGTAGGATATATAGA